>JAZNVB010000115.1:0-37595 GCA_045592585.1 Clostridia bacterium
GCATTTTTAGGCTCCGAACCGGAAAATTGCGATGATAATGTTGTTAAAATTTCAGCAGCTATTGAGCCGGGAAAGACTTTTGACGGATATATTATTGTAATTTACAACTCGGACGAGGAAACTCTGGATAAGTGGCTTAAAATGAAAAACCCAATTGGCTATATAAAGCAACAGATATACGCAAAGTTTGCATGCATTGATGTTACAACGCCCGAAAATCCTTTAAATCTCACCATCCCTCCCACAGTTATTGCTCTTGATTCGTCATGGCATAATAATTCATTCTATCATGGTGCGTTTGCTTACCATGCACCGTTTTTGGGATGGAGAAACTGGTATGCTCCCACAGCATTAGGATGGGGCGACAGGGTTGAAAAAGCAATGGAGATGTGGCTTTCATACATTACACGCGGTCCCATAAGTGAAGAATACGTTTGGTATGACGACATTCCGATTCCTGACGGCGAAAATAAGTTTGACAAGAGATGGCATATACTTGAGAATTCCGTTGGCAGGTTGCCGGCAGACTTTGCTGCTCCGGATTCTCCAAACTACGGACCGTATAACATGCAGGAATGTGCTCTTGATATGATGCTTTATTATATTGAGTGGTCGGGAAATCTTGAAATAGCCGAAAAATACTTTGATGACCTATGCTCAATGGTAGAGTGGGAAAGACGAGTTTTTGACCCGGATGATGATGGGCTGTATCAAAACTTCCTTAACACCTGGATTTCCGATGGCCACAACTATAACGGCGCCGGCTGTGCACAATCAAGTGCGTATAATTACCGTGCTAATTTTGTTTTATCAAAGATTGCAGAGAGAATCGGACGTGATGGAGAAGTTTTTGCAAAGCGCGCAGAGAAAATCAAGAAAGCTCTGAACGAAAAACTGTGGCTGGCAAATGACGGCGTTATTGCTGAATCTCTTGATACAGTAGGAAATTGCCTTATTCATCCGTCTGTAGAGCTTGCTACAGTATATCACGTAATAGACTCTGATATGATTGACGATTTCAAAGCATACAGAACTCTGAAATTTACCGAAAATCATATCAAAAATATTGTAACACCCGGCATAAAAGGAAGGCTTTGCTATTCCTCCAACTGGCTGCCTAAACAGTATTCAAACTGTGGGCTCTTCCCTGCAGAAAATGCACATCTTGCTCTTGTATATTTCAAGCTTGGTTTGTGTGAAGAGGGTAAAAAAATACTTGACGGTATATCAGCTTGTTACTTCATGGGAAAAAATCCCGGTATGGCACCACACGTTCAGTCTAACAGATGCACATCTGATCTTGGTGACCTTGATTTTTCGGATGTATCCGGTACATATCTCCGCCTTGTGGTTGAGGGTCTTTTTGGTATCAGAATCAATCACCTTGACAATGTTGTTCATATTCAGCCCGGACTGCCGGATGAGTGGGAGCACGCAAGCTTAACATTAAAAGATATTTCACTTGATTATACCAGAAAGGGAAATCAGGAAATATTTAATATATGCTGCGACAGGTTGGAAGATAAACTGATAAAAGTCCCAATGCGTGCGGCAGAAATCGAAACCATATTGCTTGACGGCGAGCCTGTATCATACCAGATTGAGGCTGCCCCGAATAACAGCTTTGTTTTGATTAAGACAAATAAAGCCGGCAGATTTCAACTTCGTGTAATGCACGGAAACACACCTGTTCCATCGCTTGAATTCCCGGCAAATATTATTGCAGAGAATAAAATTTCCTTTGAAGTTTTAAATGGAAATCTTGTTGAAGTGTTTGATGTATCCGAAGTATTGGACGATATTAAAATTGTTGGTAATAAAGTATATTCAACAGCAAAAGCTGTTTCCGGCGACCATACTTTGTTTATTCGTGTTCAATCCGGTGAATATGATGCCTGGCTTGCAGCTGATTACAACATTGTAAAAGAAGACAAGGAAGAAAAACCGATTATTGACAGGCCCTTTGAGCCGGTTGATATATCCGCATTTTTCAATTGCAATATGGAGGATGTTCACGAACAGGCGTATATATCCCCAAGACCTACGGCTTTTTCAATGGGTGTATTCCAGAACGGTCGTTTCTCGCACAACTGGAATCAACGTGGAAGATATGAGGCATATATTGACGACACCCTTTTCAGAGAATCTGGTGGTATAGTTCATTCGCCCTCGGGAATACCATTTATGACACCTGCCGAAAATGAAAATCTGGCTTGTGTTTCTGTTTTTGATGTTTTCCCGAATGATATAACTGTTCCGCTTAGCGGTAAAGGGCAGGAGATTGCTGTTTTGTTTATAGCAAGCACATACTGTATGCATTCGTATGTTGAAAATGCCCGTATAACTGTTAATTATGCTGATGGTACATCCACACATTCAAAGCTTATATACCCTTTGAATATAGACGACTGGCTGACATCAGCACTGACCACCGAAGCTGAAATTTTCTACTTTAACAATTATAATCACGCTACAGTGCATAAACTGACAATTGACCCCGATAAAGAGCTTGAAAGTATAAAAATTGAAGCTATTGCAAATGAAGTTATTTTAGGCATTGCAGGAATAAGTATTCGGCAATAATACTACAAAAACAACCCTGTGGCTATTGCCGCAGGGTAGTTTTATTGGAAATTAAATTGTATTACTTGCCTAAATTTACTGTAACCTTTTTCATAACAATAGGCTCAACCGGTGTTGCAAGCTCGCCTGACTGATTGTAGTCACGTTCTTTTTCAAGGAAGCTGTCAACAACATTCATACCGGTGATTACCTTGCCGAATGCCGCATAGTTGCCGTCAAGGAACGTTGCATCACCATAACAGATAAAGAACTGACATGATGCACTATTTGGGTGATCGGCACGTGCCATTGAAATCACACCGCGGGTATGACTTAATGTGTTTTTCTCAAAACCGTTTGATGCAAACTCGCCGACAATATTATTTTCGCTGCCGCCTGAACCATTACCATCAGGATCGCCGCCCTGTGCCATAAATCCATCAACAATGCGATGGAAGGTCAGTCCATCGTAAAATCCGCTTTTAACCAATTCAACAAAATTAGCAACTGTCTGAGGTGCGTATTCCGGATAAAGCTCTATAAGTATCTTTTGACCATCTTCCATCTGAATTGTAACAACGGGATGTCCGGTGGGAATTTCTTCATAAGTTTTCACAGAACTGTTCATCTGCTTTTCATATTCCTCATACATCTTATTGGTGTAATCAATAACCTCCTGCACAAGTTTTGTTACACGGTTTACAACAACAACCGCTTCGGCACGGGTGCCGCCGTTTCCCGGCTCAATGTTGCCGTTTTCGTCACCGGTCATTATGTTCAAAAAGAACGAATTCTCAATAGCGGTTGAAATAATCTCAGGGTAATTCTTTTCGATTTCAGCCTTGTCATTGTAGGTATTGCCACGGTCCTGTCCAACAATTCCGCATACATTTCCTATACTTTCGCTGACAATATATGCCATCTCCCATCTGCTGATTGGCAAGTCAAAATCTGCCGCACTCATAGAACCCGGAACAGTTTCGCCAACCTTGGAGCTTTCATCAAGGGGCAGGAACATTGTGGTGGTTGCAAAATTGTAGTGTTTTGCTGCCCAGTGAGTTCCGTCGTCAAATTCATCAGGGATGGTAACCTCTACCTTTTTGCAGATAGCTGCTGTCAGCATCTTTACAAATTCTCCGCGGGAAATCTTGTCATCAGGACGGAAACGCCCGTCAGGATCACCGTTTATTGCTCCGCCTGTATACGACTCTTCAATTTCCGCCTCTGCCCAGTGGCCTGCCACATCCTTAAAAGGATGGGCAAATGCTGTAACACTGCAGAGCATAACAGCAACTATTAAAGCAATTATTTTTTTCATGAATTTTCTCCTTATTCCTTTGAACAAATACTATTCTTCAATTATTGTTACACTTTTCATTATAATAGGCTCAACAGGTGACGCGAGCTCACCTGACATATTGTAGGTTCTTTCTACATCCAGAAATGCATCAACAACCTCCATACCTTCGATAACCTTGCCAAATGCAGCATAGTTGCCATCAAGGAATGATGCATCGTCATAGCAAATAAAGAACTGGCTTGATGCACTGTCGGGATTCTGGCTGCGAGCCATTGAAATTACACCACGTGTGTGGCTCAGGGTGTTTGCTTCAAAGCCGTTGGCTGCAAATTCGCCGGGAATCTGAACGCCGCTACCCCCCATACCTGTGCCTTCGGGGTCACCGCCCTGCGCCATAAAGCCCTCAACCACGCGATGGAATCCAACACCGTCATAAAATCCGTCCGAAACCAAATCAACAAAATTCTGAACAGTCTGAGGCGCATATTCAGGATAGAGTTCGATTACAAACTCTCCGCCGTTTTCCATCTCCACCAATACCTTTGTGTTTTCTGTCATAACATTTTCCTCCTTAGTATTTTCTGTCACATTATCTTCTTTTTTGTCATTTTTCTCTGTCTGTGTGCTGCTTGTAAAAGCACCGTCCTCGGTATCAGCACCTTTATTACAGCCCGTAGTCCCGATTACAAAAAGCATAATCAATGCTGACACCACTAAAATTGCGGTCATCCTTTGCAATACGGAACCCGTACTCTTTTTATTATTTATCATTCTTTTAAATTCCTTTCTTTGTTCTTTAAATCATTGTAATTCTTATCGCAAAATTTGTCAATACTAAGAATGTTACATTTTAATGAATTTTTATTATTAGGTATTGTTTTTAAATGAAATTTATGGTAATATAATATTTTGTAGAAGAATTGACTTTTTCACTTCACATATATTTTCCTATTTAGGGGGCGATTACTTGAAAAAAACATTCAGGGGAATTGGTTTCTATCTTGTATTATTTTTGATAATACTTGCTATATTTGTGATGACATCAATGCCCGAACCAACCACAAAATACGTATATTCTGACCTTGTTTCCATGATTGAACGTGGCGAGGTTGCCGAAATGCAAGTTGTTGAACCAAATATCTACGCAAAGCTCACCAACGGCACTCAGATTGAAGTTGCCACTCCGGGCTATCTGGTTCTGTATGCCAGTGTAGGCGAAGAAATCGACCGTCAGGTTGCGGCAGGAACTCTTAAAATAGATACTCCCGAGCCTGCGTCACCGCCCTGGTGGCTGAGTATGCTGCCATCATTTGGGCTTATTATCATAATGATAGTATTCTGGTTTGTCTTTATGCGTCAGGCACAAGGCGGCGGCAAAGGCGGTGTTATGTCCTTTAACAAGAGCCGTGCCAAAGTATCTACCGACGATAAAAACAAGAAAACCTTTGACGATGTTGCAGGTGAAGACGAAGAAAAAGAAGAACTTCAGGAAATCGTGGATTTTCTTAAAAATCCACAAAAATTCCGTGAACTTGGTGCAAGAATTCCCAAGGGTGTTCTTTTAGTTGGCCCTCCCGGAACAGGTAAAACTCTTCTTGCCAAAGCGGTTGCAGGTGAAGCAGGTGTTCCATTCTTCTCCATCTCGGGTTCTGACTTTGTTGAAATGTTTGTTGGTGTTGGTGCATCCCGTGTGCGTGACCTTTTTGAACAGGCAAAGAAATCTGCACCCTGCATTATCTTTATTGACGAAATTGATGCCGTTGGCCGTCAGCGAGGCGCAGGTCTTGGCGGTGGCCACGACGAAAGAGAGCAAACCCTTAACCAACTGCTTGTTGAAATGGACGGTTTTGGCGTTAACGAAGGTGTAATCGTTATTGCCGCAACAAACCGCCCCGACATATTGGACAGCGCACTTCTCCGTCCCGGCCGTTTTGACCGTCAGGTTGTTGTTGATGCACCCGACGTAAAGGGCAGAGAAGCAATCCTTGTTGTTCATTCAAAGGGCAAACCTCTTGCAGATGATGTAAAGCTTGATGTTCTTGCAAAAGCAACCGTTGGCTTTACCGGTGCCGACCTTGAAAATCTTATGAACGAGGCCGCACTCCGTGCAGCACGTCTTGGTGCAAAAGAAATCACAATGTTTGACCTGGAAGAATCAATTATGAAGGTTCTTGCAGGCCCCGAAAAGAGAACACGCAAAATCACCGAAAAGGACAAAAAGATTACCGCATACCACGAGGCAGGTCATGCAGTTGTGCAAAAAATGCTGCCCACTCAGGACAGAGTTCAGCAAATTTCAATTATTCCTCGTGGCAGAGCAGCCGGTTATACAATGTCACTTCCAAAAGATGATTCCTCGCATATGTCAAAGACCGAAATGCTTGAGGAAATCGTTTCACTCCTTGGCGGTCGTGTGGCAGAAAGCATCTTTCTTGAGGATGTTTGCACAGGTGCATCAAACGATATTGAACGTGCCACTGCAATTGCTAAAAATATGGTTGTTCGCTTTGGTATGAGTGACGTTTTGGGTACACGTTCCTTTGCAAGTAACAATGATGAAGTCTTTATCGGCCGTGATTTTGGGCACACAAAAGACTACAGCGAAGATGTTGCCGCAAAAATTGATGCTGAAATTAAGCGCATTATTGACGAATGTTATGCCCGCTGCGAAGAAATTCTTAAAGCAAACGCAGAAGCAGTTGAGGCTACCGTTGCACAGCTTCTTGAAAAAGAAAAAATTGATGCAGATGACTTTGACGCAATCTTCAACAAAGAAACTTCTGATGCCAAAACTGTTGCGGTTGAAGAAATCCCTGCTGACAGCGCAGACGAAGCAGAAAAAACAGAGGAATAAAAACAATAGGGCTGTTGCATATCGCAACAGCCCTTATACATAGGAGATAAACCCCAATGAAAACCTTTGAAATAAAATGCCCTGCAAAAATCAATCTATCCCTTGATGTTGTAAACCGCCGGGAAGACGGATATCACAACCTTTCAATGATTATGCAGGAAATCAAGCTTTTTGACATTCTGACCTTTGAAATATCCGAAGGTCACGAAATTGTATTAACATCAAGCGATAATTCAGTTCCCACCGATGACACCAACCTGATAATCAAAGCGGCAAATGCATTCTTTGATAAAACCGGAATATCCGCATCTGCAAGGATTCATCTATGCAAAAACATACCTATGGGCGCAGGTCTTGGCGGCGGCTCAACCGATGCTGCCGGAACATTGACGGCTCTTAACACCATATTTGACAAGCCTCTTACCACAGACGAGCTTGCAGGCATGGCAAAGACTTTGGGTGCAGATGTACCATTCTTTATATACGGCGGCTGTATGCTTGCCGAGGGCATTGGCGAAATACTTACCCCTCTTCCTGCACTGACAAATGCATATATTGTTCTGGCAAAGCCACCTGTTTCTGTATCTACGGCTTATGTATACAAAAACCTTATCCTTGACGGAAACATCAAACACCCCGACACCCAAGGAGCAATTGCCGCCCTTGAAACCGGCAACCTTGGCCTAATGGCTGCCTCCTGCGGAAACGTCCTTGAAACAGTTACCTCAAGGGAATATCCTGAAATTGAGAGGTATAAAAAAATAATGCTATCTCACGGAGCTGCATACTCCCTGATGAGTGGCAGCGGTTCTTCGGTATTTGGCGTATTTGCCAACGAAAGCTCTGCCAAAGCAGCATTTGATGAATTTAAATCAATTACACCGTTTTCATATCTGGTATAAAAATGTGGCTGTTTAAAAACAAAGTTTTTAAACAGCCTTCCATTTGGGGATAGGTAAAATTGATTCGGAACACACAAACCGAAGCAAAGCAGTAGCTTTGGGATACCCGAAGGTGTACTTGTGTACACCGAGAGGTGAGGTTTGTGCGTAGCAAAAAGACTATAAAAGCGGAAAAATCGCATATTATATGCGATTTTTCAACATATATAATCTTTTTTCATCAATCTGCAGGTTGAGTCTATTGATTTCCCTGTCTTTTTGCGGTCCGGACTATTTTAACATCCCCATTTGTTTTATTTAATGCTATATCCACCCTTAATCATTACAATTATGTCGGTTTGTGCTTTTATTCCTCTGCCATCATCAACAGGAACAATCAGCAAGTGGTTTGCCGGCATTTCTGTTCCGTTTGCCAGATCATAGCCTGCCGTAGTATCAGCAAGACCACCTTTTTCGGTGGCAATAATTTCAGCCTTGCCCATTCGCAAAATCAGTTCGGCTCCGGCAGAACAGATGATCTCGTCACCTTCCTTTGCCTCAACTACTGTAAAGGTATTGGTCTCCGCACCTGCTCCTGTGCCGCCTGATGACACTCCTGAAAGCTTACTGTCAATATACTGTTCAATCTTGGGCATAAGAACATCCTCAATATAGGACAAGGAAATCAATGGGTCTCCGTCTGTGCCCGGTTCCGCCAGAACAACAGTAAACATTGTACAAAGGCAAACAAGTCCTGAAATAATCATAAATCTCATTCTTTTTTTCATAACGTATTCCTCCCTATTCTTTAGCCAAAAATATTATTTATAATCCAAAGCTTATTTCCAGAGCCTCGTTAACCCGGGTCATAAGCTCGTCATCAAGGTGGCCTATCTTTTCTTTTAATCTTCGTTTGTCAATGGTCCGTATCTGCTCGGCAAGCACCACCGAATCCTTTGAAAGCCCGTACTCATTGGCATCAAGCTCGATATGTGTGGGCATTTTTGCCTTGTTTATCTGTGACGTAATGGCAGTTGCAATAACCGTGGGACTGTATTTATTGCCCACATCATTCTGGATAATAAGTACAGGTCTCACTCCACCCTGCTCGGAACCAACCACAGGGCTTAAATCTGCATAATAAATATCTCCTCTTTTAATTACCACAATAATTCACACTCCGCAAGTATTCAAGAATTGGTGCGGAAACAAAGCATAATTTGCTGTTCGCACATTCAATCCTTGGTACATTATACGCAAAGTATGAAAATTTGGCTCTATGTATCCAGAAGATAATTAATTACTTCCTTCACTTCGCCGTCCTTGATATAAATGCGCGGAACACGGCGCCCCACTGCACAAACAAGTTCATAACCGATTGTGCCGATAAGCTCTGCCGTATTCTCGGCAGAAATCTTACCCGAGCCGCCAAACAAGATAACCTCGTCACCGACATTTATATTATTAACCGCAGTTGCATCAATCATACATTGATCCATACAAATTCTTCCTGTCTGTTTCACTTCACAGCCACAAACAGACACAACCGCCTTATTTGAAAGGCATCGCATATATCCATCGGCATAACCCACAGATACAGTTGCAATCTTTGCCGATTTATCTAAAGTATATGTTCTGCCATAACTGAGTGTTGCACCTTTATCAAGCTCTTTTATATGGCTCACCCTTGATTTGAAGGTCATTGCCGGCTTTAAGTCAATCATTGTCTTATCAAAATCAGAGGACGGATAAATACCATAAAGAACTATGCCTGCACGCACCATATCAAGATGCATTTCAGGAAATTTTAACAATCCTGCACTGTTGCAAATATGCTTCACCGGAATTTTCAAGCCTTTTTCTTCAAGACTTTTCACAACCGCCATAAAGCAGTCAAACTGCATTTGCGTAAAGTCATCTGCGTCCTCGTCGGCAACCGCCAGATGCGAAAATATACCTTCAATCCTGAGGTTAGGTAGCTTTGAAATTTTCAAAATATCGTCTACTGTGTTGCCGTCTTTTGCAAGAAAGCCAACACGTGACATTTTCGTATCAAGCTTTATATGCACCTTCACAGTTTTGCCTGCATCACGAGCCGCCGCAGACAGACGTTCAGCAAAAGAACAGTCCGACACAGCCGGCATTATATCAAATTTAACAAGGTTTTTGATGTCCTCATCTGTTGAGTTTCCAAGAATAAGAACAGGAACATCAAAGCCAGCCATTCTTAACTCCACCGCCTCATCAGCAAAGGCAACAGCCAATTGGTCAGCACCGTTTTCCAACAGTACTTTTGCGGTTTGCCGAACACCATGCCCATAAGCATTTGCCTTTACCACGCCCATCAGTTGTGTAGCACTTGTCAATCTCTTTTTTACTTCTGATGTATTATGCCCTATGGCATCCAGATCAATTTCTGCCCAGGCTCTTAAATCACTTGTCATTTTACCATCTCTTTTTTGAAATTATTTAAGCTCATCCGCAATGGCCATAGCAACATAATCTGCTACATCTCCTGCGGTAAGACCATGAATACCATATTTTTCTGCCGCCATATCTCCGGCTTTTCCGTGGATATATGCGCCCAACACCGCACTGTCAAAGGGGTTTAGCCCCTGACCGAGAAATGCCGCCACAACCCCTGACAGCACATCGCCCATGCCGCCCGTTGCCATACCACAGTTTCCCGTAGGATTGATTTTTACCTGACCGCAATCCTTGGCAACAACGGTACCTTTACCCTTGAGTAATACCGTTATGCCGTACTTTTCAGCAAAAGATGTTGCAACTGCCACACGATTTTGCTGAATTTCTTCTGTTGTAAGTCCCGTCAGCCGCGACATTTCGCCAGGGTGCGGTGTGATAACAACATCACAGCTTCTGTCTTTAAGAACATCACAGTTTTTGCTTAAGGCATTAAGCCCGTCAGCATCAATAACCAGCTTTCCTTTATACTCCATAAGCAAGGTTTTCAGTATACTGTGCATATCACCATTTGCACCCAACCCCGGGCCAAAAACCACCGCATCGGCTTTATTGGCATATTCTAAAATTGTCTTCATTGCCCCTTCTGTAATTTTGCCGTCTTTGTCCTCAAGGTCAACCGTCATAGCCTCGGGCACCATGGAGGCAACAATGTGTCGTTCACTTTGGGCAACACCTGCCGTAACAAGCCCTGCGCCACTCCGCAGTGCACCCTTGGCAGCAAGATACGCAGCCCCCGTCATACCACGGCTGCCTGCTATAATAAACAGCCTTCCGCAGTTACCCTTGTGAGCATCATCACTCCGTTTTGGAATAATTTCCCTCATCTCGTCACTTCGCAGCTTTCCACATTGGTCCTCGCCACAAACAACCGCAACCGCAGTTGTTTTATTGTGAGAAATACTGAGAGACACACCTTGCCTTTCGCCACGAAAAACAATAAAGGGCGCCCCAAGACCTTCGTGTTCCACAGAAATCTCCGAAAGTCCAAGACCCCTTATTCCAATCTTTTTATACTTGACAAAAGCCTCCTTGGCAGCATAAAAGCCGGCTAAGGTTTCAAATCTTTCGCCCGATTTCATAAAATATTCAATTTCAGGCTGCGAAAAAACCTTTTCAGTAAAGCCCGAAGTATTTTCCACAGCCTTTTTTATTCTTTCAACTTCAATAATATCAACGCCGCAATTTATCATCTTTTTGGATTGAATTTTTCGATATTTTTTACAATCTTTTCTGAAGGATTGAATACCAGCATGGTTTTTACGCTGTCACTCATATACACCACAAAATAGTTGTTTTCGGAATTCTTTTCGGCTGCTGCATAAATCTTCTTTACCGAAACATCCGAGAGGTATCTGTTAAATTCGCCTTTTTCCTCGCCGCAAACTCCCCGAGCCTCAAGTCCTGTAACCTTAACTGTTGTCAGCCTTTTCCTGCCACGGCGGTTTATAATTTTATCAACATCAATCTCGGTATTAACCATTGAATACTCATATTCTACATTCTGTGCAACCACCAAACGGTATGCAACATAAAAAACGGCTACTACCAAAAAGGTTACAAAAGGTGATAAAAAAGGAATAAGCATCGGTATAACCACAAACAACACAGAAGCAACCAGAACACTAAGCAAAACTATGCCGAATGACACCGCAACTTGTTTAATTCCTCTCTTTTTTTCAACGATTTCTTCTACAAAAATATCCACAACAAATTCTCCTTTACTGTTTGTTCTTACTACTGTGAGGGGTATGATACCATTCCTTGTCATTTTTCTTGAGTATTCCCATAATGCCAACAGGAATCCATGTCACAAGATAGATTATAAACCCCCAGACATTCTTCACCACATGCCGGTCAAGATGCCTGTCATTATACAGTGCCGCAAGAACAAAAAATATATTTCCTATTACCATAATCGCAAGCAACACAAACATCCATGGCGAAGTCCAAATTTCACAAAACATTTCAAACCATACCGACTTCTCAGGAATGATAAACAGCATACCGAATATTATGGAAAAAAACGCCACAACAACCGGATGGATGGTATCTCCCCAAAAATTCATCAGCATATGCAGTGCCGCAGGCGACTTTTCTTTAACGCCTTTTTTAAGCAAAGGTTTTATATAGTGGGATGCTACATCAGCAAGACCTTGCACCCAGCGCCGCCTTTGCTTTATAGAGGTTGAAAGCTGTGTTGGCTTTTCATCAAATACAACTGCATTGTGCGCCCAGCCAACCTTTATATCGCTGAGGGCAAGTTTAAGAGTGAACTCGGTATCTTCAGCAAGGCAGGTTGCTCCCCAGCCGAATTTCTTTATAAGCTCACTTTCAACCGCAAAACCTGTACCCCCAAGTCTGCAACCCAAATCCAGATTTCCTCTTGAAAGCTGACCAAGTCTGTTGTTGATCCAATACCACATTGAGTATGAAAATGTCAGCCACGAATCAGTTGGGTTTTTACTGTCAAGATATCCCTGCACAGCACGATAACCCTCGTTTATTTTATTGTTCATGTGAACAAGAAAATCGCCTTCTACCAGATTGTCTGCATCAAATACGCATATATATTCATATTCTTTTTCAAGGGCAAAAATATTTTCAAAGGCAAATTCCATAGCATAACCCTTGCCTCGTTTTGATGCATCAAAACGTTCAAACACGGTTGCCCCTGCTGCCCGCGCCCTTTCTGCAGTTTTGTCGTCACAGTTGTCTGCAACAACAAATATTTCAAAATTGTCCCTGGGATAGTTCAGCTGATTAAGGCTTCCGACCAACTCGGCAATAACACTCTCCTCATTATGTGCCGCAACAAGTAGCGCAAAGGAATGCTGAACATGATTTTTTCTTTCTTTGTTTGTTATCTTTAGTGAAAAAAGGGCAATTGCAAAATAGTAGCACCCTGCAAAAAACAGTACGCACTGACAAATATCAATAATAACCTTAAGCACCAATTCTGCGTCAACCTTTCAAATTTCAAAAATTTACATTTGCATTCAAGCTATATTATACATTATGCGACAAATAATTTCAATAGATTTATTAAAAGTTTTTTGACATACCTGCAATTAACTACATAATAAAAATAAATTTGATTATTTTGCAGAATTTCCTTTACTATCATTAAACTTTGGTGTATAATATTATATAATATTGTATGTGAACAAATATTTCTGTTATGAGGTTTATAATATGAGTTTTTTCAAAACTTTAAACGAAGAAATTACTCTTGTGTTTGAACGTGACCCTGCGGCACGAAGCAAATGGCAGGTACTTTTTCTTTACCCCGGTGTGAAAGCTGTTCTCAGCTACCGTCTGGCACACAGGCTGCACTGCAAGGGACATTTTTTCCTTGCCGACTGGATATCAAAACGTGCCCGTCGCAAAACCGGTATCGAAATCCATCCTGCAGCTCAGATAGGCAAAGGTCTGTTTATCGACCATGGTATGGGCGTTGTTATTGGCGAAACCACCATTATCGGTGAAAACTGTACCCTGTATCAGGGTGTAACACTTGGCGGTACAGGTAAAGACAAGGGCAAACGTCACCCAACCATTGGCAATAACGTAACCATCGGCAGCGGTGCAAAGGTGCTTGGTCCCTTTACCGTTGGGGATAACAGTAAGATTGCCGCAAATGCGGTAGTGCTTAACGAAATTCCGCCCAACAGCACTTGTGTAGGTGTTCCGGCACATATCGTAAAGCGTGACAACGTCAAAATTGCCCCTGCAAAGATTGACCTTGACCAGATTCACATTCCTGACCCTGTGTCAATGGAACTTTGCAAACTGCGTGTTGACCTTGAACGCCTTAAAACACAGATTGAAAATAAGCCGATGGGAATCGAACACCATGAGTGTTAAACGCAGGAAAATTTTATATAATTGAAATGCGGAGGACGAAGTCAGGCTGGCGCCTTACGAGGACGACAAATTTTAAGGATGGAAATTTAACAAGTTTAAGGCTTATGGGCTTTGACTCCCATCGGCTTAACAAAAAGGAGAGAAAAGCAATGAAAGTCTTTAATACATTAAACCGAAAAAAAGAGGAGCTTATTCCTGTTGAAAAAGGTGTGTTCCGTATGTATTCCTGCGGGCCCACCGTTTATAACTACTTCCACATCGGCAACGCACGCCCTTTTATTATCTTTGATACCCTTCGCCGTTATCTTGAATACTGCGGCAACACAGTTTATTTTGTGCAAAACTTTACCGATATTGACGACAAAATGATTAACAAGGCAAACGAGCTTGGCATCACCGTTAAGGAGCTTGCCGACCAGTATATTGCCGAATATTTTAAGGATGCCGATGGTTTGGGCATTAAACGTGCCACCGTTCATCCAAGAGCAACCGACAATATTGATGCAATTATTGAAATTGTTAAAGAGCTTGAAGACAAAGGCTATGCCTATAACGTAGGCGGCGATGTTTACTTTGCCGCAAAAAAATTCAAGGAATACGGCAAGCTGTCGCATCAGCCCCTTGAAGACCTTGAAAGCGGTGCAAGAATCAACATTAACGAAGACAAGGAAGACCCAATGGACTTTGCTTTGTGGAAAAAGCAGAAGCCGGGCGAGCCTGCCTGGGAAAGCCCATGGGGTATGGGACGTCCCGGATGGCACATTGAGTGTAGTGCTATGGCAAACAAGTTCCTTGCCAAAACTATTGACATCCACAGTGGCGGTCAGGACCTTATCTTCCCCCATCACGAAAACGAAATCGCGCAAAGCGAATGTGCTCATGGTGTGACCTTTGCAAACTATTGGATGCACAACGGCTACATCAATGTAGACAACCGCAAGATGTCAAAATCATTGGGCAACTTCTTCACTGTGCGTGAAATTGCGGCAGAATTTGATTACGAGGTTATCCGTTTCTTTATGCTTTCAGCACATTACAGAAGCCCCATCAACTTCAGCAAGGATTTGATGGAATCTGCAAAATCTGCTCTTGACAGAATTTACAACTGTCTGGCTGATATGCGTTTCCTCGCCGGCAATGCCGAAGAACGTGCCGAACTAAATGATGCAGAAACCGTTTTCTGCCGTGCTCTTGATGCACTCAAGGAAAAATATATTGCCGCAATGGATGATGACCTTAACACTGCAGACGCAATCTCTGTTCTCTTTGAAATCGTATCCGAGGCAAACAAGAGCATTACTGCAACCTCGGGCTATTCAAAGCAGGCAATCGAATATGCAATCAATATGCTGACAGAGCTTGGCGGTGTTCTTGGATTGCTTCAGAAAAAAGACGAAGGAACAAACGACGAAGTTGATGCCATCTTAGAGGAACGTGCCAAAGCCCGTGCCGAAAAGAACTGGGCAAAATCCGACGAGCTGCGTGATAAACTGAAGGAAATGGGCATAATAGTAAAAGATACTCCTCAGGGACAGCAGATAACAAAGGCATAGCCTTTGTAAGATAAGAGTGAAGAGATAAAAGTGAAAAGAATTGGTAAAAACACGCTGTGTTTTTATAATTACTCTTTCAAATCCTACAAAAAGGTGCCATAAACTATGCTTGATACATTTTTAAAACAATTCGCCTTGGGTGAGCAGGTTTCACCCAAGCAATACTCACCCCTTACCCTTGCGTATATCGGGGATGCGGTTTATGAACTGTTTGTCCGCACCTATCTTATCAAGGACGCCAACTTCCCCGTAAACCGCCTTCATAAAGAAGCCATCCACCTTGTAAACGCCAAAGCGCAGTCTGACCTTTACCAAAAAATCAAGGACAAGCTTACCGAGGAGGAAATGCAGATTTACAAACGTGGCAGAAACACCAATTCCCATCCGCCAAAGAATGCGGATATGGTGGATTATAAATCTGCTACAGGAGTTGAAGCACTTATCGGCTACCTTTACCTTGTGGGCAATGACAGCCGTATTGCTGAGTTGCTTGGACATCTTGTAGACTAATCTTGCGGCAACATTTTTACATATTTTAAAAAAGGAGAAATGTAAAAATGCTTGCTGTGATAAAAAAACACCTGACTGTATTTTTGGGAACTTTCATCATTGCAATATCGCTGGATTTGTTTTTAGTCCCTGCAGATATTGCCCCCGGCGGCCTTAGCGGAGTTGCAATCATCCTACACCATTTTGCAAATATTCCCGTGGGCCTTTCGATACTGTTCCTTAACGTTCCCATATTCATATGGGCACTCCGGTATTTTGATGTGGGATTTATGTTTTCATCACTCTTTGGCATGATTTCTGTTTCAATTCTAACAGATGCATTTGCCTGGATTAAACCGGTAACCGGTGATATGCTGCTCTCTGCCGTATATGGCGGTGCACTGATGGGGCTTGGCCTTGGGACAGTTTTTATCTCGGGCTCTACCACAGGCGGAACAGATATTGCCGCACAAATACTGAAAAAACACTTCCCCTCCATTCCGGTGGGAAAGTTCATCCTTATAATCGACGCCTTTATCGTGGCCCTTGCAGGGCTGACCTTTGGCAGATGGGAAATTATTCTTTACTCATCAATAGCACTTTACCTTTGCACATATATCATAGACCTGCTTGCAGAGGGTATTGATTTTGCCAAGGTTGCCTATATTATTTCGGATAAACCGAAAGCTATTTCATCCGAGATTTCCACCCGTCTTGAACGTGGCACAACTGCTCTTCACGGCACATCCCACTACAGCGGTGCAGAAAAAACTGTGCTGCTTTGTGTGGTTAAAAAATACGAAATCAATAAGCTTAAACATCTGATAAAAGAAATCGATAAGGATGCCTTTGTCATCCTTTCCGACACCCGTGAGGTGTTGGGCAACGGCTTTAAAACCAATTAACATTTTATATACAACGGAGGCACAAAGCAATGAGCAACAAAACATCTAGTCTTAAACTTGCTGCCGCTAATATCCGCAAAATGGCAATTGATGCAATTCACAGCGCCAAATCCGGACATCCCGGCGGTTCACTTTCGGCGGCAGATATTCTGGCATACCTTTATATGTCTGAAATGAATATCGACCCAAAAAATCCCACAGACCCCAACCGTGACAGATTTGTACTTTCAAAAGGTCATGCGGCACCCGGTCTTTACGGGGCACTGGCAGAGAGAGGATTTATACCCAAGGAGGACATTACAACCCTCCGCAAAGCAGAAAGTTATCTTCAGGGACATCCTGATATGAAAGGTATTCCCGGTGTTGATATGTCAACCGGTTCACTTGGTCAGGGTATCAGTGCAGCTTGCGGCATTGCTCTTGCAGGCAAACTTGACAATAAGGACTACCGTGTTTACACTATTCTTGGCGACGGCGAGTGTGAAGAAGGTCAGGTTTGGGAAGCAGCAATGTTTGCGGCTCATTACAAGCTAGATAACCTTACCGCATTTCTTGATTTCAACGGATTGCAGATTGATGGTGATGTCCGCAAGGTTATGAACCCCACACCCTTTGACAAGAAATTTGAAGCCTTTAACTGGAATGTAATAATCATTGACGGTCATGACTTTGAGCAGATTGCAAATGCAATTGAGGCAGCAAAGGCTTGTAAAGGTAAACCCACAATGATTATTGCAAACACCATAAAAGGTAAGGGTGTATCGTATATGGAAAATCAGGCTGGCTGGCACGGCAATGCTCCATCCGACGAGCAGTATGAAATTGCCAAAGCAGAACTTGAACAATACATAAAATCTTTGGGAGGTGAGTGCTGATGTATACAATTGGAGAAAAAAAGGCAACCCGTGAAAGCTATGGTGCGGCACTTGCAGAATTTGGCAGTGACGAAAGAATAGTAGTGTTGGACGCAGACCTTTCAAAATCAACCAAGACAGAAACCTTCCAGAAGGCATACCCCGAAAGATTTATCAACTGCGGTATTGCCGAGGGAAATATGATGTCTGTTGCAGCAGGTATGGCAAGCTGCGGCAAGATTGTATTTGCCAGCTCGTTTGCGATGTTTGCGGCAGGCAGAGCCTTTGAACAGGTGCGAAACTCTATCGGCTATCCCAATCTTAATGTAAAAATCGGTGCAACCCACGCAGGTATCTCTGTTGGCGAAGACGGTGCAACCCACCAGTGTCTTGAAGACATTGGCATTATGCGAACAATCCCCAATATGGTGATTTTAAACCCTGCCGACGCCACAGAAGCACGCTTGGCAGTTAAAGCCGCAATCGACCATAACGGCCCTGTGTACCTTCGTTTTGGCAGACTTGCTGTGCCCACCATCTTTGGCGAGGACTACAAGTTTGAGCTTGGCAAGGGTGTGCAGCTTGCAGACGGCAAGGATTTAACCATCATTGCCACAGGTCTTATGGTTCCTTATGCACAGGAAGCAAAAACAGCTCTTGCTGAAATGGGCATTGATGCAAGAGTTATCAATATACATACAATCAAACCCATCGACCGTGACATTATCATTAAGGCAGCAAAGGAAACAGGCGCCATTGTCACAGCCGAAGAACATAACATTATCGGCGGTCTTGGCAGTGCTGTTGCCGAAGTTCTGGCAGAAGGCTGCCCCGTTCCTATGGAACGTGTCGGCACTAAGGATGCATTCGGACGTTCAGGCGTTCCTGCAAAGCTTTTTGAGATTTACGGTCTTGACACAAAAACAATTGTAGAAAAGGCAAAAGCTGTAATTGCAAGAAAGAAATAGTTTTACATAAACGGTCATAGTTTCTATGGCCGTTTTAACCTAAAAAAAGGAGAGTTATCTGTGAAAATTTTCAACTCAGTTTCAGAGCTTATCGGCTCAACTCCCATTATGGAGCTTAAAAACTACTGCAAGGAAAGCAGCCTGAATTCAACAATCCTGGCAAAACTGGAGTATTTCAATCCTGCAGGCAGTGCCAAAGACAGAATTGCAAAGGCTATGATTGAGGATGCCGAAAATCAGGGCAAACTCTTCCCGGATTCGGTAATCATTGAGCCCACAAGCGGCAACACAGGCATTGGTCTTGCAGCCGTGGCGGCATCAAAGGGATATAAAACAATCTTTACAATGCCCGACACAATGAGTATTGAACGCCGCAATCTGCTGTCAGCATATGGTGCTGAAATTGTGCTTACCCCGGGTGCTTTGGGTATGAGTGGCGCAATTGCCAAGGCAGAAGAGCTGTCAAAAGAACTTGAGCACAGCTTTATTCCATCACAGTTTGAAAACCCCGCCAACCCATCGGCACACTACAACACCACCGGCCCCGAAATCTGGGCTGATACCGAAGGCACAGTTGACGTATTTGTTGCAGGCGTTGGCACCGGCGGAACAGTTAGCGGAACAGGTAAATTCCTTAAAGAACAAAAATCAGATATCAGAATTATCGCTGTTGAGCCCAAAAACTCACCCCTCCTGTCAGAAGGCAAGGCAGGCAGCCACGGACTTCAGGGGATAGGTGCAAACTTTGTTCCCGAAACCCTTGACAGAAGTGTGCTTGACGAAATAATTACCGTTACCGAAGAGGATGCACACCAAGCCTCACGCCTTATGGCACGGCTTGAAGGTATCCTTGTGGGAATATCATCGGGAGCCGCACTCCACGCCGCAACCGAGGTTGCAAAACGCCCCGATATGCAGGGCAAAACAATAGTTGTTCTTCTTCCCGACACGGGCGAGAGATATATGTCAACAGATTTATTTAAATAATTTTACAGGGCGCATATTTCGCCCATACATATTAACGAAGGGACTGAAATCTTATGGAAACTACAAAATCACTCTGGAACGGCTTTGAACGCCTTGACTTTAAGTTTGAAGACCGTGATGCCATCCTTGTTCTTCCCGAAGGTGAAAAATGTGGCAAGTGGCTTCTTAAAACCGAATTTTTTGCTGCATTCCCCTACCTTGAGATTGAAATGTTAAAGCGGGGCTGGTGCGTTGCATTTGTAAAGAACGCTACTCTGTGGGGCCTTGACGAAGACCTTGACCTGAAGGCTCGCTTTGCCGACTTTTTAAGCAAGGAATTTGGTCTTTATGAAAAGTGCGTACCTGTTGGTATGAGCTGTGGCGGTCTTATTGCAGCAAGATTTGCAATAAAATATCCGCAGTATATATCCTGTCTTTATCTTGACGCACCGGTGCTTAACCTGCTTTCCTATCCGGGAGGCTTTGGTGACGCAGAGCTCTCGTCCGACACAGAATATATTAAATTCCAAACTCAAGCAGGCATTACCCACACACAGTTGCTTTCATACCGTGAGCATCCCATTGACAAGGTTGATGTTCTGCTGAATAACAACATTCCCGTTATGATGGTTGCAGGTGACTCTGACAAGGTTGTTCCCTATCACGAAAACGGTGCAATTCTTGAAAAACAATACAAAGAAAAAGGCGGCTGCATCAAGGTTATTATAAAACCCGGCTGCGACCACCATCCTCACAGTCTTGAGGATTCTAGCCCAAGTGCAGAATTTATTCTGGCACACGCAGAATAATATAATAAAATTACATAATGAAAGGATTTAATCACTATGGAAACAACAAAATCTCTTTACAATGGTTTTGAACGTCTTGACTTTAAGTTTGAAGACAGAGAAGCAATCCTTATTCTCCCCGAAGAAGGTAAAAAGTGTGGCAAGTGGTTACTTAAAACCGAGTATTTTACTGCATTCCCCAACTTTGAACTTGAAATGGTAAAGCGCGGCTGGTGCCTTGCGTACATAAAAAACATCACACGTTGGTGTCTTGACGAAGACCTTGACCTGAAAGCCCGTTTTGCAGACTTTTTAAGCAAGGAATTCGGTCTTTACAAAAAGTGCGTGCCCGTTGGTATGAGCTGTGGCGGTCTTATCGCCACAAAGTTTGCAGCAAAATATCCCGAATATATTTCCTGCCTTTATCTTGATGCACCCGTACTTAACCTTCTTTCCTGCCCGGCAGGAGTAGGTGATGCAACAGATATGCTGTTTGAAGAATTTAAGAATGCAACAGGAATGACCCTTTCACAGCTCATTTCATACCGTGAACATCCAATAGACAAGATGCATATTCTTCTTGAAAATAATATTCCGATTATGCTTGTTGTGGGCGATTCTGACCCGGTTGTTCCCTATCACGAAAACGGCGCTGTGCTCGAAAAATTCTATAAGGAAAACGGCGGCACTATCGAGGTTATAGTAAAACCCGGTTGCGAGCACCATCCCCACGGTCTTGAGGATCCCACTCCTATCATTGACTTTGTTCTGGCACACGCAGAATAATTTATCTATCAAAAAGTGGTCGATTATCCATCGACCACTTTTTTAAATTATAAACTAACCATATGT
Source organism: Clostridia bacterium (assembly GCA_045592585.1). GTDB lineage: Bacteria > Bacillota > Clostridia > Monoglobales > Monoglobaceae > SIG440. Next base: position 21,324 of record JAZNVB010000115.1, read on the forward strand.
CCGCCAATAGTCATATTATATTTTCCGCTTTTTAAAGCTTTTGCCACATCATAGGAATCCTTCAGCGGTTTTTTTGTCAGAATACCGCACAAACACTCCTGACCATAGTGGTGGAAATCGCTTCCACAAATTGCAATCAGCTTGTTATCCCTTGCATATTTTGCAGCAACACCTATACGGGAATTGTGATTGGGATGCACGTTGAATGCCTCAATGCCGTCAAGAGATTCGGGATTGACTTCTTCCATCTTATCACGGAAGGGATGTGCCTGAATGATAATATTTTTTTTCGTTTTTGTATTCACGGTAAAAGTTATCAATACCATAGGGCAACAGTTTATATATATCAATCAAATCTTCAGGGCATATCCCAAAAACAAGATAGTCGTTGTTATTCTCTGTAAATCTTATTTCTGCACCCAAAATTACATTTAAACCAATCAGTGACCCTTCTTCAGCACATTTATAATAATCTTCTAAATACCACTTTATCTTTTCTTCATTAGATTCACCCTGAAGTCTGTCGGCAACAAAATGGTTGGTAACCACAACGCTGTCATATCCGTTTTCCTTATATATCAATACAAGGTCTTTCGGGTCAATATCACTGCATCCGCTGACAGGGCTTGTGTGGGTGTGAAGTTCTGTTTTATAATACTTTTTCATTTTATCATCCTTTTGTCGTTTTTACATAGCAAACTGAAATACACAGAATGCTGCATATATAGCAAGCAAAAGTATACCTTGAATTCTGGAAAGCTTGCCCCTTATCAAAGCAGGGAAAACCATAAGCGACATCACTATAAACATAACCGGAATTTCTACCGCAAGTGATGTGTTTACACCAAATACCTGTGAGCTGTTTGGTACAGGGAAGGGCGAAAGCACCGTTGAAACACCGCTTACAAGCACAAGGTTAAACAGGTTTGCACCAATTATGTTGCCAAGGGACAAAGCACTGTGCCCTTTTATCAGCGAAGTTACTGCTGTAACAAGTTCAGGGAGCGAGGTTCCCAAAGCTACAAACGTCAGGGCAATTACCGATTCAGGCACGCCAAGCATCTGGGCTATAATTGTTCCGTTGTCAACCAGCAAATCTGCGCCCACTGCAATAACAGCAGCTCCGATAACCAGCCAAAACAGTTCCTTCCACAAAGAACCTTCAATCTCGTTTTCTGCCTCTTCTCGTTTTTCTGTCAGGCTTTTCTTTGCCTGCAAAACAGAAATCACCATATATACCACAAAAACAGAAATTAAAACAATTCCTACTGCCCTTGAAAAATATCCTGTCAAATATGCAACTGCCGAATAAAACAGCGCTGCTATAAAGAAAAAGACTACTGCCAAAACAAGGGGCTTGCGATTTACTGTGCTTGGACGGATTGCTATTGTAAGAGCTGCAATCAGCGAGGTGTTGCATATAATCGAGCCAATAGCATTTCCGTATGCGATTTCGCCGTGGCCACCAAGAGCCGCCCCTGCAGATACCATAACCTCAGGTAAGGTGGTACCAATCGAAACAACGGTTGCACCTATCAGAATTTCAGGGATATGAAATCTGTGTGCGATACCCGTAGCACCGTCCACAAACCAATCGCCACCCTTGATAAGCAAAACAAGACCTACTATAAACAACAAAACCGGAACTAACATAAAAAATATCTCCTTTTCTTTTGGGATTTTGCATTGTCAGTTCATCTTTTAAAAAAGAAAAAGACCTTTATTGTGCCAAAAAACACAATAAAAGTCTCATTACACTCCAGGTTCACAAGTGCCATGCTGCGATTTCAAAAGAAATGTACTGACGCAAGCACAGACGGATAATCCGTAAACTACTCCCTTTTATTTGAATACATAATAGCACATTTTTCAAATATTGTCAATCTTTTTGATAAAGAGCAAAATATACTCTTATCAAACGTCTTTCCGCAGCTTATCTGGAGGTTGAACCAAAACCGCCGTTGCGGACTTCCGTTACATCATCATCAACGGTGATACCGTATTCTATGAAAACACCCTGAGCAAATGCATCGCCCTGATGTATTATCAAGGTCTTACCATCTTTGGAATCATTTGTAATCTTAATAAAAATATGTCCCTCGTTGTCGGAATAATAATAATCGCTGTCAATAATGCCAACCGTGTTGTTAAGCTGCAAACGGTATTTAAAGCCCAAACCGCTTCGGGGATAAATCTTAAGCACCCAACCCTCGTCAATTTTAACCCGGACCCCCGTTGCCATTGTAACAGATTCGCCCGGCTTAAGTTCAACATCCACCAAAGAATGAAAGTCATACCCTGCCGAACCTGTTGTAGCACGTTTTGGCAATATTACTTCATCATATGCATCATACATACCGATTCCTGTGTTAAATGCCTCCATCCAGCCAAGAACAAACTGTTCACGACTGACTTTTTCAAACTTCGCTATTCTCTTCATATTCATTCTCCTTATCTTCATTGTTCCCTATTTTTAAAATAAAATCAACAAAATCCTGTGTTGCATTGGGCTTGCCCAAAAAACCCACCATTTCACGCATGGTTTTAAGCCTTATATCGTTTGAAAAAATCTGGAACAAGGCCTCATCAATGGGGCAGGTTTTGCTTACCTTAATTGCCGCACCGTTGTTCAGCAGGAATTCCTCATTTCTATCCTCCTGACCGGGAATAGGATTGGCAATTATCATAGGCAAACCTTTTGCCAATGCCTCGCTGGTGGTAAGTCCGCCGGGTTTGGTTACAATGCAATCTGCCGCATCCATAAGCAAATCAACCTTATCCGTAAAACCATAGTTATATATTTTGTGGCGGAACTCGGTTTTATCAATCTTTTGCTTTAATCTGCTATTATATCCGCAAACCGAAATAATCTGAAAATCAAGGTCTGATTTATCAAGTGCCTTAATCATATTTCCAACCTTGCCATAGCCCATGCTTCCACTCATAACCAGAATTGTTCTTTTATTGTCAAAGCCAAGAACCGACCGTGCATACAGCTTTTCATTTTTCTTTCCGAATTTAGGGTTTATGGGAATTCCTACGGGAACAATCTCATCAGGAGTAATCCCCTTTTTAAATGCCTGATTATTAAGCAGTTCGTTTGCTGTTACATAATAATCCATGGGCGCATCCTCCCAATACGGATGCATTGTAAAATCGGTAACAATTCCTACCGTTTTTATATCTGTGCTAAGCTTATTGGTCACATAGCTCACCATAATTGCCGCAAAAACGTGGGTGCAGATAATTACATCGGGTTGATAATCTTCTACACACTTAACCAGCTTGCGGGCCAGAACTCCGTTGAGCATCCTCGTAAGGATACTTTCGTGGCTGTCAGGGTCTCGCTTTTCAACCATCCGGTAACCCTTGGCATAAACCTTGGGCAGCCGTTTTGTAGATACAAGGTAACCTTGATTTATGGCATCCTTCAGCATTGGTGTTATATATTCAAAAGCATCAATCTGCATTGTATCAACGCACTTTTCCTGCAAACTGCTGCATAAAACTTCGGCAACCTGATTATGTCCTTGCCCTGTTGTCACAGTAAAAATCAATGCACGCATTTTAATCTCCATAGCCTTTCCGCCCACAAAAAATTCATTTTATAAATCTCCTATCCCTTATCCTTGGGCGAGATAAGGCGTATAATGGAGATTACGCACATCGTCGTTTCGCACAAAGTGCGAAAATTTCGACGGTGCAATTAAAATTGTTGCTGCAGGCGAGGTAACGTGACTTTTCACGTTACCTCACCTTTCTGCAGTAATAAATTCACCGCAATCCATAAAATAAAGATAAGCTTCATCCGGACCCTTGCCTAAAATATTGGCAAGTGCACGTTTATAATATTTCATTTGCACATCATACTTTTTTGCAGCAGCCACGGCCGCTTCACGGGTTTTAGCCCGATCCGTCTTATAATCAAGCAAAACAACCGTTCCGTCATCCTCGATAAAGAAGCAGTCTATTGTACCCTGAAGTAAAATCTCACCCACGGCACCATTACCGTAAATTTCGTCTGCTCTTTCACGGGTGTAAAAACTGAATTCTCTTTCGCATCTTACCGCTTTTTTCATTCTTTGCCCTATTTCACAGGCAAAAAAATCTGCAATTCTATCACAGTTAACCACTTCACTCTGAGCCTTTGTAATGATATTCTCAGCAACCATTTTGTCAAGTTGCATTTTCACATCCCGGGCACAGTCTATCTCAAGAGGATTAAGCCACTGCATCACAAAATGCACCACTGTTCCCCTTTCGGCACCGCTTATTCTATCGGGGTCAATCATTTCGGAATTGCGCAAGGGTTCAATCAGCGGAACATACTCCGCCTCCTCGGCCTGCATACGCTTTACCTCGCTGACCGACAGCTTAACAGACAGGCGGCAACCCTCCTGATTTGGATATGTGTATGAAAGCCGTTCTTTTACCTGTGCCGAAATATCAAATAAATCCTGTGCTGGCTGCTCGTTTTCAGCAGGGATTGTCCAACTTATTTCAGGGACATCGTCTGCATATTCATAAACAAAAGTCTTTAAATCAAAGTCTGCGCCTTTGTCTGCCACACTTTCGTCCACATCACAAAAGTTTCTCAGATTAACCGCACCGGGATGGGATAAAAATGCAGCTATCAACCAATCACGGTAGGAATTTTTGCTTCTTATATACGCATCAGGAATACTTCCGTCAGCCATACGCACAACCTTTTTAAAGGTGCTCTCGTTGCCACGGCAGGTAGCTGTGATAATCAGCTTTTCACGGGCACGTGTAAGAGCAACATACAAAAGCCGCATTTCCTCGGAAATCATATCCTGCTTCATTTTCATACTCACTAAAGTTTTTGAAAGAGTTGGATACCTTACACGCATGCGGGTGTCAATATATTCAATGCCCAGCCCTTCATCCTCGTCCCACACAATTGGTTTGGAAGCGTCCTTAAGATTAAACGTATTCGCCGTGCAGGCAAGAATCACCACAGGGAACTCAAGACCCTTTGACTTGTGGATGCTCATAAGACGCACAACATCCTCGCCTTCACCAAAGGCTTTTGCCGGAGTCATATCCTTTTCTTCGGTAATCATTGTATCAATATAGTTCATAAAGCTGAACAAACCACTCATTTTTGTATGCTCGAACTCGGTGGCACGTTCCATAAGAACCCTCAGGTTTGCCTGACGTTCTCTTCCTGAACTCAACGAACCCACATAGGCATAGTAACCAAAATCATAATATATGCTGTAAATCAGTTTGTCAACCCCTGAACTTTCAGCCATACGGCGCAGTTTTTTTAGGGCAGTGATAAATTCCTCTGACTTTTTATCACCCGACTCTTTTGCGCGGATGACCACATCATAAAAGGAGCCTTCACGGCACTTGCTTCGCATATTGGCAAGCTGTATTGGAGTAAAACCCCACATTGGCGACCGCATAACCGCAATCAGCGGTATGTCCTGACGGGGATTATCAATAATCTGTAAAAATGCAAGAACTGTCTGGATTTCCAGCGACCCAAGATAACTGTGCCCTACGTCGGAATAAACCGGAATTCCGTTTTCCTGAAACACCCTTTCAAACACAGGAGCAACATCCTTGGTTTTGCGCATTAGAATAACAATGTCACGGAAGGTCACAGGTCGCATAACCTCTGTTTCTTTATCATAAACCTGCATACCACAGCTGATAATATCCTTTATGCGATGGGCAGCAACTCTTGCTTCAAGCTCAAACTTGTCCTCGTCATCGTATCTCTGGCCGTCCTTTGTATCACGGCCGATAAGGTGAAATTCGGTGCTGCAAAGCTCGGTGTCGGTGTGCTCATTATATGGGATTGCACCCTGAACAAGATACTCCTCACGGGTATAATTTATATCGCCCACCTCAGGCGACATAACACGGCTGAAAACATAATTCACCGTATCAACAACCGCATGGCGGCTCCTGAAATTCTTGAAAAGACGTATAAGATGGCCCTTTTCTTCATCCTTGTCATAGAGCTCGTATTTATCGGAAAAAAGCTTTGGCACCGCATTGCGGAACTTGTAAATGCTCTGCTTAAGGTCCCCCACCATAAATATATTGGAATTATCACGGGACACCATACGGAAAATCATATCCTGAACATTGTTGGTGTCCTGATATTCGTCAACCAGAATATACTTGTATTTTTCACGCACCTTGTCTGCCACTTCGGTTGCATTGCCCCGACTGTCAACAAGTAATTTCAGCGCCTGGTGTTCAAGGTCATTAAAGTCAAGCAGGCTTTTCTCCCTTTTCATTTTTGCATAGCATCTGTCAAGCATTAAAACTATATTTTTTAATGTACGCACCACGGGATAGGCTCTTTTTAAACGTTCAGCCACGGTGTCAATATCCGCAGAATAAACCGCCTTCAGCTCTTTCGTAATATTTTTACCCAAATCGCGCAGAGCCATTATTCTGTCCTGAACAGCTTTAACCTGGGGCTCGGGGTTATGTTTGCCCCGAATGGTATCATAGGATATGTTATATACCGCATCCCTGACAGAGGAATAGTCCTCGGTATCCATATGCGAAAATGCAAGACGGAACTTTTGTACCTCGTTTTCGTATGATTTTCTGTAGGGATGGTCGGTATCAAGATTATCATCAATGTCTTTGAGGATATGATTATATATTTCAAAAAGCTCGTCACGGGATTTTTCGGCATACCTCTTTAAGCCACTTTGCCACACAGACCCCAAAAGCTTTTCAGCCTTTGCAGTTTTTTTATAGGGTTTAACAGCATCGCCAAGCCATTTTGCCGGATAGGGCATACTGCGGCTGAATTCATGAAGCTTGGTAACGGTTTCACGCAGGTCGTTATCGTTTTTTATACCACCGTAACCCATAACCAAGTCTGCAAAGGATTTGTCTTTGTCAATTATCCGGTAATATCTTTCAAGCACGTTGCTTAGTGCTTCTTTTATCATAATTTTATTTTCAAGCTCGCCTGCAAGAGTAAAATCCACCGGAAGATCTGTCATATGTATATTGCTCTTCAGTAAATTAAGGCAGAACGAGTGAATTGTTGAAATATGGGCAGAATGAACAAGCAATCTCTGCTTTTGAAGATGCTGATTTTCGGGGTCATCTTTTAAAGCCTTGAAAATAGCTTTTTTAATTTTCTCACGCATTTCCCCTGCCGCCGCATCGGTAAAAGTCAGCACAAGAAGCTCGTTTACCGAAACATTGTCCTTTGTAATCAGCTCAATTATACGCTGCACAAGAACCGCAGTCTTACCCGAGCCTGCGGCTGCCGCCAGCAAAATGTTTTTGCCGCGATATTCAATTGCTTCCTGTTGCTGCGGTGTCCAGCCCATATTAATATCCATAGCCTTTCTGCCCACAAATAGTAATGAAAAAAATATATAACACCATACTGTGGACAGATAAGGCGTTAAATGGATATTTTACCCATGTGCGTTTCGCCCACGGCGAAAATATCGCACGGGCAATTAAATCTTATTAACGTGATTTTTCACGTTAATTTACCTCTTATCTTTTTTCGATTACTTTACCCTTAAGGTAGTCAAGCTCGCCCGACGAAGTAGTAAAATCAAACTCTATCTTATATGCCCGAAGGCTCTGAAAGTCACGGCTGCCGTTTTTTTGTGCCCCATATTTCACATCTCCCACAAGTGGGCAACCAATGTATGCAAAGCTTGCTCTTATTTGGTGTGTTCGCCCTGTAAGAAGCTGTACCTCAACATTGCCTCCGTTATCCAGTTTTTTATACAGGGTTTCGCAATATTTTGTTCCTTCCCTTTCGCTGTCATAAAAATATATTTTTCTCTCCGCCTCGTTCTTCACAGTGTAGCCGCAAATTCTGCCACAAGTATCAAGGCGGTCGGGATTTTCAACCCTGAGCAGATAATACTTGTTTATTTCTCGGTTTCGGATTTTCTCGTTTATAATCCTCAAAGCCGCCGCATTTTTTGCCGCTATCACAAGGCCCGACGTGTTTCGGTCAATGCGGTTGCAAAGGCTTGGTGCAAAGGTCTGCTCTTCCTTGGGGTTATACTCGCCCTTTTGAAAAAGGTATGCCTGAATGTTGTCAAGCAAGCATCCTTTGTCACCATGGGCTATCATCCCCGAGGGTTTGTCGGCAATAAGAATATTTTCATCCTCATATACCACCGCAAGGTCTGCCGTTTCACTAAGGTGTTTGGGCAGAGCTTTATCCTCATTGAAAAACTCGTCGTTAATGTAAAGTTCAAGAACATCCCCCACCTGAAGCTGATAGGAATTTTCCCCTTTTTTTCCGTTTACCTTAACCCTTTTCTTCCTGAGCCACTTGTAAATCATACCCATTGATGCACCAATGAGCAGCTTTGAAAGATACTTGTCAAGTCTTTGCCCTGCATCATTTGTGCCTGCAACAAATTTTTTCATATTCTCTCCGTTTAAACTATTTTATTCTGTTTAAGATAAACCACAAGCACCGCCACATCAGCAGGCGAAACTCCTGAAATTCTTGATGCCTGGCCGATTGATGAGGGTCTTAGCTTTTCAAGCTTTTGTCTTGCCTCAATTCGCAATCCGCTAATCCCGGAATAATCTATATTTTCAGGGATTTTTTTATTTTCCATCCTCTTAAACTGATTTGCCTGGGCAATCTGGCGGTTAATATATCCCTCGTATTTAAGGGTTATTTCAACCTGCTCCTTTACGTCTGCAGGAAGGTCAGGTCTGTCTTTATCCAAAATTGACATACCCTCATAGGTCACCTCGGGACGTTTAAGCATATCACTTGCACGTACGCCGGTTGAAACCGTGGTGCTGCCCACACTCTCAAGATATTCGTTAACCTGAGCCGACGGCGGGAACACAATGCCCGAAAGCCTTTCTACCTCCCGGTCAATCATTTCCTTCTTTTCAAGAAATGCTTTATATCTCTCCTCGGAAATCAAGCCGATTTCATAGCCTTTTTTTGTAAGACGCAAATCCGCATTATCCTGACGCAGAATAAGACGGTATTCCGACCTGGATGTCATCATACGATAAGGCTCGTTGGTGCCCTTGGTAACAAGGTCGTCAATCAAAGTGCCGATATACGCATCCGAACGGTCAAGGGTGAAGTCTGACTTGCCCTGTATTTTTCGTGCGGCATTAACACCTGCAATAAGGCCCTGAGCCGCCGCTTCCTCATAGCCCGAGGTGCCGTTGAACTGACCTGCCCCGTAAAGGCCGGGGATGTTTTTAAACTCAAGGGTGTTTTTAAGCTGCAAGGGGTTGCAGCAATCATATTCAATAGCATAAGCATTTCGGGTAACCTGAGCATTTTCAAGCCCGGGAAGGGTGTGCAGCATTTCAATCTGCACATCCTCAGGAAGGCTGCTGGAAAAGCCCTGAATATACATTTCTTCGGTATTGGTGCCCATAGGCTCAATAAACAACTGATGCCGTTCCTTGTCCTTGAATCTGACAATCTTATCCTCAATTGACGGGCAATAACGTGGGCCGATACCCTTTATGTCGCCGCCGTAAAGGGGAGAACGGTGAATGTTATCAAGTATCACCTTATGTGTACGCTCGTTGGTATATGTAACATAGCAACTAACGGTATTTTCAAGTTTCTTTTTTGTTTCAAAGGAGAAGGGTGTAATTTCCTCATCCCCAACCTGCTCCTCAAGCTGAGAAAAATCAATACTCCGTCTGTTTACTCTTGGCGGTGTTCCTGTTTTAAATCTAACAAGCTCCACCCCGATATCACGCAAATTCTGCGAAAGCTCAGTGGCAGGAAACACCCCATCGGGGCCGCTTTCCTGACTGAATTCACCTATTATAATTCTTGATTTCAGGTATGTGCCTGTTGAAACGATTGCCGCCTTGCACATATATCTTGCTCCTGCCCTTGTTTCAACCGACTCGACCTTTCCCTCATTATCTAAATTAACCTTAACAATTTCACCCTGACGGATATGAAGGTTGTCGCACAGCTCCATACGGTGTTTCATCTCGCTTTGGTATGCTCTGCGGTCAATCTGTGCACGCAGCGAATAAACCGCAGGACCTTTGCCACGGTTAAGTATTCTTGACTGCAAAAGGGTAGCATCTGCCGCCTTGCCCATTTCGCCACCAAGGGCGTCGATTTCACGAACAAGATGACCTTTTGCCGTTCCACCAATGCTGGGGTTGCAGGGCAGATTGCCCACACTGTCAAGGCTGATTGAAAAAATACAGGTCCTTGCACCAAGCCTTGCCGCCGCAAATGCCGCCTCTATCCCTGCATGGCCGCCGCCTATTACTATTACATCATAACTGTCTGCTGTAAACAACTTATTTCCTCCGTCCTTGTAATACTGTTGGCTGAAGGATGTAACACCTCATCCGTCAGCTATGCCGACACCTTCTCGTCAAGGAGAAGGCTTTGCCGAACCCTAAGCCTCATCAAAGAGTTTTAATATATCTTCATAAATCTGTTTTGAATTCTTTTTAAAATAGTCTGCCGCCCTTTGTGCGTGTGCACGGCTGCCCATATTTATATTAAGCTCCATAAGAGGCACCTTGTCCTCCATAATGCGGCACTTTGCCATATACTGCTCGTCTGCCGCAAAGCTGACATCCACTAAAACCGCATTTGGGTCGGCAACCTCGTCATACTTTATTCTGCCGATTGCGGTGTCAATGCGTTCTCTTATACTTGCCGGAATTCTGCTTTTAAAATACAGATACGCCTGGTCGCCCTTTTGAGTAAGGCAAAGTGCCTCCTGATTGCGGTAAAACTTTTTGCAAACATAACCGTCCTCAATCAGCTCTGCCAAAACCTCTGCCAAATCAAAGTATTCCATAATCTCCTTATCCCAGGTGAAAATTTCATACAAAAGGCTTTCAAATATGGGAGCTTTATATTGCTTTATGGCATAAACCGCAGTAAATTTCATTTCCTCTTTTTCAAGATACATAAAATACCAATCCTTAAAACACGTATATTTTCAAAACAAACTAGCTCTGCATCCCTAGCTGAGAATTGTTGATAGGCATATGCCCTGATGCATTGCATCGGGGTCGAAGAGTTTAAACCAGACAAATTTTTTGTAAGGCAAAGGCAAAAGCGGAGTAAATGCTTTGTGCCTTTGCGAGCATTTTGCCACAGCATTACGGAAAATTTGACGGTTTAAACCATATGAAAATCAACTATTCTCTGCGTTAAGTTATTTATGTCTGAAATAACACCCAAATACTCCAACTCCGGCATGACAGGTAATGATTGGGCCTACCTCTGACATTCTGAATTTATCTGTTCCAAGGCGCTGGGCAATCATATCCCTCAGCATTTCTCCCTTTTCGGGACAATCTGCATTAACAATATGAATTTCTGTATTTTGTGGGTCCTCTATGTTTTCTTCAACGCAGTCAACCAGCTTTGAGAGTGCTCGTTTCATACCCTTTACCTTGGCAAAGGCCTCAACCATACCGTCGTTAGAATACAGTATGGGCTTGATGTCAAGCATTGCCGACACAACCATTGTTGTAGCCTTTATTCTGCCGCCTTTTTTAAGGGTTGTCAGATCATCAACAATAAAATATACCTTATCCTTGGCAAAACGTTCTTTAAGATACTCCACTATTTCGTCCTTACCGGCACCGCTTTCTGCCATCTCGGCAGCCCGGATAACATTTGCACCAATACCGTAGCTGTAAAGGCTTGAATCAACAATCGTAATATCAAAGCCCTCTTCAGCAAGGTCGCCTGCAATCATACGGGCAGTATTTACAATACCGCTGCTGTTGGCAGGAATGGTAATATGAATAATCTGATTTTCCTTGCCAAGGTCACGGTACATCTGCTCCAAAATATCAGGTGTTGCCTGGCTGGTTGAAGGGGGTTCCTCCATTGACTTGAACTTTTCATAAAATTCCTGAGGAGTATAATTTATATCCGCCAGGATACTTTCGTCACCGAAATTGATATAAAAGGGAAGAACCTTTATTCCATACCTTTCTGCTTGTTCTTTTGTTATGTCTGCCGACATATCTGTCATAATTTTAATCATTTTTCAAAAATCCTTTCTCATCTAAATTTATAAAATCAAACTGTCTTAAAACCTCATATGCCACAACAGCAACCGAGTTTGAAAGATTAAGTGACCGTTTATTGTGCTTCATTGGAATTCTGATACAGTGGTCTATGTTTTCCCTTAGCAAGTCCTCGGGCAGACCCTTGGTTTCCTTGCCGAACACCAAAAATATTTCATTATCTCCGCAAGCGGTAAAATCCACCTTGCTGTAATTATTTGGCGCCTTTGTGGTGCAGAAATAAAACACGCCTTCAGGATATTTTTCTCTGACTTCCTGAAAACTATTATACTCAAAAAGTCTTAGTTCATCCCAATAATCAAGTCCTGCACGGCGCACCGCCTTTTCGTCAATGTCAAACCCCAATGGATGTACAAGGTGAAGGGCTGCATCAATTACCGAACAGGTTCGGGAAATATTCCCTGTATTTGAGGGAATTTCAGGCTCCACCAAAACAATATTAAGCTTCATTTCACCCTAACTCACTTTCATTTCAACGTTAATTAAAGAATTTCTTATCTAAAGCACGATACTGAATAGCCTCGGCAATGTGTTCCATCTCTATTTGTTCGGAATTTGCAAGGTCAGCAATTGTTCTTGCAACCTTTAGAATTCTGTTATGTGCTCTTGCACTTAAACCCAGACCCTCAAACGCCTGTTTAAGCAAAGCATTTGCCTCTTCTCCCAAGGTGCAGTATTTATTCATCAATTCCGGGGTAAGCTGACTGTTGGAGAAAATCCCCGAGCCCTTATATCGCTTTGTCTGAATTTTTCGTGCCATATTAACTCTTGCCTTTATTTCTGCAGAGCTTTCGCCACGTTTTTTTGTTTCAAGGTCGTCATAGCTTACCGAAGGAACTTCGATATGCAAATCTATTCTGTCAAGGAGAGGACCGCTTATTTTGCTCATATATTTAATTATCTGTGTCTGAGAGCAGGTACACTCACGGGTTTTATCGCCATAATATCCGCATGGGCAAGGATTCATTGATGCCACCATCATAACACTGCAGGGGTATGTTGCAGAGCCTCCTGCACGGGTAATTGTAACCTGACCGTCTTCAAGTGGCTGACGCATTGCCTCAAGGGCATCACGTCGGAATTCAGGCAGTTCGTCCATAAACAGCACACCGTTGTGCGAAAGGGTGATTTCGCCTGGCTTGGGATTTGAACCGCCACCGGTAAGACCCACCGCCGAAACAGTATGGTGCGGATGACGGAACGGCCTTTCGGCAACTAAAGGGCTGCTGTCAGAAAGTGTTCCTGCAATACTGTGCACCTTGGTAACCTCCAGAGATTCATCAAAGGTCATATCAGGAAGGATTGATGGTATTCTTTGTGCAATCATTGTCTTTCCCGAGCCAGGAGGGCCTATCATCAAAAGATTGTGTCCTCCTGCCGCCGCAATCTCAAGGGCTCTTTTCACATAAATCTGACCTTTTACATCAGCAAAATCATACTTATTTCTCTGAAAGTTTTCTAAAAGTTCGTCAACATCAACGATTGTAGGTGCAAGAACGTTTTCGCCGGTGTAGTGCTTAAGGATTTCCTGAAGGCTCTTTACGCCAAAAACCTCCATACCTGCAACAACAGCCGCTTCTTTGGCATTATCGGCAGGAAGAAAAACCTTTCGTATTCCCTTTTGATATGCCGAAATAACCATTGGCAAAACGCCGCTTACACGCCGCAGGTCACCGTTCAGTGAAAGCTCACCAAGGAATATGGAATTGCCGCATTTATCTGCATCAAGCTGTTCGGATGCGCCCAAAATTCCCAATGCAATGGGCAAGTCGAAATGTGCACCCTCCTTTTTTATATCGGCAGGAGCAAGATTAACAGTTATTCTTTTTGCCGGAAGCACAAGCCCTGAATTCTTTATTGCCGCCCGGATTCTCTCCTTTGACTCTTTTACCGCCGCATCCGGAAGGCCAACAATATCAAAGCCGGGCATTCCATTTGAAATGTCGGTTTCAACATCCACAATATATCCGTCAAGCCCGCAAAGAGCTGTGCTGTTAAGAACTGAAATCATCCTTTTCCTCCTGTAAAATTGCTTTTATCCTGAATATTTTAAATTTTATACGCCTTTTCGGTAGGTATAGCAATTACCACACCGTTTGCTTTGGAAGTTATGCCAAAGTCTTTGTTTACATCTTCCATTATCTGTTTACTTGTTTTAAGTGGCGCAAGAATACAAAGGATTTCGCGTTCACCATCCATATTAACATTCTGCATCTCTGCAAACTGTTCAACTTCAGCAAGGCGGCCTTTTATAATTGTTCCGCCCGTTGCACCGGCTTTTCGGGCAGCCTGCATCACGTTGTCAGAATAGCCTTCGTTAACAGATATAATAATCAAATTGTTATGATGCTCGTTTTTCATTGCGCCATCTCCTTTTTCCGTGTTTTTGTCCCTGTTAAAATCAAGGATTTCGGTAAGAACTCTGCTTGCTGCCGCAACCTGAATAACTATCATAAGTCCACCGTATTTTGAATGACTTGCAAATAATGTTCCGAAATTTGCAAGCATATTTTTGATAACATCCTCAGCGCCAAGACTTATAATTATATCCTTGTCGTTTGTTCCAAGACCAAATATGTCCATCATTTCGGTTGGTGCCGTGCCAAATCCCACAGACTGAAAGTTTATTCTGATGTTAATACTTTCTAATTCCTTGATAAGTTTTTTACCTTTATCACGTTCAACTATAGATAAAAGAGCCATCGGCCGTTTACTCATAAGCCGTTTCCTCCTCGTCAAAGAAAATTATATCATCCTCAATCATACTGATTTCGGTGTGGAATTTCTTAAGCATCCGTGCCCGCCGTCTTCTTTCAAACAGGCCAAGGGTCTGAATTGTGATAAGCGGTGTCATAGCAATCATAGCCACAATGCCAAAGGCATCGGTCATCACGTTTCCGCCCACCGCCTCGCAGGCACCCATGGCAAAAGGAAGCATAAAGGTTGAGGTCATCGGTCCGCTTGCAACACCGCCCGAGTCAAATGCAATACCAGTATAAATACTTGGTACAAAAAAGCTTATAACAAGGGACAATAAATATCCAAAAATCAAAAACGGTATTATTGGAACTCCCGTAAGAACCCTCAGCATTGAAATTCCAACCGAAACAGAAACACCCACCGAAAGAGCAACCGCAACCGATTTCTGTGAAATACCGCCGTTTGTTATTTCGCTTACCTGTCTTTTAAGGGAATGAACTGCAGGCTCGGCAGAAACCACAAAATAACCCATAACCATACCTATGGGAATAAGCAAATGCCGAAAATCCCCGCCTGCAATTTTTGCGCCAATCAGCCTGCCTGCAGGCATAAATCCAACATTCGCACCCGCCAGAAACATAACCAGACCAATGTATGTATACACAAAGCCCACAGACATTTTAAGAATATTATGTATGTGAAAACGCCTTGTAATAAGCTGAAACACTATAAACACAAGAACAATGGGGATAAAAGCAAAAGCAACCTCTTTTGCATATTGGGGCAGCGCATATACAAACTGACGAAAAGCCTGGGTTGTAGTATGAATTTCTGTTATCTCATACACCGATGTTGCAGGCTGAGGCTTGTAGAAGATACTGAGCAGCAGCACCGATAAAATAGGGCCTATACTGCAAAGGGCAACAAGACCAAAGCTGTTCTCGCCCGACTGCTTTCCCTTTTTGACAGATGCAAGACCTGCACCCAGCGCCATTATAAAAGGTACTGTAATCGGACCGGTTGTAACGCCGCCCGAGTCAAATGCAGTGGGCACAAATTCATACGGGGCAAAAAATGCCAACCCGATAATTAAAGTATAAAATATCCACAAAAGGTTTCTAAGAGGAATGTTCTTTTTATTTCGCACCAGCGTAATACTCAAGAAGACCCCCACACCCAAACCCACGCAGTTAATCAGCAACGAATTGGGGATGGTGGGAACCTGTTCAGCAAGCACCTGCAAATCAGGCTCCGAAACAGTAATAAGAAAACCCAACACCCCGCATATTATAAGGGGGAGCAGGATTTTGTTGTTCTGATTTAATGACTTACCCATACCGTCGCCCAAAGGTTCCATGGATATTCCTGAACCCACCGTAAAAAAGCTCATTCCCAAAATCAGCAAAAGAGTGCCGAACAGGAACATGACCAACACCCCCGATTTCATGGGAGCGAAGGTCACGCTGAGAACGAGAACGATGGCGAAGATCGGCAGCACCGACTGAAGAGACT
>JAZNVB010000116.1:0-5053 GCA_045592585.1 Clostridia bacterium
TGTCTTTGTCAGCGTGTCGACTTTATCGACACGCTGACAAAGGCTCCCTGGACGGGAGCCTTTGTTTCGTTATTATTCAAAATTCATTATTCTTAAAGTTTTCTTTTCTATGCCGTTACTGCCATCGCAAATTACATAACTTGTTGAACCATCAGTGCTCCAGCTTGTTTGCACCATTACCGGAATATCCAATGCAGTTGCAAACATCAGCGCAACATCACCACGGATTGCAGGAACATCCACCTCCAGCATCAAATCGCTTGTAATACCAATCTTTTGGGCTGTGCGTGTGTACCCCATCGGATAGCCGCCCGTCTGGTCTGCCATAGGGCCATAACCGAGAGTTTCTACCAACATTTTGATAATTTCCTCATTGGTGATTGTGGCTTCGGGATTGAAATTTCCATTTTCGTCACCCTCTGCAATCATCAGATCCTTTACACAGTTTATATAATTCTTTGCCCAATGGGTATCGGGAACATCAGCAAAGGCACTGGGCTCAACATTATCGGCAAAGCTATCTACATTCAGTCCGTAAATAACGCATATCATTTTTGCCGCCTCGGCACGGGTAATGGTGTCATCAAGACGCATATTTCCATCATCATCACCCACCATAATCTTCAAGTCCTTCAAATCCTTTAACTGTTCTTCGCTTGGTGCAGCAAAGACAACAGCCGATAATAACATAACAAATATAAGCATACAAGAAATAATTTTTTTCATATCACATATCCCTTTCGTTAATAAATTATATATTCGCTTTCTATTTTCCAGTTGTTACGCATTGTACCTCTCAGCACAACGTCATAAGTCTTTTCTTTTTCCAACCCGTCTATAACATAAGATGCCGAATGTGAAACAGGAATACTAAAGCTGTGAACCTCTCTTCCGCTTTCGCCGTCGTTAACAAATACGTCAATTACTTCCTGAGCATTTGAACGGATACCCAACCTTATGCATCCACTTTCGTCAGGCTTTATATCAGAGATAATTCGTGTATCTCCGCCTTCAGAATTAAACTCGCCCACAACAGAAGGTGTTTTCTCATGCTCGTCTTTTGGCTTGGGGACTAATTCTGTTTCCAGTGTTTCTGTCGGAATTGTATCGTCTTCCATAACCGGTTTCTCAATTTCAGGCACAACATCTTCTGTTTCAGGCAAAGTCTTTTTGGGAGCAACAAGAACACGTTCAATCGTTTGTCCGTCATACTGTGCACTGCCTATTATAATTCCACAGGCACAGACCAAACAGAATGTGATTATCATTGTAACCACAATACCTGCAACACGGATTGGGGGGCTTGTTCTATCCCCTTTGCCTATAACCGAAAATCGTCTTTTAAGGCACTTTCCTCCTGATGATAAGCCTGCCGCAAGAAAACCTTTGAAGTTAGCTTCATTTTGAGAAATCTCAAGAATTGTCTGCATATACTCTCGTTTTTGTCGATCGCACATATTATTTACTGCCATAGCATCGCAGGAAACCTCGCAAGCTTCATTTAACTGCCGTACAAGATAATACACCAATGGATTAAACCAGTGAATACATTTAACTGCTGTCGCAAACCACTTTATACCGATATCATTGCGGCGTATATGAACACCCTCATGAGCTGTTATGTACTGCATTTTATCGGTGTTATATACCTTTTTAGGAATATAAAGCGCAGCCCTTAAACCTCCAACAAGAATTGGCGCTGCTACCTTGTCACTGACACGAATTTCAGCTTTTCCAAAGTTATGACCATATACAGAATTTTTGTATAAATGATTTTTAAAAACCATATTCAACACAACTGTTTTGATAAGTAAAGCAACTGCCGCCACAAGCCATACCGCCGCAACAATCTCAAAACCTTTCGTGCCACCATCTGTCTGCACAGCTTGTGACATATAAACCCCGCTATAATCCTCAAATACAGAAATTTCGAAAGCAGGCTTTGCCGATACAATGCTGATAGTCTGCGATACTGTTTGTGGCAGCTTTAGATCTGTTTTGATTTTAAGAGGACATATAAGCACTATCAACGCTGAAAGCCAAATATAAAACTGGCATCTAACACCGAAAAATCTCTCGGTTAGAGGTTTTACCGCAAACAAAAATAATATAAATAAGCTACCGATTGCAGACATTATCAGCACCGATACAAAAATTTCGGCTAGCATATCGTTTCCTCCTCATTACAGATTAAACAGCTTTTTAAGCTCATCAATATCCTCCATTGTTACATCTCCACTGCCAATAAGAGATGCCGCAAGTTCGCGGGCAGAACCACCGTACAGACGGGAAATCAGCTTTGAGGTCTGCTCCTTTTTGTATTCCTCACGCATCAAAACCGGCGAATAGTGGATAACACGATTAACCTTTTCAGAACAGACAATCCCTTTTTCAGCAAGTCGAAGAAGCATTGTTCCTACGGTATTATACTTCCACTTATCATCAGCAATACCATCACATACCGCCTGAATACTGAGAGGCTTGTCCGACCGCCACAACACCTCCATAATTTCAAGCTCGGCTGCACTGATATCCTTTGTGTCTTTCACTTATATCACCTCCGTAAAATTTGCAAAAAATTTACTCCTACAATTGTAAGTTAATTATATCTTACACTTGTAGGAGCATTTTGTCAAGAGTTTTTTTAATTTATATCATTTTTAACAGTTCTTCTTCTGTTATTACGTTAATTCCAAGGGCTTGGGCTTTATCCAGCTTGCTGCCCGCTTCCTCTCCGGCAACCACAAAGTTGGTCTTTTTTGACACCGAGCCCGACACCTTGCCGCCATTGTCCTCAATTAACTTTTGCGCCTCGGAACGTTTAAGGGTAGGAAATGTTCCTGTAAGAACAAATGTCTTGCCCTCCAAAGTGCCGCCTGTGGGCTTTTCTTCGGCAATCATATTTACACCTGCATTCTTCATTCTTTCAATCAAGTCTTTTGTTTCAGGCTCGCTGAAATAGTGAACAAGGCTTTCTGCCATTTTTACTCCCACATCATCAATTGCCGACACCTGTTCAATTGATGCCGCCATAATATCATCTATATTGCCAAAATGCTGCGCTATATTCTTTGCCGCCTTAGCACCGATAAGACGAATACCCAAACCACAAAGAAGCTTGTCAAGGGGGTTTTTCTTTGCAGTTTCAATTGCGTCAATAAGATTCTGCGCAGATTTATCAGCAAAACGGTCGAGTGCCACCACATCCTCGTATTTAAGATAAAAAAGGTCTGCGGTATTCTTTATCAGTCCTGATTCCACAAGCTGCTCAACAATCATATCGCCAAGACCCTCGATATCCATTGCGCCCCTTGATGCAAAGTGGATTATACTGCGTACCCTTTGCGCAGGACAGTTTGTGCTTACACATCTAAGCGCCGCCTCGCCTTCTTCACGGAAAAGTGCCTCGCCGCAAGCGGGACAAATCGTTGGCATAACAAATTCACGTTCGGCTCCTGTTCTCTTTTCTTTAAGAACCTCAGCAACCTCGGGGATAATATCACCGGCCTTTTGTATCAGCACACGGTCGCCAATCATCAATCCCTTTTCACGGATAAAATCTTCGTTATGGAGTGTTGCACGGCTGACTGTTGAACCTGCAACCCTTACAGGGGTGAGAACTGCATTTGGGGTAATAACACCCGTTCTTCCAACCTGAACTATAATATCCTCAACGATTGTTTCCTGCTGCTCGGCAGGGAACTTATAAGCAATCGCCCACTTTGGAACCTTGGTAGTTGTGCCAAGCACTTCACGTTGGCTAAGGCTGTTAACCTTTACTACCGCACCGTCAATATCAAAAGGAAGGCTGGAACGTTCCTTGCCTATATTCTGAATTTCATCAAATGCATCCTCCATCGTGCTGAACACCGAACGTCTGGGGCTAACTTTAAATCCAAGCGATTTAAGCCATTCAAGACCTTCTTTATGGGTTGCAAGATTTGTATTTGAGGTCTGCTGAATATTAAAAATAAACACATCAAGATTTCTCTTTGCGGTAATTTTACTATCAAGCTGTCTGAGAGAGCCCGCCGCCGCATTTCGAGGATTTGCAAAAAGCGGTTCATCTGCATTTTTCCGTTCATTATTCAATGCATCAAAGCTGGCTTTGGGCATATATACCTCGCCTCTTACTTCAAGTCGTTCAACAGCTTCGGGCAAAATCAATGGAATAGATTTTATCGTTTTAAGATTTTCGGTAATGTTTTCACCAACAGCTCCGTCACCACGGGTAGAGCCTTTGACAAATCTTCCGTTTTCGTACTCCAATGATACAGATAAACCGTCAATCTTCATTTCAACAACATATTCGCAAGGCTGACCATCTAAACCCTGTTTAACCCTCTTGTCAAAATCCATAATTTCGTCCTTTGAAAATACATCACCAAGGCTTTGCATAGGAATTTCATGCTGAACCTGTTCAAACTCTTTAAGTGCCACACCGCCTACACGCTTTGTGGGGGAGTTTTCGTCGGCAAATTCAGGATTTTCCTCCTCCAGCTTAATCAGTTTGTGAAGAAGAATGTCATATTCATAATCCGAAATTGTGGGGTTATCCAGTACATAATAATTGTGGTTGTGTTCCTCAATTTCTTTTCTTAGCAAAAGAATTTCATTTTCAATACTCATTTTCGCCACAAGCCTTTCGTTTCAGGTATTTCATTACATAATCGTAACCGCTTTCTATATGGGGTAGAATACAGTTGCTGCAATCCTTAATCGCTTCTCCATTTTTACCTTTAATCATATCATAGTTTCCCTCACAATCCATATTATATAAGGGACAAAAACAAAAAAGGCAGTTCATATTGCCAACCTTGTGGCAAGGATAGAACTCACATTCACGGTTTTCAAAGTATTTATAGCTCATAATAATATCACCCTGCAAGCATTAGTAACTATCAACATTTTAACATGTTTAAAAGTTTGTGTCAAGAACAAAGCGGCTACGCCGCACGCCTTGCGGCGGTCGGAGCATTTACGCTTTGTTTGCCCAAGTGCATTTCGGCAAAGCCGAAAATTTTGCACGGGCAATCTAAATCTTGTTTTTATA
>JAZNVB010000117.1:0-13251 GCA_045592585.1 Clostridia bacterium
AATAAAGTGTAAAATAAGCTTACCTGACGGTTTTATATGTAAAGAAGATGTTCAGCTTACAGTTGCCCTTATGCCATATAATGCACATGATACATATATCGAAGGAACATTTGATCAAATAACAAGCATTGAAGAAGATAATAAACTTGACAATGGCAATGACAAAATTGATATAGTTTTAAACAGTAATTCTCCGACTGCAGAATTCGTTTTATATGGAACTTCAAATCCGTTAAAACTCTATTATGAATTAAATAAAAAGGTTCCAGGATTGAAGAAGAAATACTTTTGGGGTACAAGTGAATGGGATGAAAAAAAAGAAAACTATATAAGTTCAAATACCCCCGAAAAAATAACAGATGACAAAACACTTGAAATTTCACTGTTAGAAAATAGGGAAATTGTGATAAGTGCAACAGTTGAAAGTCTTGTTTTCTGGAAGACTAACTCAAACTTTAACCCCTTGTGTGATATCTATATTGCATATTATGGAGAAAATGGTGTGTTTGTTCGTGTAGAAAAGAAAGAATTTGACGTGGAATATTTTTATAATGTGAGCGACTCTGGTATTAGAGAACTAAGGGCTTTTGTATGGGAAAAAGATAGCTTAAAACCACTGGTACAATCCAAGAATATTAATATTACTAATTTAAATGATGAATGATTAATACGTCTGTTATCTAAAACCGTAGCACTTTCTTGCTGCGGTTTTATCATTGTGATGCGTTGACAAAACGATTATAATTTGATAAAATTTAGGAAGAATTTGAAATAAAGTGAGGAATATGTTTTATGACAAAGGTTGATATATTTTCAGGTTTTCTTGGTGCAGGCAAGACAACTCTTATAAAAAAGCTTCTTGATGAGGCATATAAGAGTGAAAAGGTTGTTCTTATTGAAAACGAATTTGGCGAAATTGGTATTGATGGCGGATTTCTTAAAGATGCCGGCGTTGAAATAACCGAGATGAATTCCGGCTGTATATGTTGCAGTCTTGTGGGAGATTTCAGCGAGGCACTTAAATCTGTTATTGCAGAATTTGCACCTGACCGAATTCTTATTGAGCCATCAGGTGTAGGTAAATTAAGCGATGTTATAAAGGCTGTTCGCGACATTAACAGTGACGAAATAGAACTTAATAGTTTTACCGCAGTTGCTGATGCCAAGAAATGCAAAATGTATATGAAAAATTTTGGTGAGTTCTATAACGACCAGATTGAAAGTGCAAGTTGTATTGTTCTTAGCCATACTGCTGGTCTTGAACAGGGTAAAATCGAGACCTGCGTTGAGCTTATCCGCAGCAAAAATAAAAATGCTATAATTGTAACAACACCCTGGGAAGACCTTGACGGTAAAAAGATACTTGAGGCTATGGAAGGCAGCCGCACACTTAAATCAGAGCTTGATGTATTAAAGGAAGAACAGGATATTTGCCCTGAATGTGGAGAACATCACCACCACCATCACGACGAAGAATGTGAGTGCGGCCATCATCATGAACACGAACATCACCACGAAGAATGTGAATGTGGTCATCATCACCACGGCCACGATACCGTTCACGAACACTGCCATGACGAAGCTCATCATGGACATAATCATCACGATGGTGATTGCGGATGTCACGATCACGAGCATTATCACCATGAACACGGCGACGAGTGTTGCTGTGGCCATCATCACGATCACGGTCATCATCATGCTGATGATGTATTCACAAGCTGGGGATTTGAAACTTCGGCAAAATATACGGTTGAAGATATTAAAAATGCCCTCTCTGAGCTTGAAAACGAAGAAAAATACGGTATGGTTCTTCGTGCAAAGGGTATTGTTGCTGAACAAGACGGAAAGTGGATACACTTTGATTATGTTCCCGGTGAGGCAGATGTTCGGTATGGCGCTGCCGAGGTAACAGGCCGGTTGTGTGTTATAGGTGCTGACCTTAACAAAGAAGAGGTTGAAAAATTATTTTCTGTTAAATAAAGATATATTGGAAGGACTGAATTAAATGGATATTGCAGTATATTTATTTACTGGTTTTCTTGAGGCAGGAAAATCTGCTTTTATAAAGGAAACAATGTCAGACAACAGATTTATTAACGGCGAAAGGACACTTCTTCTACTTTGTGAGGAAGGCGAGGTTGAATTTGACCGTGCCGAAATGGAAGAAAAAGAGGTTTATATTGAAATTATTGACGATATATCTGATATAAACACAAACAATCTTAAAAGTCTTTGCAAAAAACATAAGGCAAACCGTGTGGTTATAGAGTACAACGGAATGTGGCAGATACCGGTTTTATACGAAAGTTTGCCCGACGAATGGATTCTGTATCAGGAAATTACATTTATGGATTCCAGCAGTTTTCTTTCATATAACACCAATATGCGCAGTCTTGTTGTGGATAAACTGCAAAATTGCGAACTTGTTGTATTTAACAGATGCAAAAAAGATGTTGATAAAGAAGAACTTCACAAAATCGTACGTGGAACTAACCGTCGAACCGATATAATTTATGAATACACTGACGGAACAATCGAACCCGACGAAATGGAAGATCCGTTGCCGTTTGACATCGAAGCTGATGTTATTGAGGTTGGTATAAACGATTTTGCTATATGGTACAGAGATTTGGTTGAAGAAATGGATAAATATCACGGCAAAACTGTTAAATTCACAGGGGTTTTAACCATTGATGATCGTTTGCCAAAAGACTGTTTTGTAATAGGCCGTCCCGTTATGACCTGTTGTGCTGACGATATTGCTTTTAAAGGAATTTTGTGCTGCAACCGTCCGCAAATGATGAAAGACGGCGACTGGATTGTTCTTACTGCAACGATAAAAATTGAAAAACACAAACTATATCAGGGCAAAGGTCCTGTTTTGTATACCAGGGATTATGCAGTTACAACCATGCCTTCTGACCCGGTTGCAACATTTTATTAACCTGAAAGCTGTAAAAAACCGATTTTATGTGGCTTAATTTTCACAACTCCTGAAATATTGCATATACTATCTAAAAGTATTGTGAAATTTCAGGAGGCGATTTTTTTGTCAGGAATTGCAGGAATTGTCAGTTTTCAAAGAAATTTGAGTTCAGAACTTGATAAGGTTAAAATCATGACCGAAAGTCAAAAGGGCAGAGGCGGAAATGTTTTAAAGGTTAAAAATGCCGGATATGGTGTGTTTGGATGCACAACCAGACATCCTTGTTGCGATAAGGAAAGAGAAATCCCCTGCTCACTAAGACGTGACGGAACTGAGTATACCATCTGCTTTGACGGACTTTTATACAACAGTGATGAGGTTAAGAAAGAACTTGAAAAACGGAATGTTCGCACAAACGGAATGGAGGATGCGGAGCTTGTTCTTCATTCGTATCTAAGGTGGGGTGCTGGATGCCTGAACAGATTAAATGGTATTTTTGCTTTTTCGGTATGGAATTCACAAAATCGCGAACTGTTTCTTGCACGGGACAGGTTTGGGATTAAACCGCTATACTACGCGTTGAAAAATGGATGCTTGATTTTTGCATCCGAGATTAAAGGAATACTTGCACACCCTGATGTTGATGCTGTTATTGATAAAACCGGCATTTGTGAAGTGCTTGGTCTTGGTCCTGCGCAAACTCAGGGCTGTGGAACTTTTTGCGGAATAAACGAGGTTTTACCTGCACACTTTATAGTTTACAACAAACACGGATTTAATCAACATCAATATTGGAAGCTTGAATCACAGCATTTTGAAGGAAGCTTTGAAGAATGTCTTGAGGAAACAAAAAGGCTGACCTTTGCTGCCGTAAACTCTCAGCTTGAAGAAAAAGGCAGAAACCTTGCTTTTTTCTTGTCTGGAGGAGTTGATTCAAGCGCACTGACTGCATATGCATCACATAAATTTGGAGATGGAATTAACACATTTTCACTTCGTTACAACGGAAATGACGAATATTTTACCCCAAGCGAATATCAGCCTGCGCCGGACGATTATTATATTGACCTTGTGAGTCAGGCTTGCCGCACAAATCACCATATTGTTACAGTCAATAATGATGACTTGGTTAAGCACCTTACCGATGCTGTTGATTGCCGTGACCTTCCCGGAATGGCAGATGTTGATTCTTCGTTGTATTTTTTGTGCAAGGAAATGGGCTCAACATTCAGCGGCGCACTGTCGGGCGAATGTGCCGACGAGGTATTTGGCGGCTATCCGTGGTTCCATCGCAGAGAAGATTTTGAGGCAAACATCTTTCCCTGGGCGAAGAATATCGAGTTAAGACAAAATCTTGTGTGTCCTGAGCTTTTAAGCGGCGATGATATATGCGAGTATATTTATTCAAAATATAATAACAGTATAGCAGATACACCTGTATGCAATACAGACGGCCCTGAAGAAAGACGCCGACGTGAAATTGCACACCTTAACCTTAATTGGTTTATGTATTCCTTAGGTGCACGAAGCGAGAGAATAGGTATGAATTGCGGTCTTGAAATCAGGATGCCTTTTTGTGATTATAAGCTTGTTGAATATGTGTGGAATGTTCCTTGGGAATATAAAACTCATAATGAAAGAGAAAAAGGACTTTTACGTACAGTTTTTGACGGCGTTCTGCCTGAAGAGGTGCTGTGGCGCAAAAAAAGCCCCTTTCCAAAGACACATAATCCCGAATACGAGAATGTTGTCAAAGAAATGGTGTATAACATTTTTAACGACAAAAATTCGCGTATTCACGGTATTATAAATGAAAACTATATCCGTGAACTTATGGAACAACCATCAGATTATGGCAAACCATGGTATGGTCAGCTTATGGCAATGCCTCAGCTTTATGCATATATAGTTCAGCTTGAATACTGGCTTAACAAGTATAATATTACAGTAAAAATTTAGAAAGGAAATTTATACCTATGATAAAAGCTGTTTTATTTGATTTTGACGGAACACTTATAGATACAAATGATTTGATTTTTCAGTCATACAGAACAGCGTTCAAAAGTGTCCTCAACAGAAATATAAGTGATGAAGAAATTCTTACACTATACGGCAGACCTCTCCGCGGCTCACTGATGGAATACGGTGAACCGGGAGAGAGATTGTATAATGCATACCGTGAGTTTAATGAAGTTCAGCACGATAAGTTGGCAAAAGGCTTTGATGGTGCAGCCGATGGTGTAAGAATTATAAAGGAAATGGGTTTTAAAACCGGTATTGTTACTGCAAAACGTCTGCATATGGTAAAAAGAGGTCTTGCAATTATGGGGCTTGAGGATGCTTTTGATGTTATTGTAACACCTGATGATACCCAAAAATCAAAACCCGACCCCGAGCCTGTGTTGCTTGGGTGCAAAAAACTGAATGTTCTGCCCCGTGAAACGGTTTATGTTGGTGACAGTATCTTTGATATGGAGGCAGGAAAATCTGCTGAAACTAAACTTTGTGCGGTTAAGTACACATTAACTCCGGTAGAAAAAATCCTTGCCTTTAATCCTGATTTTTTTGTCAATTCAATTACAGAACTTGCTGATTTATTGAGGGGTGAAGGCAATTGAGTGCTGTTCTTGAGTATATCGTTCCTGAAAATGATGCTGGAAAAACAGTTGAAAATGTTTTAAAGAGAGAATACGGTGTTTCATCGTCTTTGCTGACCTATCTTAAGTTAAATGCCAGACTGTTTATTAACGGCAACAAATGCCGTTCTGTTGATGTTTTGTCTGCAAATGATGTTCTTACAGCTGATGTTTCAGAGGATAACGAAGGTTTTGGCAATATTCTGCCCTGGAAAAAAGATATAGAAATAATTTACGAAGACGATTTTTTGTTGATTGTAAATAAACCGGGTAACATGGCATCACACCCTTGTCTTGGAAACTATGAACATACTCTTGCCAACGCTGTAATGTATTATTGGCAAACAAATGGGGAATATCATAACTATCACATTGTCAACAGACTGGACAAGAATACCTCGGGAATTTGTGTTATTGCTAAAAATCGATTTGCGCACGGTGTATTATCAAAGCAGATGCGGGAAGGCCTGATTGAAAAGTTATATATAGCCATCATACACGGAACACCTGAGCCGGACAAAGGTTGTATCGAACTCCCTATCAAACGTGCCGGCGAGAGTGTGATAAAGCGGATTGTTGCGCCTGATGGAAAATATGCAAAAACTGTATATAAAACACTTAAAACAGTAAAAGACTTTTCATTGCAGGAAATACGGCTTGAAACAGGGCGCACACACCAGATAAGAGTACATTTTTCACATATAGGACATCCCCTGATTGGAGACTGGCTTTACGGTATGGGTGATGAAGAAAAGAAACTTATAAACAGACAAGCACTACATGCAGGATATATAAAATTTTTTCATCCTGTTACAAAAAACGAAATGGACATCAGGTGTGATTTGCCACCGGATATGTATAACCTTTTAAATAGTTTGTGAAAAAGAAATGGAAAATAATATAAATGTAACAGAAAATTAGAAAAAAATTAACAAAACAGAAAAAAAGTGTTGACTTATAACGAAATTTTTAGTATTCTATTATTATCAGTTTAAAATCGAAGTATTATGATTGGATATGACTAAAGGAGCGTTTTTATGTTTTTAAAGGAAATTGTTGTCCAGAATCAAGTTGGTCTTCACGCAAGACCTGCAACATTCTTTATCCAGAAGGCTAACGAATATAAGTCAAGCATTTGGATTGAAAAGGACGAAAAAAAGGTTAATGCAAAAAGCTTGCTTGGTGTATTGTCCCTGGGTGTTACCAAAGGTGTCAGCATCACCATTATAGCAGAGGGTTCTGATGAGGAACAGGCTGTTAATGAGCTTGTATCGTTGATTTCTTCGGACTTTGCATAAAAATATTTTAAAAAACTTTTGTTGAAAAAATGTCTTACGTCAGTAAGGCATTTTTGTAATTTAACAGTAAATCAGGAGGTGAGTTTTTCGTGGCTGATATTAAAAAAAAGTTATCGTCTTTGCCTTTGTGCCCGGGGGTTTATATTATGAAGGACAAAGATGGCAAGGTTATTTATGTGGGCAAAAGCAAAGCGTTAAAGAACAGAGTATCCCAGTATTTTGTAAATCTTGCAAGTCACACTCCCAAAACTCACGCAATGGTCAGCCAGGTTGATGATTTTGAATATATAATCACCGATTCTGAAACAGAGGCACTTGCTCTTGAATGTAATCTTATAAAAAAACACCGTCCTAAATACAATATTTTACTTAAGGATGACAAGCAATATCCTTATATTAAAATTACAGCAAATGAGCCATACCCTCGTATTTTTATGACAAGACGTGTTGTAAAGGATGGAGGTCTGTATTTTGGACCTTATATGACTGCCCTAAGCATAAAGGAGGCAGTGGAGGAAATTCGCAAAACCTTTAGGCTGCGTAGCTGCAGAAAGCCCCTTAACAAGAGAAACGACAGACCATGCCTGTATTATCAGATAGGTCAGTGCAGTGCACCCTGTGCCGAAAAAATCAGTAGTGAAGATTATCACAATTCTGTGACAGATGCAATAAATGTTCTTAACGGAAAATACGAAAAAATCGTCGAAAATCTTAAAGAAAAGATGCTTAATGCATCCGAAAATCTTGAGTTTGAAAGGGCAGCGCTTTACAGAGACAGAATAAACAGTATAACAGTTCTTGGCGAAAACCAAAAAGTATCGTCAACTGCTGAAAATAATATGGATGTAATAGGAATACACAAAGAAGGAACAAATTTCTGTATTCAGGTGTTCTATTACCGCAAAGGAAGCGCTGTAGGGTCAGAATACTTTACACTTGAAAACGAACTTGGTACACCTTCCGAGGTTGCAGAAAACTTTGTAAAGCAATTTTACTTTACAGCATCGAAAATACCGAAAGAAATAGTTATTTCAGAGGATTTTGAAGATAAAGATGCTGTATCTCAGTGGTTGTCTGCCGCAATGGGATATAAAATCACCTTTACAGTGCCGCAAAGAGGTAAAAAGGCTGAAATTGTAAAAATGGTGGTAAGAAACGCCAAGGAATCTTTGTATAAGTATCAGCTTATGAAGAACAAAAATCAAGAAAAGCAAAACAGAATTCTTTCTCAGCTTTCTGAAGTTCTTGAACTCTCAAAAACACCATTTAAAATTGAATCATACGATATATCCAACTTTTCAGGTGTATCATCGGTTGGCGTGCAGATTGTATATGTTAACGCCGTTCCTAAAAAAAGTCTGTACAGAAAATATAATATAAAAACTGTTGAAGGCTCTAATGATTATGACAGTACCCGTGAGGTTATCTTCCGAAGAATTAACGAGGCATATAAGGAAGAGGATATGATAAAAAACGGACAGTTACAACCCGACAAGGCAAAATTTTTGCCACTTCCCGACCTTATTCTACTTGACGGTGGAAAAGGTCATGTTTCGGCTGTGAAAATGATGCTTGATACCATGGGCGAGGATATTCCTGTATTTGGCCTTGTTAAGGATAAAACCCACAGAACACGGGGAATAACGGATGAAACAACGGAACTGTATATTGATAAAAAATCAGAGCTATTCAGATTTCTTGCAGGTATGCAGGATGAAGTTCACAGATTTGCAATTACAGCAAGCCGCAGCAAACACGAAAAAAAGAATATTCACTCAGAGCTTGAGGATATTCCTGGCGTTGGTGCCGCAACACGCACAAGACTGCTTAAATCTTTTGGTAGTGTTGAAAAAATAAAAAATGCAACATTTGATGAATTAAAGGCTGTTGTTTCATCAAATGTTGCACAGAATGTATTTAATTATTTTAATAAGGATTGAGATTATGGCAGTTATTGTTGATTGTTGTGCAAATTCAGAGCTTTTTAAGGAACTTGATATGCACAATGTAAAGTATTATAAATCGTATAATCTTGAATTTTTGTATAAACCGGTGAACACCCATCCTGATATGCAGATACACTTTATAACAGAACGTATAGCTGTGGTTGCACCGTCGGCATATGACTATTACAGAAGTCTTTTACCACGGCGAGTTACCTTATACAAAGGCGAAAAAGACCCCGCCAGCACATATCCCGGTGATTGTGCATATAATGTAGCAAAAGTGGGCAAAAAAGTTATAGGAAATCTGGCATATACAGATTCAGTTATCAAAAAAATATATACAGAGCTTGGTTTTGAGTTTATAAACGTAAAGCAGGGATATACCAAGTGCAGTCTTTGCGTTGTTGACGAAAATTCCGTTATAACAGAGGATGAAGGGCTATATAAGGCGTTAACCTCACAAGGAATTGATGTTCTTAAAATACCTGCAGGTGAAGTTGTGCTGAAAAATTTTAAAAACGGATTTATAGGTGGTGCATCAGGGTTTATCGGATATAATAAACTTGCTTTTTGCGGTGATGTATCAAAATGTTCCTTTTTTAATGAGTTACTAAAATTTATAAATGACAGAAAGGTTAACATAATTTATTTATTGCAAACTCAAATTGAAGATTTTGGCAGTATTTTGTTTTTTGATGACGAATTTTGATTTTGTCCGATAAAAGAAGGAGGAGACAATCCCTTGTCCGAACAGCTTGAAATATCATCAGGGACAAATTTTGAAGCAGTTATAGATAAAATTATCAAAGCAAACGAAAATATCATTGATTACTATATAATAGAGGAAGCGCAAAACAAAAATATAAGATACATTTTTTATGTAACAAGCCAAAGAAGGCTGGAAAAAGAACACATTGCAGAGCTTTTAGGTGAGTGGATACTGCGTATATACGAACCTGAAATTATGTCCGAAATTCTACAATTATATTTTGCGGATAATGAATTTGATAGGCAACAGATAATTTCTGCAGTAACAAAAAGAACAGATTATATAAGATATTTTTATAATAAAGGATATATTGTTAAAAAAATAACAAATTATTTAAAATCCGAAAATGTATTACAGATAGAAGGTTTTATACGTTTCAGACTGCCAGAATACAGACAAGAATTATACAATTTGTTATATGATGCCGTTGAGGAATTTTATATTGAGAAGGAATATGAAGAGTTTATAGACCTACTAAGTACGTATATTAACCAAAGTCAGCCAATGATTGATTTATTGCATATCAATCACAAATCTGACGGTGAATTTTTGTTTTATGACTTTACAAAGACAAATATGAGGTTTGATGCAGAAAAAACAACTGCTCAGAATCCAATAGAAAATTTTCTGACGAACGAAGATATGTTGGTAAGTATTTTAATTGCATTGGCACCAAAGAGAATTATATGGCACAGTTCAAAAAATGTTACAGACACAAACATATCAAAAACAATCAGTTCAATTTTTAAAGACAGATTTTCTGTATGCTGTGGCTGTGAACTGTGCGACAAAGAATAGTTTAATATAGATAGCTCAACAAATCTTTAGATATGTTGGGCATTATTTTTTAAAAAAAGTATTGATTTTGGAAGAAAGGTGTGATATAATTTCAATATACGCAATTGCACATAATAAAAATTATGTGCAATTAGAAGGAGGATTTTGTATGAAAAAGTTTGCAGATGCGCCTGAACCGCTGATTTCCTTTTTATTATATATTGAGAACATTCAGGGGAAGTCCGTAAAAACTGCTGAGAGTTATTATTTTGATTTACGTGCCTTTTACAGATTTATAAAAATCAGCTTAGATAACCTTCCTGATGATACTGATTTTGATTCGATTGATATTTCCGGTATAGATTTATCTTATATAAAAAAAGTTGATTTAAATCTTATTTATGAATATATGAATTTTTTAAACCGTGAACGTGAGAATTCGCCTTCATCACGTGCTCGTAAGATTGCATCGATTCGTTCATATTTCAAGTACCTTTGCAAATCGAATATTTTAGAGAACAATCCCACAACGGATTTAGAAACTATAAAACTTAGAAAACGTCTGCCTGTGCATTTTACCCTTGAGGACAGTATTGATTTGCTTGGTGGTATTGAAGGAAAAAATGCCCTGCGAGATTATTGTATTATAACATTATTTCTTAACTGCGGTATGCGTCTTGCAGAGCTTGTGGGAATCAATATCACGGATATACGCGGCGATAAGCTGACTGTTGTGGGCAAGGGAAACAAAGAACGCACCATTTATCTTAATGAGGCCTGTATGGATGCTATTTCTGCATATATGACAGTACGCAACAATCAATCTGCAACAGCTTCAGATAAAAATGCTCTGTTTTTATCATCAAGAAACCAGCGCATCAGCAGACGCACAGTTCAGCATCTTGTTGAAATAAACGTTAAAAAACTTGGTCTTGACCCTCACAAGTATACCACTCACAAATTAAGACATACAGCCGCAACGCTTATGTATCAGTCCGGTGTTAATATAAGGGCTCTTCAGGAAATTCTCGGACACGAGCAGCTCACAACAACCGAAATTTACACCCACGTAAGCAACGACCAGCTTAGAGAGGCAGTTTCTGCCAACCCCCTCTCTTCCATCAAAAAAGAAAAATCTGAATAAAATTACAATAATAATATTATGTAAACTATCGTTTATATTTAAACCGTCAGCCGATTTAAACTGACGGTTTTTACCTTTCGTTTAATACCTTTTAATTTTACCTGTTGTGGTTTTTGCCATTTCGTTTTCCTGCACGGTATATCTGTTGATTTTCTTATATCTTATCAACTGCTCGTTAACTGATGAAATATGCTTGGCTATTGCTTCTTCTTTATTGCCTTCAAACTGTTCGTCGGCAACTATTTTGCAACAAATATTATCGCCTTCTGCATATACAATACATTCTTTTATTGCCGGCGAAAGGTTTACAAGCGTTTCAATTTCCTCAGGGAATACATTTTTTCCGTTAGAAAGAACTATAACATTCTTTTTTCTTCCGCAAATAAATATAAAACCGTCTTTATCCTTTATTCCCATATCACCTGTATACAACCATCCGTCTTTGATAATTTCTGCGGTTTTTTCAGGCTCATTATAGTATCCAAGCATTATGTTTTCGCCGCGTGCAACAATTTCACCTATACCATTTTCCCCCGGATTATCAATCTTTATTTCAACACCGGGAATAGCAGGACCAACCGAACCTTTGCGCATATGCTTATCATTTTCTGCTGTAAGAACAGGTGATGTTTCCGTCAATCCGTAACCCTGAATTGACAGAACCCCGATGTTGTTGAAAAAGTCAAGAACGTCCGGCGATGCTGCTGCTGCACCGATAATAATAAGGCGTAATCTTCCTCCCATACCATCTAAAATCTGTTTAAATAGTTTTCTGCGAATGTCAATACCGATTTTCCTTAACATATTAGACACTTTAAGTGCTGCTTTGATAAGCTTTGTTTTGCCCTGTGCTTCGATTTTTCTGTTTACAGCCAACATCATTTCTTCAATAATACGGGGAACACCAACGAAAATTGTTACACCGTATTCGTTTAAGCATTTAGCAATTCTTAGACCTTCGCAAAAAACATTACACATACCTATCGAAAGAAACAGCATTGTCTGCACCATGCCAAAGGTGTGATGCAGAGGCAACAATACCATATTTACATCGGTTTCATAGAACTTTTCCCATTGGGTCATACCATATATGTTGGAAGTCAGATTATTCTGTGAAAGCATAACTGCTTTGGAAGCTGATGTTGTTCCTGATGTAAAAAGCAGAACAGTCATCTCGTGGGTGCTGACTTTTATAGCATCATATTCTGCTTTATTATCTGCAGTCTTTCCTGAAGCCATCAAATCATAAAAAGCATCATCCTCTGTGCAAACCTTGAATAAATCATAGTTTTCCACTCTGTTTTTAAATTCCGCACCATAAAAAAGAGCCTCTGCACCTGAACGTTTAAGCTGATCCTCAATTTCATAATCCAAAAGGCCTCTGTCAAGGGGAACTATTACTCCGCCTGCCGAAACAACCGCCAGGAATACAACAATCCACTCGTAGCTGTTCTTTCCGATAACGGCAATTCGTTTTCCTGCCAGACCGTTTTCCATAAACGCACGGGCAAGATACTCTATTTCGCTACTGAATCGCGAATAATTTATCTCGTCATAATATACCTTTTTATTTTCATCCTTCTTCTTTATTTTAAATGCAATATTGTTTGCATACTTAACTGCACAGGTCTCTATCATTTCTCTTAAATGAGCATATTTTTTAAACATATTTATACCTCCATTTTGAACTCTTGTTAATCTAGTTCTTGATACTAGATTAACATATAAAGGAAACTTTGTCAAGAAATATCT
>JAZNVB010000118.1:0-2398 GCA_045592585.1 Clostridia bacterium
TATGTTGCAATGAATGTATTCTTTGGTTTTACTCCTGCCGAAGCATCTTCGACCGGTATTATAGGCGGTGCAGACGGTCCTACAGCAATTTTTGTAACATCAAAGCTGGCACCTCATCTCCTTGGTCCCATTGCTGTTGCGGCATATTCTTATATGGCACTGGTTCCTGTGATTCAGCCGCCTATCATGAAAGCTCTTACAACCAAAGCAGAACGTCAGATTGTTATGAAGCCTCTCCGTGAGGTTTCAAAGACCGAAAAAATTGTATTCCCCATTGTTGTTACAATTTTTGTAACATTCCTGGTTCCTTCGGCAGGTCCCCTTATTGGTGCTCTTATGCTTGGTAACCTGGCAAGAGAATGTGGTGTTGTTGACAGAATTTCAAAGACAGCGCAGAACGAGCTTATGAACATTGTTACCATATTCCTCGGCATCTCGGTTGGTGCGACGGCAACAGCCGACACCTTCCTGGCTCCCAAGACGCTGGCTATCATTGTTGTTGGTGTTATTGCCTTTGGTGTGGGAACAGCCGGCGGGGTTTTGCTTGCTAAGTTTATGAACCTGTTCCTGAAGAACAAAATCAATCCGCTTATGGGTTCAGCAGGTGTTTCTGCAGTTCCTATGGCGGCACGTGTATCGCAGACTGTTGGACAGAAAGAAAATCCAAAGAACTTCCTGCTTATGCACGCTATGGGTCCCAATGTGGCAGGCGTAATCGGCTCTGCAATTGCAGCCGGTGTTCTTATAGCTCTCTTTGGTTAAAAAGAACTATTGGCTTAATCGTTAATTATACAGAAAGGAAATTAGAATTATGTCAAAAGTATATATTACAGATACAATTCTTCGTGATGCTCATCAGTCACAGGCTGCAACCCGAATGAAGCTTGAAGATATGATTCCTGCCCTTGAAACACTTGACAAGGTGGGATACTGGTCTTTGGAATGCTGGGGCGGTGCAACCTTTGATGCTTGTATGAGATTTTTGAACGAAGACCCCTGGGAAAGACTGCGTACATTAAAAAAGCATCTTCCCAATACAAAGCTGCAGATGCTCTTCCGTGGTCAAAATATTTTAGGCTACAAGCACTATGCTGACGACGTTGTTGAACAGTTCTGCAAAAAGTCAATTGAAAACGGTATTGACGTAGTAAGAGTATTTGATGCTCTCAACGATCCCAGAAACCTTGAGGCAGCAATTAAATATGTTAAAAACTATGGCGGGCACCTTGAAGCAGCAATCAGTTACACACAGAGTCCTGTTCACAACGAGGAATACTTTGTTGACCTTGCCTGCCGTCTTGAAGAAAAGGGTGCGGATTCAATCTGTATCAAGGATATGGCAAACCTTTTGCTGCCCTATGATGCATACAGCCTTGTTAAAAAGCTGAAGGAAAAGGTTGGTGTTCCCATTCACCTGCATACACACAACACAGCAGGCACCGGCGATATGACAAACCTTATGGCTATTCAGGCAGGGGTTGATATTGTTGACTGTGCGCTTTCGCCTATGGCAAACGGTACAGCAAATCCTGCAACAGAAAGTCTTGTTGCAACACTTAAGGGTACCGAATATGACACAGGCCTTGATATGGGCGTTCTCAGTGAAGCGGCTGCGCATTTCAGAAAGATTGCAACCAAAATGAAGGAGGAGGGAACTCTTGATCCCAAGGTTCTTAATGTTGACGGAAACACCCTTCTTTATCAGGTTCCCGGCGGTATGCTTTCAAACCTGATTTCACAGCTTAAGCAGGCTAATGCTGAAGATAAGTATTACGAAGTTCTTGAAGAGGTTCCTAGAGTTCGCGAAGACTTTGGATATCCTCCCCTTGTAACTCCCACCAGCCAGATTGTTGGTACTCAGGCAGTGCTTAACGTGCTTATGGGCAGATACAAGATGATTTCAAAGGAATCAAAAGGTCTTCTCCGTGGCGAATACGGCAAGCTTCCCGGCAAGGTGAATGAGGAAGTTCGCAAAATGGCAATCGGGGATGATGAGGTTATCACAGTAAGACCGGCAGACCTTATCGAGCCCGAACTTCCTAAATACACAGAGGAAATAAAGGACATTGCAAAGTGCGAAGAAGACGTTCTCAGCTATGCACTCTTCCCCCAGGTTGCAAAGAAGTTCTTTGAAACCCGCGATGCAGCTCCCGTTGCTCCCACTGTGGATGAAAACGGCGTAAGAACATTATATGTAGAGGATTTATCCTGATAAAGCTTAAAGGAACCTATCAAATGATGGGTTCCTTTTTTGAAAATACAAATATTTATGTCTTTTTTAAAAATTTCTCTTGACAAATAAAAAGAAATATGGTATTATAATTGTTGTCTTTTGGACAAGTATATGGCGGTATAGCTCAGTTGGCTAGAGCATACGGTTCATACCCGTAGTGTCACT
>JAZNVB010000119.1:0-3758 GCA_045592585.1 Clostridia bacterium
CACCGTTCAAATTGGGTATAGCCTTTCCGAAAGCCAGCAAATTGTGCGCCGTTATCTGAAAGAATGGAATCCGGTAGGCCAAATTCCTGAAAAGCCTGTGCGAATACGGGAATTACCACATATGATGTACGCAAATGTGGAGCTACCCGAATGGCAAAGCGGGAATGGTCATCTATGATATCCAACGGATAGCAGTACCGGCCATCTTCCATTCGGAACTCACCTTTGAAATCTGCTTGCCACATTTGGTTGCACAACTCTTTTTCAAAGCGTATAAACGGCTGCCTCTTTTGAGATTCTTCCGGACTGATACAATTGTAACGATGAAGAATATTATTAACCGTTTTGGCACACGGGATATTCTTATGACCTTCCTGTATAAGAACATCTCTGATCGTTCTGGCGCCCCAACCGGGATTGTCCGATCTAACCGCCAGGATGAGCCGTTCCACCGCTTCCGGTGTGCGGGATGGACTTGTGTAGGGCCTGCGACTAAGGTCGGTCAACGGCTGACCGGTACTGTACCGCTCCATCCACTTATACCCTGTATGCCGGGTAATCCCAAACTCACGGCACAGGGCGCTAAAGTTGTTGCAACATACGGCAGCTTGCGCAAATTCTCTTCTTTGGATTTCCACAGTTCTACTCTCCCACGGCATCTTACAGCACTCCTTCGCCTGTTTTTTGATGCCTTTATTGTACTATAAAACTGTGTACCATGTCTTTACACACCTGTGTACTATGTTACTACACTGTACACATTGGTCGCCCGCCGCCCCTGCAATCATTTTACAAATTCCGCTGTTCGTTTCTGTAAACGGGAGAAGATTATGCTGAGCATATTGAATTTTGGGAAGCATTTAATATTTCCGGCTTTTCGACTGCTTAAGAACAAATACCTGAATGTGTAGCTGTCTCAGATGCAAGTTTTTATCAGTCTAAATACTTGTTGTGCTGTATCTTTAAGGTTTTTATATGCTTGCTCACACTCCATCGCTTCTTGCAATGTGCACGGTGTCCTTAAAATTGGAAAAAAGGCATCAATGCCGTGTTCATTACAAATTACCGCGTCGTCTGTTACGCAACCCGAAAAGGCAACGACAGGCTTTTCATATTTTTTGGCAAGTTTTGCGACACCAATCGGTGCTTTGCCCATATACGACTGCCCGTCTAATCGACCTTCGCCGGTAACAACAACATCGGCATCTTTTACATACTTTTCCAGATTGGTTTCTCTGATAACCAGATCAATTCCAGATTGTAAAGTGGCATCTAAATAAGATAAAAACGCAAAGCCTAATCCTCCGGCGGCCCCTGTACCGGGGGCGTTTGCATCAGATGCTGGAATAACCTTTTTGGTCAGTTCTGCATATTTGTCAAGCCATGCGTCCATGTCTTTTATCATTGCTTTTGTTGCGCCCTTTTGCGGCCCGTAAATTGCACTGCAACCGTTTTCTCCGCACAAGGGATTTTTCACATCGCAGGCTACACAGAACGAACATGCTTTCAGTGCTTTTACTGCGTTTTCCGTCTTAATTTCAACGATATCTGCAAGACCTTTTGCGCCAAAGGCAACCTGATTTCCATTTTTGTCAAGGAATGCAAAGCCAAGCGCCTGAAGCATACCGATCCCACCGTCATTGGTAGCGCTGCCGCCTATTCCCACGATAAATTTACGGCAGCCTTTTGTAATGGCATCCAAAATCAATTCGCCAACACCATATGTGGTTGTGTTTAATGGGTTCCTGTCTTTTTCGTCAATAAGCGTAATCCCTGCCGCCGCCGACATTTCTATAATTGCCGTCTTTGTATGTGGGATGATTCCGTAACTGCTCCTTATTAATTTTCCTATGGGATTATGAACCGTCGCCTCCACCATTTCGCCGCCGGTTGCGGCTATAATAGCTTCAACAGTACCTTCTCCTCCATCGGCAAGGGGACAGACCGTTGTTTCGGCATCAGGATAAACCTGCCTTACGCCTTCCGCTACTGCCTCCCCTGCCTGAAATGTAGAAAGGCTTCCCTTAAATGAATCTATCGCTATTGTTACTTTCATTTGTTTCACCATTTTTCATTATTTCGTCACCATAACAGATACGCCGTCAGGGATTGCCGTAATCTTGATGTCTTCTTTTTCTAAAATTTGTTTCGCTTTTTCTATTGCCTCAGCAATAGAATGTGCCGGAATCATGTGCATCTGTTCTACCAAATCATCCGGTATTTCTGAAATATATATTACTCTTGCGTGCACGAATATCCTGAGTAGAATCTGTGTTTGCCACTGGTCAGGAACGGTTTCTTTGCGGCCTCGCTTAAGGAAAATGTCTATTGTTTTATAAATATCCTCTTCATCTGCCAACTGGTGATAAAAATGATCACCGCCGATCCCGTCATCAGATGCTGCAAGCATAATAATTACGCCGTCTTTTTTTACCGTGGCTTCTGCCGCAGTCATTCCCTTTACAGCCTGATATACATTCTGGTCAAGGGGATAGCCTCCGTTGGTAGAAATGGCAACATCAGCCTCAACAGCCTGTGCTCTGCAAAGTGAGGATAAAAAATCTGTTCCCTTTTCGTGTGCTTTTTCAGGATCACCTGCTACCGCATAAATAACCTCTTTTTCTGCATTCAAAACAACATTTACAATATACTTTAGCTTTGCCGTTTTTGCAGCCCAGAGCATATCTTTATGTATAGGGTTTCCTTCGAGTATTCCTGTACGGGAATTTGGGTTGTCTATAAACTCCGAACAGTGGTTTGCAAGCACAGTTGTTCTGCCTGCAATGCCCGGCAATACACTTTTTCTGCCGCCAGAGAAGCCGGCAAAAAAGTGCGGCTCAATAAAACCTTCTGCCACAAGAAGGTCAGCATGATAAGCGATCGTATTGATTTCACATTCTCCGCCCGAGGGCAAAGTTCCTATATTGATTAGTTTTTCATTTTCATCACAGTCGTGTATGTATATCTTTTCTTTTGCAACAATCTCTTTTCCGAATTTGTTAATCAGTTCTTCCTTCGTCGTTCCTCTATGGCACCCTGTTGCAATCAGAATTGTAATATCCGCATCCGGATTCCCCGCTCTTATTTCTTCAAGCATAAAAGGTATAATGATTTTACTCGGAACAGGGCGTGTATGGTCACTTGCAATGATAACAATCTTTTGCTTATCTTTTGCAAGTTCACGCAATTTGGGCGTCCCCATAGGGTCTTCCATAGCTGCTTTAACAAGCGCCTTGCCGGAGGTCGCAGGTATGTATTCTTCAATGGACGATGTCAGAATTCCGGCAAGTTCATTATTTTGAAATTGATAGCTCAACTTTCTTTTACCATAAGAAAATAACACTTCTGTCACTTTAATGCCTCCTCGTTACTATTCTTTCGATACCTGACCATTTTATTATAGAGCGAATTGGCATCAATTGCAATACGATTCTCAGAATGGTATCTAACAAAAGACGATATCTTCATTTTTTAAGCAAAGTCGCTTTTGATTAGGATTTATGGGAATTGGGGTGGACAAAATTAGCGAATATCTTAGTGTTTATAGGTTTTTCGACTTTTGTCCTATTATACCATATTCCTCCACCCGACGGACGATACCAGTTGCCTTCATAGTATATCTTTCTCCTTTTTACTAACATTTTTGTAAGGGGAAAGTTTGTCCTGTTGCGGTGCCCGGCATCTTCGTCGGCTTTCAAAAGCCTTCCTCATCTGTCGGCCGCGGCCACTCGCTCAAGTCGCTTGACTCCGCCACAGGC
>JAZNVB010000120.1:0-9124 GCA_045592585.1 Clostridia bacterium
TTCACCTTGAATGATAATGGTACGATTGCTCCCGTTGGCTTGTATAAGTAATTGACTTCAAGCTCTACAGAAAATTGACAAATTGAGTTGTTAATTAAGAGAGGTAATTGGGGCGGATGGAATCATCCGCCCGCTACCTCAAAAACCATTTGTCTGTGATTTTTTGGAACTTAAAAAGTATGTCAGATAAATTCAGATAGTCTGGCATTACATTATGAATTTATCTGATATAGTTTTTGACAGAAAATTACTATTTTTTGCAGCATTGAATATATCTTAAGGAGAAATGTGTTATGTCAAAAGTAAATTTGGAAAAGGTGGCACGGCCCAAAATTACGGCTGAGCGCTTTAAGTCCAGATATCTTCCCCTTTACCTTATGGTTCTGCCGGTATTGCTTTATTACGTAGTGTTTGTATACAAGCCAATGGTGGGCTTGGTAATTGCATTTCAGGATTACAGCCCCTTTAAGGGTATCGGAGGAAGTACCTGGGTTGGTCTTAAGCATTTTATGAACTTCTTTAAAACGCCAACAGTTGCACGTCTTTTCAGAAACTCTATTATGCTTAATGTGTGGAGTTTGTTAATTAACTTCCCTGCACCTATTATTTTTGCCTTACTTTTAAACGAAGTTAAGAACGCAAGATTAAAGAAGTCAATTCAAACACTTACATACATGCCTCACTTTATTTCAACGGTTGTTGCGGCAGGTATTGTTGTTAATATGCTTGCACCCGGCTATGGTATTCTTACCCAGTTTGCCAAGTGGCTCACAGGCAAGGACTTCTTCTTTGCAACCATGCCATCAGCTTTCCGCCCCACATACATCGGTTTGGGTCTTTGGAAGGAGCTTGGTTACAGCACAATTGTATATCTTTCGGCAATTGCCAGCGTTGATGCAGAGCTTTACGAGGCCGCTGCAATCGACGGCGCAAACAAATTAAGACGTATATGGCATGTTACCATTCCCGGTATTGCACCAACAATCATAACATTGCTCATTCTCAGAATGGGTAGTATGCTTTCTACCGGTGCAGAAACAATCATCCTGCTTTATCAGCCTTCAACATATGAGGTTGCTGATACTATCAGTACTTACGTTTACCGTTACGGTCTGGTTGAAGGAAACTATTCCTTCTCATCAGCAGTAGGTATCTTTAATTCTATTGTATCACTGATTATGGTTGCGGCAGCTAACTTTATCAGTACAAAAGTAGCGAAAGTGGGGTTGTGGTAATATGAAAGAAACAAGAGGCGAAAAAATATTTTATATATGCAACAATATCGGACTTATTTTGTTAACTTGTTTAATCATGTATCCGATTGTTTACGTTATTTCCGCATCGTTCAGCTCGGGAGATGCTATCAAGGCAGGCCGGGTAGTGTTGTTCCCGGTGGATTTTGACCTTACAGCATATAAGTATGTATTTACAGACCGCACAATCTGGGTATCATATCTTAACAGCTTTTTCTACACCATATTCGGTGCAGGGCTGTCAATGCTGCTTACCATAATGGGAGCATACACCTTGTCAAAGCCTGACCTCCCCGGTAAAAAGTTTATCAATATTATGATAACAGTTACAATGTGGTTTGGCGCAGGGATTATCCCTACATACCTCAATATGAGAGATTTGAATATGCTTGACACAAGATGGGCAATTTTGCTCCATGGTACAGTTAGTGCATATAATATGATTTTGCTTAAGAACTTCTTCAACTCTGTTCCTAAGAGCTTGGAGGAAGCGTGCGAAATCGACGGTGCATCACAGTTTCAGATACTTACAAAGGTATATCTTCCTCTTTCAAAGGCATCAATCGCAACCATCACGCTGTTCTATGCAGTTGGCAGATGGAACGAATATATGTGGCCTATGATAGTAATCAGCAGCGACTCAATGATACCGTTGCAGGTTGTTGTAAAGAAGATTATCGTTGACCTTAAAGAAACAGTTGACGCAACTCAGGATGTAGCGATGCAGCAAAGCCTTTCAAACGAAGGTGTTATTTACTCAACCATCGTAATTTCATCTGTACCAATGCTTTTACTTTACCCCTTTATCCAGAAGTATTTCGTAAAGGGTGTTATGATTGGTGCAGTCAAGGGTTAAAACCTAACATTTATGTACCGCCCTCTCCGGCTTTCCGGGGAGGGTAGTGTGCATAAGCATAAAATGAACTTGAGAGAAATTAAAATATAAAAAATATTTTATTAAAATAAAATTAGCCTGATGGGGCTCTGCAAAACCCTTCAGGTAACAATCAGGGAGAGCTGAAAATGGAAAGAGAAAAGATTTTTAATGGATTTCGCGTTGGCGAATACAAGATGAACAACGAGGAATTTTACAAGCAGTTTG
Source organism: Clostridia bacterium (assembly GCA_045592585.1). GTDB lineage: Bacteria > Bacillota > Clostridia > Monoglobales > Monoglobaceae > SIG440. The sequence continues at coordinate 2,356 of JAZNVB010000120.1, forward strand.
AACAGAAGTACTGCGAAGGTATGAATTATGTTGGTATTTCCACCTTCCCAGCAGATGTTGGCTCCGGTGATGCTTTAACTCAGGAAAATTACCTTGAGTGGGCAAAGTTCCTTTCTGACAGAAAGGTTTATTTCTATTTCAACGGCGGCGGTCAAAGACGTGAAGAAGATTTTACAGACGAAACCGTAAAGAAGATGAAGGAAATTGCCGGAGAATATTTTATGGGATATTATCTTGGCGAAACAGGCTCATCCTTCTCCTGCAAAGGCTCGGGTTATGCTGATGGAGCTAAAGGTGTTTATGAGGATTTGCAGCAGGCAAAGGATATGTATGTAAATCGTGTGCGTGGCTTTGCAAAAAGCAATAGTAAGGGTGGTCTTTTAAAGACTTCTGTTATTGAATCAACCGCTATGGTTACATACAACTGTGAAGCAGGAATTACCTTCCCCGCAATGGAAATCTGGCCCGGTGATGTTGAAATCGCAACAGCTTATACCCGTGGTGCAGCAACAGCTTACAAGTGCCCCGGCTGGAGCGCATATATGGCTCACGAATGGTATGGCGGTCTTGAATGGGACGAAATGAAGATGAAGCGCTTTAAGATGGGTTATGATTATTCATACCTCACCGGCGGTAACTATTTCATTACCGAAAGCGGCGACGAGCTTGTTGGTTCTCACGCAGATTTCACAGGCGGACTTGAACATCCTCTTACCCAGAGATATATTAAGGTTATGAGAGATTTTGCAAAGTTCACTCTTGACGATTTCCGTCCTGCAGGCGGCCCCAAGGTAAGAGTTGCTTTTGTACGCGGTAATCTTGACGGTTCTTCATATCGTCACAGTGGCGGCTCGCTCTGGCGCGGACATATGCAAAAGGACTTCGGCTACGGCCCTGCAGAATTCTCATGGAGAATTTTGGAGGATATTTTACGCAGACGTCGTTGGTGTGATGTTCACAACTATGGCGAAATGGATTTATCAGGTGCTCCCGGTTACGGACTTTATGATGTTATCCCTGCAGACGTTGGTGCAGACATTTTCTGCAAGTATGACTACCTGATATTTGTTGGCTGGAACTCAATGACTCAGGAAATTTACAACAACCTGAAGACATTTGTTGAAAAGGGCGGACGCCTCTTTATGATGGCGGCACACCTTAATACATCAATTAAGCGTGACGGCTCAATCAGCCTTATCAATGGCGGTGATGTATCAGACCTGTTCGGTTGTACTCTTGATGCTGAAAATATTGTGTGCAAAGAAGACGGCAGCAAGTTCTGCAAGAGTATTGTTCCTGAATTTATGTACCCCACACTTCACTTTGAATGTGGCGACCCCTATTTTGCAGAGGGTTATATCAACTATGCAGACACAAAATTAACAACAGGTGTTGCATCAGCAAGACTTTCAAACAGGTTCTGTGATAAGGACATCGATGCTATGCCCATATCACTTGTTGAAAACAAGGTAGGCGAAGGTTATGCAGTTCTTATGACAAGCCTTGAGTACCCCTATGGTGCATCAGTTCCTATGTACACAAATCTGGTGCGTGAAATTTTGGTTGCCAGCCACAGAACAGCGGATATTAAGGTATACGGCAACGATTCACTGAGATTCAGCGTATACGAAGGCGGCAAGGTTTACCTTCTTAACACGGACTTTGACCACAAGATTGATGTTACCATTGATTATGGCACACACAAGAAGGAAATCACACTTGAACCCTGCGAATTTAAACCGGTAGAAAACGACTAATTATATAATGGGAGGAATTACCATGAAAATGGTATTATAATGAATGTGCCGTGTGGGAAAACATTTTCAATGTTTTCCTGAGTCAAAACTCTGCTTTGACAAGGAATTTGCGATGTATCGCAAACATAAAACGCAAATACGTTTTACCGACTACTATTATAATAATTGTCCTGAAGTGTTATTCAAAACTACATTTGCGGAGTAAGGGGAAAAGACTCCACCGCAGGTTGAGTGCAGTAGCATTACAATTTTTTTGAAGGCCTTTATAGTTGGGGATTTTTTACATATAATAGCATTATAAGATGTTTTGTGAGGTAAACAAACATGGATAAATTTAAGTCAAATAAGATGAGGGAAGCAAGAAGACAAAAGCATATAACCCAAAAGAAACTGGGAGAAATGCTGGGAATCAGCGACAGAGCTGTTTCAAAATGGGAGTTAGGACTGTCAAAACCATCGGGACAGAACCTTATCAGGTTGGCAAAATTGCTTGAGGTGCCGGTGGAGGCCTTCTTTGATGATTCAGGATATGTAAAAACAAAAGAAGAGACTGTTTGTGGCATGGAATCCTTGACAGAATTGTATAAAGTTGGCAGAGGTCCGTCAAGCTCGCATACAATTGGTCCCGAAAAAGCCTGTATGATTTTTAAAGAAAAGAATAAAGAAGCAGACAGATACAAAGCCATTCTTTATGGGTCCCTTGCTAAAACGGGAAAGGGACATTGCACGGATGAGGTAATTAAGAAAACCTTTTTGCCCTATGATTGCGAAGTAGAATTCAATTATGTTGATAACGATATTCCTCACCCCAGTACGCTGGAGCTTATTTCTTACAAGCAGGATGCTGAGATAGAAAGAGTCAGGGTTTTCAGTGTAGGCGGCGGAAGCATTGCATTTGAGAATGATGTTACACAAAAACCCGAAAGAATTTATGAACTTAACAGATTCAGCGATATAGCAAAATATTGTGAAGAAAAGAATATAAGGCTGTGGCAATATGCTATTGAAAATGAAGGCGAAGACTTTTTGAAATATATGTTCGGCATTTGGGAAGCAATGAAAGCATCTGTGAAAAACGGATTAGCGGATACAGGCAAACTGCCGGGCGGATTGGGTGTTGAAAAGAAAGCAAAATCGCTGTTTAACAGTCAGCACGTTGATGAATCTCCGATAACAAAAGAAAACCGTATGGTTTGCGCATATGCCTTTGCGGTTGGCGAACAAAATGCATCGGGTGAAAAAATAGTTACTGCGCCTACTTGCGGTGCGGCAGGCATTGTGCCGGCAGTGCTATATTATCAACAGCAAAAAAACAATTATAGTGACGAAAGTGTTGTCCGTGCCCTTATGACAGCCGGTATAGTTGGAAACCTGATAAAAACAAATGCGTCAATTTCTGGTGCAGAATGTGGATGTCAGGCAGAAGTGGGAAGTGCCTGTGCTATGGCGGCGGCCGCACTTGGTGAATTATTTGAGCTTTCAGTTGATAAGATTGAATATGCGGCTGAGATAGCCATTGAACATCATCTGGGTCTTACCTGCGACCCGATTTGCGGGCTGGTGCAAATCCCTTGTATTGAACGAAACGCAGTTGCGGCAATGAGAGCAATCAATGCCGTAAGTTTAGCAAGCTTTTTGTGGGATACAAGAAAAATCTCTTTGGACAAGGTTATTAAAACTATGAAGGAAACCGGAAATGACATGCATAAGTCTTATAAGGAAACTTCAGAAGCGGGCCTTGCGAAAATTGACATAAACTAAAACCTCTTTTGCAGTTTAATCCTGATTGATATGATATTCGGGATAGAAACCTGCACAGTACAATTGAAACGGCAAAAATTCAGGGGCTGTGCATTTTGCGTTCATCCCAAAGAAGCTGCCGCATTTTGCGACAGCTCCTTTTGCGCATTATAGTGCTTAAATAAGCTTTGACAAGGTTTCAATACACTTTTGGCAGACAAGCTTTTTCTTATACATTACCGTGTCATGCACCTCGCCACAAAAGATACAGGCGGGCTCGTATTTGCTGAGAAGAAGACTTGTCCCCTCAACAAAAATTTCCAAGGAATCCTTGGGTTCAAGGCCAAGCTTACTGCAAATTTCTTTGGGTATAACAATCCTGCCCACATCGTCAACGTGCCGTACAACGCCTGTACTGCCTTTTGAGTTTTTGGATGGGTCATTATTGTGTTTTTCAAGAACAACATAATTGCCGTCAACAAAGATTTCCAGTCCACCCCTTGGCTCGATTTCCAAAGCGTTGCGCAACTCCTTGGGAAGAACAATTCTATCCAGTCTGTCAACATGTCTTACAATACCGGTTGATTTCATACTATCAGCACTCCTTTATAATTTAAAATAAATTTCTGTTTTTTATGCGGAATAGGCGGAAATTTTGTCCGTTTTGTCCGCTTTTTTATTTATATTACCATAATAGGGAAATTATGTCAACAGAGATAGTAAAAAAAATCTTATTGTCGAAGCATGAAAAACCTTGATATGTCGCACTTTGTCGAAAAAAATACCCTTACCGTAAAATCGGCAAGGGTATAAAAGAATCTGACAGCTATCTGTTTTCGTCTGCTACGTAAAATCTAACAAGTTCTTCTAAAATTTCGTCAGTTTCAAGTTTTTGAATCAAGGAACGTGCTCCGTTGTGGGCCGTGATGTATGAAGGGTCGCCTGACATAATATATCCCACAATCTGGCTTATGGGATTATAGCCCTTTTCGGTTAAAGCACTGTGGACAGAAAGGATTAACTCTCTGGCGCTGGGCTTTTCCTTTTCTACCTTGAATTTCACGGTTTTTGAAAGGTTTGTGTTATCCATTTTTATGACCTCCCGTTCATCAAGAATGTATTACATATATATTCTAACATAATCTTTAAGTAAAAACAAGTACATTATTTAAAAAAATTAAATACTTTATTTGCGGTGGGCAAAATAGTTACCAATGATTACAATATCGTTAATCTCAAAACATTTACGGAGCTTTGCTTTGCCTGCGTTGATTCTTTCAGATAATTCCGAGGAAGCCTTTTGCTGGGAAGGATCGTAATATATGGTATCATCCATCCAGGAGGAGTTTTCAAAATAGACAAAACTCTCAGGATTGTCGGCAAGTGCGTCCGAACCGATATAACAACAACTGTCATCAAGGCCAAACAGATTAACCAGGGTGGGAAGAAGATCGGCAGTGTGTGTGGGGGTGGTTATTTTCACAGGCTCAAGACTGGGTGAATAAATAAATGCGGGAACACGGCACAACAAATCGTCACCAACATCGCTGTTAAGGATAGCAAGCTTATCCTGATCGGAATAACCATAGGCATAGTGGTCGGTATATACAACAATTACTGTGTCATCAAGTAATCCATCTGCATTAAGGCGTTCAAGGAGTTGACGGAAGAAGTCATCCGTATCTCTGGCCAGAAGGCGACAGGCATTTTCCTCAAAATCCATTGATTCGTCAATAAGGTCAGGGTGATTTTCTTTTACCGCATTAAGCTTTGCATCATTATAAGTATATGGGACATGTCCGGAATACGTTATAATAAAGCTGAAAAATGGAGAATTTTTTGTAATATCTTCATAGATGCCGTCTGTCTGCAGAACTTTGCTGTCGGATTGTGCTTCAAGCTCGGACATACCATAATCCTGAAAAGAATGGTACTTTTCATAGCCCAGACTTTTGTGCAAAAGACCGCGGTTGTAAAACTCCGAGTGATTGTAATGGAAGGAGTTTACCGAATAACCTTCATTTGCAAAGAGCTGTGGCAGGGCATAGGGATATTTGTTTGCAGTATAGTTTACCGCACTGACACCGGATGGCGGAGTATAAAAACCCGCGTTAAAGCAAAATTCAGAACCGAGAGTATATCCTGTTCCAAAGGTGGGAGCATAATGATTGGCAAAATTTATACCATTTGCCATCATGTATTTCATTACCGGTGTATATTTATCAGTTATCATCCAGTCATCTATGCCTTCCAGCATAACGGCTATTACATTTTTGCCCTTCATAAGGCCGTAATATTTGTTATTGATGTCATGGGCACGTCTTTCTGCAATATATTCATCTACGATTTCAAAGTCTTTTTCGGTGTAGATGGTATTTACAAGCCAGGTTTTACAAAAATCTCTTGCAACAAAATGATAAATCCCCACAATGTCAATACATTTGTTAGTGTCATTAAACGTGCTGTACACAACACGGGGTTTGCTCCAGGAATCCCAGTCCTGGTCGGATTCGTTAAAGAGGGAAGGCTGCATATATATATGCAGTCCAACCAATGCCAAAACTGGAAGCAAAACCATACATTTTGCTATTTTGCCCGTATGGTCAGGGCGTCGCCACTTTATTGCTGTAATAATCAAAAACAGTATTGACAGAAGTGTGCAAATAATAAGGCGCGTATCAACATACGAGAGAGCATAGGAAAGATAGTTTCCGCCCTCGCCTGCAAGGCCTATGCTGCTCAAGCGAAAGAACTGTTTAAAAATCCCAAAATAAACATATTGCGCAAATGACAATGATATAAAAAAGGTGCCAATTACAACATATATAGCCTTACCCCATTTTTTGGGAAGAAAAACCAGTGAACCGTAAAGCAACAAAGAGATCCATGCAATATTGAAAGCAAATGGAATCACAGTAGCAAAAACTTCATCATAAACCTTTGGCCAGACAAGATATCGCAGCTGCAAATCGGGAATCAATAAAGCAAGTATGGCAAAAAGGTAAAAATAATGATTATTTAAAAATGAAAGAACTTTTTTAAAATCAACTTTCATAAAAATCTCCATTCCGCCGCCATACGTGGGCACAAACAGGAAGTTAAATTTCTCTTATCCGTATGGCAAGGAATGATAAGAGATTTTTACGCCCATATGCGTTTTTGAGCGAAAGCGATATAATTTCGCATGGGCAACCAAATCCGCCGGAGGCATAACGGGAAAGGAACTTTCACGTTATCACCTCAAGTAATTTCTATCAAATGGTGTATACTAT
>JAZNVB010000121.1:0-3292 GCA_045592585.1 Clostridia bacterium
ACAGGTATGGTTTATACAAAAGAAGAGCTTGCAGAGCTTGCAAAGGTTGCTGTAGAAAAAAATATCTATGTGGTTTCTGATGAAATTTATGAACACCTTATTTATGAGGGTAAACATACAAGTATTGCAGAACTTGGTGAAGATATTAAAAATCTTACAATAATAATAAATGGTGTTTCAAAAACTTATGCAATGACAGGCTGGAGAATTGGTTTCACTGCTTCAAATGCAGAGCTTGCAAAGGCAATGTCAAACATTCAGAGCCATGCAACCTCTAACCCCAACTCAATTGCTCAGTTTGCATCTGTTGAAGCACTCAATGGCGACCAGTCTTCTGTTGCAATAATGCGTGAAGAATATATCAAACGCAGAGATTACATGGTTGAAAGAATAAATTCCATTGACGGTATAAGCTGCAAAAATCCCAATGGTGCATTCTATATCTTTATGAATGTGCGCGCCCTTCTTGGTAAGGAGCTTTACGGCAAGGTGTTTACCACGGCAACAGACCTTTGTGCAGATATTTTAGACCGTGCACTTGTTGCACTTGTTCCCAGCGAAGGCTTCGGAATTGACGGCTATGTACGTCTTTCATATGCAACATCCATGGAAACAATAAAAGAAGGTCTTGACAGAATTGAAAAATATATAAAAGAAGAATTTTAATAAAGGAGAATTGCTGTGAATATCGGTATTATCGGTGCAGGAAATATGTCATCTGCCTTAGCAGGTGGACTTATATCCTCTGAAATTATCAGACCTGACGAATTATCTATAAGCGACAAAAACCCTGACAGCCTTTTAAAATGGCAGACAATGGGTGTGTTTACAACCGAGGATAATGCCGAGGTTTTAAAACATAGTGATATCGTTATTTTTGCAGTAAAACCAAATATTTTGCCACTTGTTCTTAAGGAGGCAAAAGCCTTTACGGCAGGAAAGGTGTTTATCTCAATTGCGGCAGGTGTTACGATTGATACCATAGAAGGTATTCTTGGCCGTGATGTAAAAATTATCCGTGCAATGCCCAACACTCCTGCAAAGGTTAATTGCGGCATGACGGTGATTACACCAAATAAGAACATTACAAAAGAAGAGCTTGAAAAGGCTGAAAATATTCTTTCAGGTGTTGGCGAGGTTATTGTCCTTGAGGAACGATATATCAATGCGGCAACGGCTCTTCACGGCAGCAGTCCTGCGTATGTTTATATGCTGATTGATGCTATGGCCGACAGCGGTGTTAAGTATGGTATTCCCAAAGACATTGCTTTGCGTCTTGCGGCAAAGGCGGTGGAAGGCTCGGCAAAAATGATTCTTGAAACAAAGGAACATCCTCAGGTGTTAAAGGATGCAGTATGTTCGCCGGGCGGCACAACAATTGTGGCTGTTTGTGAGCTTGAAAGATCGGGGTTTGCAACGGCTGTTGACAACGCAATTGATGCCTGCGTAAAAAGAGCTGACGAAATGTCTGAAAAATGACTTTGCTAAAATGATTTCATAATTTCATAGCTTGTCTCATATCTATGTATAAAATGTTTATACAGGAGGAAAAGGCTATGAAAAAACACAAATTAAAAATATTTACCGATTACGTTACCCGAAACAGATTACAGTTTTTCTTTGTGATATTGTGTCTTGTTGCAGGAACGGTAATCGGTTCTTTATCGGCGGCATCTTTAAATGACGAAAAGTTCAAGGTGTTAAGTTCTTACATAAACAATTTTACATCAGCATACGGTATTCAGTCGGTAAGCCATGGTGAGATTTTTGCATATTCGATTTACAACAACATAAAACTATTGTTGTTTATATGGATTTCGGGCTTATGGGCAGGAATGATTCCTTTTTGCTTGTTTCAGGTGGGAATTAAGGGCTATAAACTTGCATATACCACATTTTTTATGATTCAGTTATATCGCAGCAAAGGTATTTTGTTTATTCTTGTTACTGTGATTCCGCAAATGCTTATAATGTTGCCCACATTGATTTATTATTCGGTGTTTAACATCAATTCGGCTTTAAGCTTTCGTAAACTAAGGCTAAAAGGACAAACTTTTTATGCAAAAAAAGAATTGTATTTAAAAAATCTTGTGTGTCTTTTAATTGTAGCATTTGTTTTTGGTATCAGTAGTTTGGTTGATGCATTTGTTGTTCCTGCAGTGTTAAGACCGGTTTGTTCATTATTGTGTAGATAGGGGAAAGAATTAGAATGAAAGTTATAATTGAAAAGTATTTTGATTTTTTAGTTAATACCAAGGGTGTTTCGCAAAACACTCTGCTTTCCTATAAACGCGATATCAAGAATTATACTTTGTATGCAGAGGATAATGGACTGAACATCAAAACAGCAGGAGGTACAATAGTTCTTGATTACCTTATGAAACTGCAGAAAAAAGGCAAGTCTGCTTCAACTGTTTCACGCAATCTTGCGTCAATCCGTTCATTTTATCATTTCCTTCAGAACGAAGGTATTGTAAAAGCCGACCCAACAGCAAATCTTCATTCGCTTAAGATAAAGAAAAAGCTTCCTCAGGTGCTTACAAGTGAGGAGGTAGAAGACCTTCTTAATCAGCCAGATAGCCGTGATGCAAAGGGTTGTCGCGATAAGGCTATGCTTGAACTTCTATATGCAACCGGTATGCGAGTTACCGAAATGATTGATCTTAAAATGTCTGATGTAGATATGGATATCGGTTACATAAACTGCAATCAAAACAAAAAAATGAGGGTAATTCCTGTTTATTCTCTGGCTAAAAAAGCAGTTAAAACATATATTGATTCTGCACGTGCTCAGCTTGTTAAGGGAAAATCTGTTGAAAACCTTTTTGTTAATTACAACGGCGGAAAGATGACTCGTCAGGGCTTTTGGAAAATAATTAAGCAGTATGCGGTTTTGGCAAATATTAAAAAAGAAATTACCCCGCACACTTTAAGACATTCATTTGCAACACACCTTTTAGAAAATGGTGCTGACCTCAAATCTGTTCAGGAAATGCTTGGTCACAGCGACATTTCATCAACCCAGATTTATGCAAGTGTTGTTAAAAAACATATAAATGATGTTTATAAGAATTCACATCCCAGGGCAAGAAAAAAACAGACAGTATAAAAAAAGATTGGGCATCAGCTCAATCTTTTTTATATAATAGGAAATTGCGTAATTTCCTATTATATAAAAACACTAATTTAATTGCCTGTCACACCGTGAAAAAGGTGCCAGTGGCACGTTTTTAGGTGGGATTGAGATGCGAGAGCATCGGCAATAATAAGAAAAACTATGTTTTTCTACATA
>JAZNVB010000122.1:0-4024 GCA_045592585.1 Clostridia bacterium
CCCTATGCACTAACGTAGCAGACACGGAAAGGTTCTACTTACCAAAAAGATTGGTGTTCTTCCTTCCTGCTCGGGAGCTACAACCCGCAAACTCAGCTTTTGCGGCTTTCACCAACCGCCGCTTCTCTCTAAAGCCTACCCTTGGAGCACTCTCCTTCAACGCATTTTTATTCAATTACTGTTAAGTTAACATAAAACTCACATTTTGTCAATACTTTGATAAGATATTTTTGTTTCTACCAGATTTTTGTAATTGTTTTGTAACACTATTGAAACAATTTTGTTGTTAAGGTTGACAAAAAAGGATTTTTAGTGTATACTATCCTTGTATTTGTTTTTTTGCTGCTCATTTGCAGCAACGAAAAATCCGCTACAGAAGGGAGTGCGCAAAGGAAAAAACGCATTGGTTTGCAACTAATCTGGAGGTAATATTTTGTTAAATTTAAAAAGAATTTTGGCGATTATGCTCGCCTTTGTTATACTCGTATCAACAGCATCCTTTACTGCATTTGCGGCAGAGGGTACATCATACGGAATCGTTACAGCATCTTTGCTTAATCTTCGCAAAGAACCAACCACATCATCAGCAATTTTAGCGCAAATTCCAAACGGACGCGCTATTCCGATAGCAAGCATCAGCTCTGGCTGGGCAAAAGTTACATATAATGGTATAGCAGGCTATGTTTCTGCACAGTATATCAATGTTATGCAGGGTGAAATGCCCAACCGTTCTACTTCGGTTTCCTCAAAAGGTCAAGCAGTTGTAGAGCTTGCAAAACAGTATCTTGGCACACCTTATGTATATGGTGGCTCAAGCCCCAAAGGTTTTGACTGCAGCGGATTTGTGTACTACATATACAAGCAGATGGGCGTTACTCTAAACAGAGTTGCCGCTGACCAGATGACAAACGGTACTTGGGTTTCGGTTAACGACCTTCAGCCCGGTGATATAGTTGGTTTTACTAACCGCAGCGGTTATGTTAACCACGTTGGCATTTATGCCGGCAACGGCATGATGATTCACTCACCCCAAACAGGTGATGTTGTAAAATACGAAAGTATTGTAACCGGAAATTATTCACTCCGCCTCATTTGCGGCAGACGAATTTTCTGATTTCAAAATGTAAGGGTTGCTTAAAAGGCAGCCCTTTTATCTTATGTACTTGCATGAACACTTTTACGGAGGCATAAACAATGAAAAACATCCCTATGTTTTCAAAAAAGAAACTACAGTTTTATATTCTTTCTGTTATTGCGCTTATTCTTGCAGCCATCTCTGCAATTACATTCCCTGAAAGCAATCCGGACATTACAGGAAATCTGCAGGTAGTTTTTGTTGACGTGGCACAAGGCGATGCCACCTTTATCCGCACTCCCAATGGTGAAACCTTGCTGATTGACGGCGGTGAATATGACACCTACGAAACCCATCTTATGCCCTTTCTTCACGAACAGGGTATAAATAAAGTTGATGCTGCCATTGTCACACACTATCACAGCGACCATATGGGCGGAATACAATCCCTTACTGAAGATGGCGGCGTTAAAAATCTTATTCTGCCTGATTACAGTGACACCGACAATTCAAGAAAATATCTGGAGCAAGCCGCAACCCACAGTGGCGCAGGGGTACAATATGTTTCCTCAGGCGATACAATTGAAACCTCCTGCGAAGATCTTTCAATTAAAGTTCTTCACCCAGACACAGGCGGCAGCAAGGGTAACAATTTTCACAACAACAGCTCTCTTGTTTTGCATATCAGTTACGGAAAGACTTCGTTTCTTATAACCGGAGATATAGAAACCCGTGCCGAAAATGAGCTTGTTTCCAACGTGAATATAGAATGTGATGTTTTAAAAGTGCCTCATCACGGCTCGTCGTCTTCCTCATCCCCGGAATTTATTCAGGCTGCAGACCCCACATATGCAATCATTTCAGCAGGCAGGGATAATTCCTACGGACACCCTCATTTTGAAACCCTTGACACTCTGGAAAGCGACGATATAAGAATATACCGCACCGATACAGACGGAAGTATTACCTTTGACGTAACCAACGAAGGTATTAAAGGTATTTCCTTCTCAAAATTCTAAAGGAGCCGGAATTATGGAACCAAAAGACCTTGACAAACAAATTTCATCAGGAAAAATTGCCAATCTTTACTTTTTCTATGGTGAAGAACAATTTCTACTTGAAAGCAAAATAAAGTCCATTAAAAAGCGCCTCATAGACAAAGACTTTGAGGAATTTAACTATGCCAAACTTGATGGAAAGAAGATTACTTTTTCAGAAATTGAAAACGAACTTTTATCCGTTCCCGTTATGTCGGACAGAAAAATGGTTGTTGTTTCAAACTGCGGTATATTCGGGAATGCAAAAGCAAAGGCTTTTGCCGCATTGTGCGAAAGTCTTACCGACATTCCTGAGTATATGACGGTAATTTTTACCGAGTTGGAATTTAACAAAAAGAAAGAAAAGAATCTTGATGTGTTTAAAAAACACGGCGAAATTGTAAAGTTTGATTTGCTTTCGCCCAAACAGCTTGAACTGTGGCTTGAAAAAATGTTTGAAGAAAAGGGAAAGACCGTATTGGCATCTGACCTTTCCAAAATGGTTGCTCTTTGCGGTCAGTCTATGTCGGCAGTATATACAGAATTCTGCAAGGTGCTTAACTTTGTTGGCGACCGCAATAAAATTACATCTGAAGATATTTCTGCGGTGGTATCCAAGACCACAGATGCACGCATTTTTGACATTATCGATAATATTGCCGAGGGCAAAACCAAAACTGTTTTTGAAGAATTAGGAACCCTTCGTTTTTCAGGAGAGAACCCTTCCACCATCCTCTCGCTGATTACTTCGCGTATGGGTGAGCTTCTTATGGTGAAACAACTGACAGAAGACAAGCTCTCAACAGACAGTATTGCCGAATATTTTGAACCCCGTAAGCACCCCTTTGTTATTAAAAAACTTAGTGAGCAGTCACGGCGGTTTTCAGTTAGATACTTAAAAAAGATGACCCTTAAGGGCGCTGAATATACCTTCGCTGTTCGTTCGGGAACAATGGACAAATGGGTTGCCGTTGAAATGTATGTGGCAGAATTATTAAAAAAATAGTCTTTATTTTATAAACAGAAGGGAAGAAAGCGATGGTTTCTTCCCTTCTGTTTATGTTCACTGATTTGCAACAATACTGCCGCAGGCAATACGTTTTCCTCCACTACCCGATGGTTGGGTTGCATAATCGTCGGGAGACTGATGGATTATTACTGACCTTCCAATCACATCCTCCGGGAAAAAGCGGTTGGTGAAAAACAACATTTTGGCTGTTCCGCCATTTGAAAACAGAACCGGGAAATCTCCGGCATGGTTTCCGTGAGGCTCGCCGTCGGGATTCCAATGACCGCCAGCCGCTTCAAAAGGCGTATCTGTATGAATACTTCCGCAGGTGTCGCTATCGTGAATGTGGAACCCAAATGGACCAATCTGCGGCGTGTCGTTCATTGCCTCTTTAAATTCTGGCAAACCGAAAATTTCTGCTTCAACCCAACTGCCATCGGCAATTCCAAGAAATTTTACCGTTCCTTGCACATCCGGCGCAAGGTCGCTGCCATGGATATGGGCTATTGCATCATATACCTCAAGCATTTTTTACACTCCTTCCTCTTGCACTGCATTTGGTATTCTGCAATATATAATATGTAATTTCATTCATTTCGTGCAATACTTATTTTGAACATTGTTCAAACAATGTTTTTATCATGACAAGCTGTAATCCTGTTTACTGTTGCTTTTTCTGTGTTTTATTAAGCATTGACAAAAAAACAAAGCCTATGATAAAATAAAAAAGTGTTTTGATTAAAACACATCAACTCCCCTGCCCCTCACTCTTGAGGGGATTAAGGTGCACTTTGTTTGTAATATAGGAAATTACAACTTAAAAGTAGTAATTTCCTATAAAATAAAAAAGTATACTAACTCACATTGTCCCGGAACAAGAAAAAACCCCGAAGAAAATCTTCA
>JAZNVB010000123.1:0-1958 GCA_045592585.1 Clostridia bacterium
GTTTCCAGGATGGAAGCCGGTAATGTTGTCGGAGATCTTGCTATGGGATTGTTTGGCGATTTCGTTGAGGTTACTGCCTATGACGGAGACAAGTTAGACCTTAGCAAAATGATTGCCGATACCAAGGTTGAGATGGAAAATGGCACTGAAATCATCTGCGAGGCATCATTTCAATATAATGGTCTTTATTGCGCTGTAGATATTCTAAAAAAAGAAAACGGGGGTTGGGCTATTTATGAAGTGAAGAGCTCGACAAAGCATGAGGACAGCACTGATGATAAACCTGTATATATTGCTGACGTTGCATACCAAAAGTATGTTTTGGAAAACTGCGGCGTAAATGTTACAGGTACATATCTTGTATGTCTTAACAAGGATTATATTTTTGATGGAACATTGGATATTGATAAACTGTTCGTTATCAGCGATGTTTCTGATGAGATAAAACCTGAAGAGGTGAATATCAAAGCAAACCTTTCTATTGCCGAGAGATTGTTGACTTCTGATAAGGAGCCTGAAATCGATATACACGAAAACTGCAAGAATCCTTATCTTTGCGGCTTCTGGAAGTATTGCACCAAGCATATTCCTGAACCGTCTGTATTTAATTTATACCGTATGCCTTTCAAAAAGAAGATTGACCATTACAGGCACGGCAGAATTAAGTATGATGATTTGATGTTTAGCGGTGAGGTGACTAATCCTAAACAGCTTCGTCAGATGCTTCATTATTTGTCAGAGCAGGGCGATTATATTGATAAAGACGGTATACGAGATTTTCTTGACACACTGTCTTACCCAATTTATTTTCTTGACTTTGAAACAATGCAACCGGTTATTCCTGAATATGTAGGAACACATCCTTACGCTCAGATTCCTTTCCAGTATTCGCTTCATTATATTGAATACGAAGGCGGACCCCTGCTTCATAAAGAGTTTTTAGCAGAATCAGGAACAGATCCCAGACGTGCTATAGCAGAACAACTTTGCGAAGATATCCCAATGAATGTCTGCGTAACAGCATACAATAAGGCTTTTGAGTGCACAAGACTTAAAGAACTTGCAGAGTTTTTCCCTGATTTAGCAGAACATCTGGTGAATATTAAAGAGAATATTATTGACTTGCTCGTTCCGTTCCAAAGCGGATATTATTATAACAAGGCAATGGGTGGCAGTTTTTCGATTAAGAGTGTATTGCCGGCTTTGTTCCCAAATGATCCTGCACTTGATTATCACAACCTTGAGCAGATTCATAATGGCGGAGAAGCAATGACTATTTTCCCAAAGATTAAGGATATGTCTCCCGAAGAACGCGCAACAACACGACATAACCTTCTAAAATATTGTGAACTTGACACTTTTGCTATGGTTAAGGTGTGGGAAAAATTAAGGGAAGTCGTAGAAGATTAAAGGTTAACTTTCCGGAGATAAAAGCATTTTAAATTTTTAATGATATGGGAGAACATACAATGGCAAAAGAAATTATGTTAAATAAGTCCTTTATAGGAAGTTGGGGTGTTGAAAGTGATGAAAATATACCTCACGAAATTATAAATCTTTTTAAATCTGATAATGGAAATATTTACATATATGTTCCACCTTACGGTGGGTTTCAAACAAAAGAACACCCTGAAGTTTCATATGTTTTGTTAACCGGTTCTTGGAATAATAATATGACCGAAATATTTTATGTGGCTAAAAATCTTAAACTCTTGCATAATGGAGGGAAAAAAGCCACAAGAAAAGATAGAGAACTATTAGTTGAACAAATTAAAAATGATAACATTAAATACGGTGGCAAATATTTACATGAAATTAAAATGGCGGAAAATGAAGAGGAAAATATATTTTATTTGACTTTCCAAGTCGGTTCAATTTGCAAACCTAAGAAAAAATTGTTTTTATCCTGGTCTTGCAACACAGAAGAACACACTGATACAAAAGATATATATGAATTA
>JAZNVB010000124.1:0-10061 GCA_045592585.1 Clostridia bacterium
GGGGGTTGCCTGACTTAGCAGCGATTGCTTCAACAACGTCTTCATTAAGACCGAGGTTGAGGATTGTGTCCATCATACCAGGCATTGATGCTCTTGCACCTGAACGAACTGATACGAGAAGGGGATTTTCCTTGTCGCCAAACTTTTTGCCGCAGATAGCTTCCATCTTGGTGATGTATTCCATGATTTCTGCCTGAATGTCTGCATTGATTTTTCTGCCATCTTCATAGTACTGAGTACAAGCCTCGGTTGATACTGTGAAGCCCTGAGGAACAGGGAGGCCGATTTTGGTCATTTCAGCAAGGTTTGCGCCTTTACCGCCGAGAAGTTCTCTCATTGAAGCGTCGCCTTCGCTGAAAAGATAAACGAATTTTTTGCTCATTTCAAAAATTCCTCCTATAAAATATATTAATTAATTTATTACTTGATTGGTGTCACGTTTCCCTGTCTTAAATCCCTGAAAAAGTTTTTCAGGATGTGGGAACATTCCTCTGCCATAATTCCGCCCTCGACATAGGGGTGGTGGCACAGCTTGTCCATTGATGGGATTTGTGCGATTGATTTAACCGCACCACCCTTTGGGTCATTCGCACCATAGAAGAGGTTTTTTATCCTTGCCTGAACTATGGCTCCGCTGCACATAATGCAGGGCTCCAATGTAACATAAAGGTCACATTGGTGAAGGCGCCAGCCGCCAAGTGCTTTGCAGGCGGCATCAATTGCAAGAATTTCTGCGTGGTACAGGGCATTCTTTCCCGTTTCCCGAAGGTTGTGGGCACGGGCGATAATCTCGCCGTTTTTTACAATAACCGCACCGATTGGTGTTTCGCCCAAAGCATATGCTTTTTCTGCCTCGCGCAGGGCTTGTGACATAAAATAATTTTTATCCATAATAAATAATTGTATAACGTGCAAAAGGGCACAAAAATCCACGATCAAGTTCCGTTTGTTAAAAAACAGAAGATCGAAGGTGGGAATTTTGCCCGTGCAAATTTTTGGTTATTCTTACTGAATGTAGGGTTTAAGCTCTTCAACCAATGCGTCGCAATCGTCACTGTGAACTTCGATAGTGATGGGCTTGCTGAGGTCAAGGCTGAATATACCCATAATTGACTTTGCATCAACAACGTATCTGCCTGATGTGAGGTCGATATCAAAATCGTACTTTGTAACTGCGTTAACAAAGTTCTTTACGTCGTTTGTTGAGTTCAAAAGGATATCAAACTTTTTCATATTTTCACCTCCTGTAAATATTTTCTTATACATTATATAATTTTTTCTTGCATTAGTCAATAAAAAAGTGTATAATTTTATTACAAATTTATATAAAAATTCGTTGAATATTTTATATATAATTAGGAAATTACGAATTGGATGATAGAAGTATGACGGTTAAATTTATTACAATGGGCTGCAAAACCAACTTTTATGAGAGCCAGGCAATGGCCGAGCTTTTTCGCAGAAGGGGGTTTCAGGTTACAGACGGGTCGACTGCTGATGTGTTTGTTATAAATACCTGTGCGGTGACTTCAATCGGGGCGCAAAAGTCAAGGCAGAGAATAAGCCGTGAAAAACGCAAAAATCCTGATGCAATTATTGCGGTGGTTGGTTGCCTTGCCCAGACTGACCTTGAATCAATCGAGAAAATCGGGGTTGACATTGTTGTGGGCAATGACGGCAAGGAAAAACTGCCACAGCTTGTTGAAGATGCTATTTCGGGCAAAAAAACGGTTGCCTGCGGAGATATAATGAAGGTAAGGCACTTTGAGGAGTTGTGCCCTGCATCCATCCAGAGCAGAATAAGGGCTAACGTGAAAATTGAGGATGGCTGCGATAATTTTTGTGCTTACTGTATTATTCCCTATGCAAGAGGACCTGTAAGGTCAAGGGATATGGATAAAATTATCGAGGAAGTTACTCTCCTTGCAGGGAATGGTTATACCGAGATTGTGCTGACGGGTATTCATATCGGCTCTTACGGCAAGGATTTGAAAAACGGTACAGGCCTTGCTGATGTAATTGAGGCGGTTTGCGGGGTGGATGGAATAAAGAGGGTGCGTCTTGGCTCGGTGGAGCCGCCTGTTATTACAGAGGAATTTGTTGAGAGAATTTCAAAGCTTTCTAACCTTTGCCCTCACTTTCATCTGTCCCTGCAAAGCGGATGTACCGAAACATTAAAGCGGATGAAACGCAGATATACTGCCGATGAATACAAGGCGGCGGTTGAACTTTTGCGCAGCAGGATTAAGGATACATCAATCACCACAGATGTTATTGTGGGCTTCCCGGGAGAAACCGGGGAGGAGTTTGAAAAATCCTTTGAATTCTGCAAAAGTATCGGTTTTATGCAGATGCATATTTTTAAGTATTCGGTTCGCAAGGGCACAGCGGCGGCAGACTTTGACAATCAGATTCCCGAGCCTGTCAAGGAAGAGAGAAGTCAGCGGATGATTGCTCTTGGCGAAGAAATGAAGGCAGAGTTTTATAATTCATTTAAGGGCAGAGAGGTTGAAGTTATTGCCGAACAGAAAACCCGTGACGGCAGGTATCACGCAACTGCGGCAAACTATATGGAGTTTTTGGTTGAAAGTGACGAGGATATTACGGGTAAACTTGTAAAACATCGGATAAAATAAAGGCAGAAAACATTATAACCACAAGCACAAGGGTGGCAAGACCACTCTTGTGCTTTTTGCATTTAAACTGAAAGGCGGCGTAGCTTGCGGAGTATACTGTGCTCCACAAAACCCCCAGAGTAAGAATTATTTTGATGATATTGGGCATTGTTGTACCTCGCTATATAAAGTTTATTTCTGTATTGAATTTTGCGTTTTTGTAAAAGCTGTCCCAGTTAAAGCTGTTCCACTCATCAAAGGCGAGAAAGTTTTTGCGGATACAGCCACGGAGTTTCATTATGTCGGCTGATATTTGTTTTGAAATGTCGCTGAAATAGTCTGTAATGCGGTTGTTTAAAACAGAATTGGCATAGGCATAAAGCTCGGCTTCGGTTCGGTAGCCTTTGGGCAGAACACCACCTAAAAACTCAGCCTGAAGGTTTTGTGCGACGGTTATACGGTTTGCGTTTGTGTCTATTTTATAATTGGCTTTTTGGGGGATTAAAAGGCGAAAGCTTAGGGTGCTTTTGGGGTTGTATTTGTCTTTGACGGTTATGGTGCAGCTTTCGATGCTTTGGGTCAGAATGTTGTAAATCATTGCGCTGTCGCCGTCCATAGCCGAGGTCAGCTTTCCGTCTTTAAAAACTGCCATTCCGTAAAGAACAGAACGGTCGGAAGAAACGGTGGAGTGGTGGGCACTCACCCATTCCTCCACAGAACTGTCGGTGGTGAAGTTGGCAGTTTTTGAACCGCTGACTGCAATGGGCAGCACCGCCGAGCCGCCCTCTGTGGCTATTTCGTCAACAAAATCGTGAAGACGTTTGGTTGGTGCGTAAAGATTGTTTGAACGCAGTGACATCAGCTCGTAGTATTTGGAGGTGTTTGACTCCAGCTCGGGATTGACGTTTTCAAGATAGCCGGACGCACTTTCTGCCGCAACGGCAATGGCGGTGTGGGGCCTGATTTCACGTTCGCGAAGGAGTAGCTGGGAATGGCTTTCAAGGGCATCTTCGTCCACCTCTGCCGAGAACACTATCAGCTTGATGTGCGACATATCGATGTTTTTGGACATAAAGTTGTTTATCATATTCTTTGCCACATAAAAATCAGGGGCATTGATTGTCAGGTTGCGAACGGTGGAATTTTTGCCTTTGCCGCTATCCTCTTGCTTGGGAGGTTTTTCGCCGCCTTCACCTTCCTGGGAAATCGCCAGAGGAGAAGAAAACTGAAAGGTATAGGAGAATTCCTCGTCCTTGCTCTTGTCAATGCCAAGTGCCACTATATATGCTGTTTCGTCGATTTCCCGGTGGTCATAGCATCCTGAAAGAAGAAGGGGTAAAAGCATAATCAGAAGAGCTTTAATTTTCATTTTGCACAGCCTCCTTTTTAAACAGCGATGCAACAATCACCACAGCGGCAAAGACGGCAGCCGTATATAAAAGAATGGTAAAATGATTATCCGCACCACTTGTGCTTAAAAAGAACAGGGCGGCGCTTAAGGGGAATATAACGGCAGGTTTTGATGTTACTTCAAAGGTATTCTCAAGGATTTTTGTTATCAGACACAGATTAAGGCAAAGGGAAAGCATCCCCCACAGGGCGGAGATAAATTGAATAACGGCATCAATCCGCTGAAAAAATCTGCCGTAGTAAACCTCCTTCATAAGCAGATAAAAGGGGAACTGTTCGTCCTTTGAGATGGGGTATGGGATTTTTGCGGTATAGGCAACAACGGTGAAAAAGCATAGCAAGACCCCAAAAACAGTGCCCCACATGGCAGACCGCTTTGCCTTGCTTTGGCATCCCGGAGGTTGGTCGATAAGAAATATCAGGGATATGTCGGAATAGAGTAAAATTCCGCTTAGACCACGGCTCAGGGTGTGGGTTGTACCGTTTCCCAAAATGGGAAAGAGGTTGGTGAGGTCGGCCTTCCATAATACAGATAGTATTACAAGGCAGACAACTGCAGCAAAGACGGGTATCATATAGCGGCAACTTCTTTGCAGAGCAGATATTCCCCCCAATGCACCAAGCCCTGCGGCAGTTATGAAAAACAATGAAATAAACCAAAGTGGTGTGGTTGGAAAGGCGGTAAGCTTTGCAAAATACGAAAATTCGGTCAGGGTGAAGAGTGCAGAAGCTGAAAGATATACCAGCGCCGAAATTGAAATTACATATTTGACAAAGGAGCTTTTTGTGCGGCTGAAAATGCTTTCGCCTTTGTAACGGAAAAGGATAAAGGCGATTGCCAGAATTCCTGAAAGCAAGGCGGAAAGCGGTGCCCCTGTGCCCGATGTCCAGGTAAAGATAAGGGGCAGAGTTGTAAATATACGAAAGGCGGCAAGGGATGTGCAAAGACTGGATAGTTCGCCGCCGTTTATGGCTGATTTTTTCATTGGCTGTCTCCTTTCCATTTTCGGCTGATGTGTGGCTGCTTGCGGCGTTGCTGTGTGTGCAGGTTATGTGGCCGGATTTCACGCTTCCATATGGGTGGAACGCCAAATCCCCATGCCTCGCCCGAAAGGTAGGGCACTCCAAAGGTTACGGTTGAGGCAAGATAAAGAGTTCCTGTGAACAAACCAAAGGCTATCCCCAAAAATCCTGCAACAGCACCAAGGAAAACAAATACAAACTGCAAAACCGAAAGTGCCCGTGAAATGGATGCAGAGGGTGCGGCAAAGGCACCAAGGGCAGAGATTGAAACAATAATGATAAGAAGGGGACTGGCTATGTTTGCACTTACTGCCGACTGCCCCAGAATTAAACCTCCAACAATGCCAAGGGTCGAGCCGATTGGGTCGGGAACACGGATAGAGGCTTCCTTGATAAGCTCAAAGGCAAGTGCCATGATCACAAGCTCCAGCGTTATGGGAAAGGGCATTTGCTTGCGGCTTGCCTCAATTGCAAGGAGCAAATCCGTGGGTATGCTTTCGTGATGATAAAGAACAATGCTTAAAAATGAACCGGGCAGCAAAAGGGCAAGGGCGCACCCCAGAACCCTGACAAGCTTCATAAAGTTTGCCTCGGAGGTGCGAACATAATTATCTTCGGCGGTTTCGGCAAGGTCATGGGCGGTTGCAGGCAGAACAAGCACAAATGGACTGCCCTGAACCATAATTACTACCTTGCCGTCTGAAAGCATGGCTGCCGCACGGTCGGGACGTTCGGTTTTAAGAATCTGAGGCAGGGGAAACAAGGTGCTTTCCTCCATAAACATCTCGATGTCTGTGGAGGAAAAGATGTATTCAACCTCGATTTCCTTAAGACGCCTTCGTGCCTCTGCCACAAGGGATTTGTTTGTAATTCCGTTTATATACATAAGGGCGCAGGGGGTTTTGCTGATTGTGCCTGCGGTGATGTTTTCGGCAATCAGGTTGGGGTCTTTAAGGATTTTGCGAACAAGGGCGATATTGGGCATTACTGCCTCACAAAAGGCTTCCTGTGGGCCTGTTAGCACCGCCTCGGCAACAGGCCTTCCCACACTGCGGCTGCTCCAGCCCTTGATGTCGGCAACAAAAGCACAGTTGCATCCGTCAACAAAAACTGCACAGTTGCCAAAGCCCACTGCCTCAATTATGGCTTGCATCTCGGTTTGCATTGTGTTGGGCGCCTGAGTAAGAAGGCATTGATAAATGGTGTCAGAAAGACTACCCTGAATTTTGTCAATACCTTGCTGCATAAGGGGCTTTAAAATGTCACGGTTAACATATTCCTTGTTGGCAAGGCCGTCGTAAAAGATAAGAAAGGCATCGGCAAAGGAACCTGCAAGCCGCACCTTGAATTCCCTGACCACAAGGTCAAAATTCTTGCTTGTTTCAAAGGCGTCGTTGATAAAGGCAAGGTTTTCGGAAAGCGTGGGGCTGACTTTTCCTGTTTTATAGGTGTGGGTTTCCTTGTCCTGAATGTTGTTTTTGATGTAACTGTTTTTGCCGGGGTTGTTTTCGGGCTTTTCGGGTGCTGATAGTATATCTGGACAAGATGTTTCTTGTTTGGGAGAGTATATAAATAAATCCTTGAATTTCAAAATATTCACCTCGTGGAAAGTATTCCCCGGATTTTAAATATTTATTGAAAAAATATTGACTTTTTTGAACTATGTGATAGAATTTAAGTGTGCATATATGTAAATATGAAGCATATAAATCTATCGGAGAGTGAAAATCGGATGGACGAAAAAGAAAAGAACGAAAATCAGAATAACAAAAACAACACTCCTGAACAAAAAAAGAAGCTACCCAAATGGATGATTGCTCTTATTGTGGCGGTTTGCGGATTGGTTCTTGTTGTTGGGGGTTTTTTTGCGTATGCCAATACATACAATGGAATTTATCCCAATACCGAGGTTGCAGGAATTAAAGTTGGCGGTCTTTCTGTTGAAGAAGCGCAAATCTGTCTTGATAAAGGGTATAAAAGCATAGATTTAAACCGCACTATTACCTTTTCCTGCGGCGAAAACAGCAAGACGGTTCTTTTGTCGGACATTGGCATCGGGATTGACAGTAAAAAAACTGCGGAGAGTGCATATTCCCTGAGCCGAAGCGGAGGTTTTTGGGGCAAGAGTGGGGCTATGCTTTCATCCTGGTTTAAAAAGACACAGGCACCGATTTTTGCAAAGGCGGACGGGGATTTGCTTGAGGGACTTATCGGTGAGGTTGCAGGGGAGTTTGAAATTCCTATGACCGAAACTGTTTATGAGGTTGAGGACAACAGTTTAACTCTTATCAAGGGCAACCCGGGAATGATGGTAAGTCGGGAAAAAATCCTTACGATGATAGGGGATGCACTTAGTAACCAAGAGATTGATAAAATTGATATGAAGGTTGAATACACCGAGCCAAAGGTGGTGGAGCTTGATGCTTTATATGCCGAGCTCACCCAGCCAATGACCAATGCGGAGTATTCGATGGTTGACGGAAAGGTGGTTATTATCCCCGAAAAGGGCGGTATAACCGTTGATAAAGAACAGCTTAAGAAAGCTCTTGAGTCGGGTGAGGAAAGATATACCATAACGATAAGTTCTCAGCCCCATCAGGTTACAGCCAGAGAGCTTGAGGATATGCTTTTCCGTGATGTTATCGGTGCATATTCGTCGGATTTTTCAACAAGCTCGCAGGCAAGGGCAAGTAATGTTGAACTTACCGCAAGCCGCATTAACGGATATATTCTTATGCCCGGCGATGTGTTTTCCTATGACAAAACAGTGGGTTCAAGAACTGTTGAAAACGGCTACAAGGTGGCAGGGGTTTATGTAGGCAACCGCACAGAGTCGGGTGTGGGCGGCGGAATTTGCCAGACATCTTCTACCCTTTACAGCGCTGTGCTTTATGCCGACCTTGAAATTGTTCAGCGCACATCACATTCACTGCCAATTGCATATGTGCCGGCGGGTATGGATGCAACCATTGCAGAGGGTTACATTGATTTTCGGTTTAAAAACAACACACCCTATCCTGTGAAAATTCAGGCAACGGCAGAGGGAAGAAGGCTGACCTGCAAACTGCTGGGTGTTAAAGACCCCGACAAAAAGGTTGAAATTGTTAATACGGTAACTTCTGTGATTGAACCTGAAATTGCAATAACCGAGAACCAGGAGCTGCCGGCAGGTTATAAAAAGGTGCTCAGTACGGGGGCAAAAGGATATAGAGTTGCTTCAAAACGAATTGTAAGGTCCAAGGGTGAAATTGTTAAAGAAGAGAAGTTGACAGGAAGCGTTTACCGCGCAACCGATACCGAGGTGGAGGTTAACCCTGCCGACAAGGAAACACCAATTGACTCTCTTAAGCTTTATGTTGAGGAGGAATATCTCAAGGAGCAGGAAGAAGCTGTGACAGAGGAAGACGAACCACAGATACCGGAAAATACCGAAGATGCCGGGGTTCAGGAGGAGCCGCAGGAAGAACCTGAAGAAGATGTGACCGAAACCGTGGAGCTTGTTGATTTAGAAACACAGACAGAAGAGTAATTTAAAAGAGGCTGCAGCAAAATGAATTTTTCGGGATGTCCGGGAGGCCGTCCCCTACATATATTGCGCTTTCATCATATTCGCAATAAAATTTGTAGGGTTCGGCGTCCTCGACGAACCGTTTCTTTTTCGTTTTGCTACAGCCCTTTTGCTTTTTACGGTCTTGCCGGACCAATGGCATTAACAATTCCGTCAAAAATGGCGGCGGCGACGGCCCGTTGCCATGCGGGGCTGTTAAGGTTAAGGGCTTCGGTTGCGTTGGTAAGATAGCCAAGCTCTACCAAAACTGCCGGCATATTTGTTCGCCTGAGAACTGCAAAGTTTGCCTGCAAAACGCCTCGGTTTCGTGAACCAAGCTCATTTGATACAGAGTTTACAATAGACTGCGCCAGTCTTTCGGAAGTTCCGCCCAGACGGTATACATACGCCTCTACACCATTGGATGCAGGGTTTGGCGAGCTGTTTGTGTGGATGCTGATAAAGTAATCGGCTCCCCAATTGTTGGCGGTTTGCGCACGGTTACGCAGGTCAGCATTTTTGTTTTCAAGAACGTTTTCGTCGCTTGTGGTGCGGTAAAGCCTTACGTCATACCCTGCCTCACGCAAAAGCCTTGCAAGCTCCAGTGAAACATTAAGGTTAACAAATTCCTCTGTTACACCGTTGCCCACAGCGCCGGGGTCGGGACCGCCGTGGCCCGGGTCAATAAATATTTTCATAAGGAAATCACTCTCCTATCCTCAGTATATGCCAAATGCCTCAGAATTGTTATTTGATAATGGGGCAGGTAATCTTTTAGATAATTGTAATGTGGCTGTAATATCCTTGTAACAATTATATGTTATACTCAAAATACAGAATTGGAGTATCTTCCGGATTTTGCACTTATGCTATAAGGAGAATTACTATGAAAAAGATTTATATAGCTATTTTAGTTGTGGCAGTTATGCTGCTTGCACAGACAGGAGTGTTTGCGGCACCTGACTCATTGCCTGTTGATACAACCGGCAACACAGCAGGTCTTGTGGTTGTTACAAAACCCAAGAACCCTCAGGATTCAACTTTTAATGAGTCTTACATTATCTCGGGTTGCGGCAAAGAGGGTACAACCGTTTCTCTTTACAGCTTCAGCCCCGAAACAGGTATGTACGAAAAGTTCTATACCGAAATGCAGTATATTGACGAAAGTGGCGTATCTCAGGTTTTGAGAACACCTTCTGAGTCTACTATCGGTACATCGGGACTTTTTATGAACACAATTACTTTGGCTCGTGGTGAAAACACCATTCTTGTCCATGCCGAAAACGGTGACAGCGTTCAGGTAATGAAGCTGTTGATTACAAAGTATAATTATAATATTATTGACTTAATCAAATCCCTGACAGATTAAACTTTGGTTGGGTCGCAAAAGAGATTTTAAAGGACGGCCTTGGTGTCGTCCTTTTGCGTTATCTTATAGGAAATTACTACTTTTAAGTTGTGATTTC
>JAZNVB010000125.1:0-33644 GCA_045592585.1 Clostridia bacterium
ATTTCTTTTATGAAATGGGACGGCAGCTTACCATAGACAGAATAAATGAGTATGCCGGATATTTCGGCTTGGGACAGACAACGGGCGTTGAGCTGTCGGAATCAAGCGGAATTGTTGCAGGACCTGCTTACCGTGAAAAGCTGGGAACCACATGGTATCCGGGCGACACTCTTCAGGCGGCGATTGGTCAGTCGGATAATATGTTTACACCGGCACAGCTTGCAAGCTATGTAGGTACTATTATAAACAAGGGTACAAGGTATTCGTTACATCTTGTAAAAGAGGTACGCAGTTACAGCACAGGTGAGGTTGTTTATAAAAACGAACCGGCTGTAATTTCTCAGCATGAAATATCGGACGAAACCCTTTCTGCGGTTAAAGACGGTATGAGACGAGTTACCGAGGATGGTACTGCAAAGGCTGTTTTTGAGAGCTTTACAATCCCGGTTGGCGGCAAAACAGGTACTGCCGAGGTCAGTCAGGGCAGCGATACGGTTTTGTTTGTTGGTTTTGCCCCTTATGATAACCCCCAAATCGCTGTGGCGGTTGTTCTTGAGCATGGTGCAACCAGCCGTTATGCAGCTCAGGTTGCACGGGATATGTTTGAGTATTATCTCGGACTTACGGGTGTTGCAGACGAGGTTAACCCTGTGAATACCATTTTAAAGTAGGGTCAGACTGATAGAATGTGCGAAATATGGTAAATATGAACGAAAAATAATCGTGTGAAAATTCCATATTTTTTGCAAAAAGGCAAATATTATTTTGACATTTAATGTATTTTATGTTAGAATTATGATGTATAAGGCTTTTTATATAATAGAAAATTGTGTATTTCCTATTATATAAAACACGATTTAAATGCCTGTGCAAAATTTTCGGTTACGCCGAAATGCAAATAGGCAAACAAAGCGTTGTTGCTGCAACCGCCACCTGCGGTGAACGGCGAAGCCGCTTTGTTGGGCAAGGAGGTTGAATGTGGCAGAGATAATTGTTATAACTTCCGGTAAAGGCGGTGTGGGCAAAACCACAACAACAGCCAATCTTGGTGTGGGTCTTTCAAAGCTTGGCAAGAAAGTATTATTGATTGATACTGATATAGGTCTTCGGAATCTTGATGTAGCTTTGGGCCTTGAAAATGAAATCGTATACGATTTGGTTGATGTGATTACGGGCATATGCCCGACGGAAAAAGCGGCAATCAGGGATAAGCGCTTTGATGGTCTGGACTTTATTCCGGCAGCGCAAACCACTGACAAGGATGCCGTTTCTGAAGCACAGATGAAGATGCTTTGCAACAAACTGAGGGATAAATACGATTTTATCCTTATTGACTGTCCGGCAGGTATTGAACAGGGTTTCAGGAATGCTGTTGCAGCGGCTGATAAGGCTTTGATTGTTATAACTCCTGATGTTTCGGCAGTTCGTGATGCAGACAGAATTGTGGGCTTGCTTGAAGAGCATGGGATTGAAGAACACTATGCGGTGATAAATAAGATATGCCCCGATTTGGTAAAAGACGGATATATGCTCAGCGTTGATGATGTTATCAAAATGCTTAGTATTGACCTTATTGGTGTGGTGGCGGATGACCGCGAGGTGATTGTTTCGGCTGCTAAGGGTGAACCTGTGGTTACAAATTCCGGCTCTTGCGCAGGTCAGGGTTACAGGAATATTGCCATGAGGCTCAGCGGTGACGTTGTTCCCCTTATGAATTTTGAAGATAAATCTTTTAAAAGTCGTTTGAAAAAGTTTTTTGGCAGAAAAAAGTAAATGGTATTAACATTATAGTCTGAATTGACAGGAGGTAGAAAAATTGAACATAGCTTTAATTGCACATGACAAGAAGAAAGAACTGATGGTAGATTTCTGTATTGCCTACAAGGCGATACTTGCAAAACACAATCTTTGTGCTACGGGTACAACAGGAAGCCTTATTATAGAAGCAACAGGTCTGGATGTTAATTTATTTTTGTCAGGGCCTCAGGGCGGTGACCAGCAGATTGGTGCAAGAATTGCATACAATGAAATTGACCTTGTGTTGTTTTTCCGTGATCCTCTTACAGCTCAACCACACGAGCCTGATGTTTCGGCACTTTTCCGGCTTTGTGATGTTCATAATATTCCTCTTGCCACCAACAGTGCAACGGCAGAGGTTATGATCAGAGGTTTAGAGCGCGGTGACCTTGATTGGCGTGATATCGTTAATCCCAAAAACTCAAGATAAAAAATAAATAATTATACAAATTTGCCGTAAAAACGGCGGAATGGAGAAATTTTCGTTATGAAAAAATCAAACATTATCAAGCTTGTTGTGATTCTTCTGGCAATCGTTGCAGTTGTTGTCGGTGCTACAACCGTAAAAACAAATGTAATGGTTGATTGCGGACTTTGCAGCGAAGCAGGTGAAATCCTTGCAGAGTGCGAGGAATGTGGCGGTGCAGGAATTGTTGAGCCTGCAAGCAACTATTATGCAACAATAGTTTCGCTTTTGCCACCGATTCTTGCAATTGTTCTTGCACTTGTAACCAAAGAAGTTTATTCTTCACTGTTTGCCGGTATTGTTATTGCGGCACTTTTTGCTTGCAACTTTAATCCGGTAGCCGCTATGGATGCCCTGTTGGGTGATGGCCTTATCGGTGCAGTTGAAGGCACAGCAGGTATATTTATTTTCCTGGTTGTTTTGGGCATTCTGGTTGCTCTTATTAACAAAGCAGGTGGTAGTGCTGCTTTTGGTGCATGGGCAGAAAAGAACATCAAGTCAAGAACAGGCGCTATGCTTGCTACATTTGCTCTTGGTGTACTTATATTTATTGATGACTATTTTAACTGCCTTACAGTTGGTTCGGTTATGACTCCTGTTGCTGACCGTCACAAAATATCAAGGGCAAAGCTTTCATACATTATTGATGCAACAGCTGCACCTGTTTGTATGATTGCACCTGTTTCTTCCTGGGCAGCAGCAGTTGCAAGTTATGCACCCGAGGGCGAAGGTCTTACATTGTTTATCAAGGCTATTCCTTACAACTTCTATTCATTGCTCACTTTTGTGTTCATCATTGTTCTTTGTGTTAAGAAGTGGGATTTTGGTCCTATGAAAATTCACGAGCTTAACGCAATTAACAAAGGCGATTTGTTCACTAGCGGTGAAAGAGTTGAAAATGACAACATAAAAATGGAAGCAGGCAAGGCAAAGGTTATCGACCTTGTTCTCCCTGTTATTGTTCTGATTGTGCTCAGCGTTCTTGCGCTTATCTATGTTGGCGGATATTTTGCAGGCGAAAGTTTTGTAAATGCATTTGCTAATACCGATGCAACTGTTGGTCTTCCTTGGGGTGCTATTGTTGCTTTGGTTATTACAATTGTATACTTTATGCTTAGAAAGCTCATTTCATTTAAGGAAGCTATGGAATGTGTTCCAAAGGGCTTTGTTGCAATGGTTCCACCTATCCTTATACTTACATTTGCAACAGCACTTAAGAATGTAAACGGCCTTATGGGTTATGCTACATATGTTGAAAATCTTCTGGCAGATGCAAGTGCTCTGGCAAATCTGCTTCCTGCAGTTATCTTTGTTGTGGCTTGCATTCTCTCGTTTGCTACAGGTACATCATGGGGTACATTTGGTATTCTTATCCCCATTGTTACTGTTATATTTGAAACAGGCGATCCGCTTCAGATTATCGGTATGTCAGCATGTCTTGCAGGTGCTGTTTGTGGTGACCACTGTTCACCTATCTCGGATACAACAATTATGTCATCTGCAGGTGCAAAATGTGACCACCTTAATCACGTTTCAACACAGTTGCCATATGCAATTACAGTTGCTGTAATTTCCTTTGTTTCATACATAATTGTAGGTTATGTTCAGAACTGGTACATTGTATTCCTGCTTGCGGTAATTCTTACCATTGCAGCAATGTATGTAATCAATAAGGTTTCTGTAAAGAAGGAAGCGTAACGTGCAGCAAGGCTGAATAAGAACAATAAATAACAGACAGAGCATATACAGTATCATGAGCATACATGTTGTATGCTCTGTTTTTTTGAGTACTGCAGGAAAACACAAAGTGTTTTCGCACAATCTGCCGCATAGATGGACAAAATAAAAAAGTGTTTTGATTAAAACACATCAACTCCCCTGCCCCTCACTCTTGAGGGGATTAAGGTACACTTTATTTGTAATATAGGAAATTACAACTTAAAAGTAGTAATTTCCTATAAGATAAAAAGGCACCCAGCAAAAGCTAAGTGCAGTGGTCGGGATGACAGGATTTGAACCTGCGCCGAAGCGTTAAGACGATATGCCTGTGGCATATCGATAGCGCAGGATTGCAAAATGCAAGAGCATTTTGGAATGGAGGAAAACACAAAGTGTTTTCACACAATCTGCCGCATAGATGGACAAAATAAAAAGCACCCAGCAAAAGCTAAGTGCAGTGGTCGGGATGACAGGATTTGAACCTGCGGCTCCTTCGTCCCGAACGAAGTGCCCTACCAAGCTGGGCCACATCCCGAAATGTTTGTTGTGTATAAAAGACCTTTGATATTATACTACTAAATTGTTTCGGTGTCAATCTTTTTTTGAAAATTCAAATATAAAAATAGAAAAATTAAATTCTTTCAACAAAAATTTGATTTTCTCCAAAGAATATGTTATAATGACATAAATATTGCTTTAAAGGAGTGGTTTGGTGCGTAGATGGGGCGACAGATATGATGCATACCGTGTAAGAGATATTGACGGTTTGCATTTTTACATGGCATATCTTATGCCAAAAAGAACAGATGCTGAGGTCTATATCAATGAAAAGATTGATGTAACCGAGCTTTTGAAATACATAAAGGATAAAAACGCAACAGGTGAACGCAAGGTGACATTGTTCCATTGTGTAATTGCGGCAGTGGCACGAACTATCAGAATGCGGCCTTTGCTTAACAGATATATATCAGGCAAACATTTTTATATGCGGCATGATG
Source organism: Clostridia bacterium (assembly GCA_045592585.1). Classification (GTDB taxonomy): domain Bacteria; phylum Bacillota; class Clostridia; order Monoglobales; family Monoglobaceae; genus SIG440. The sequence continues at coordinate 4,981 of JAZNVB010000125.1, forward strand.
TATCTATGGGCTTTACGGTTAAGAAAAAGTTTGAAGACCATGCTGAGGAAACTTTGATGATTTATCATCCCAAGGATGATGAAAATGTTTGTGCAATAACCGACAGACTTGCCCCCAAGGTGGCGGTGGCAAAAAAGGATGATGGCGGTATGAAGGTGGATGACATTCTTAATATCGTAAAGAAGTTCCCCAAGTTTTTAATGTATATTTTTATGGCGTTTATGCGTTTTGCTGACAGTCATGGCCTTATGCCAAAGAGCTTCAGTAGTGTTGACCCCAATTATGTTACCGTTATGTTGTCAAATCTTGGCAGTATAAAGTGCGATGCGGTTTACCATCACCTTAATAATTTTGGTACAACCGGAATTGTTATCACCATAGGTGAAATTCATAAGGAAATCGTTCTTACTGACGATAATCAGCAGACCATCAGGGATGTGGTGAATATAGGTGTAACTCTTGATGAACGTATTGCAGACGGCTTTTATTTTGCACGTTCATTGAAATTGATTAAACATTTGTTTAAAAATCCGCAGTTGCTTGACAAAACGTTAGGGGAGGAAATTGATTTTGAATTCTGATGCAAAGTGGTTTAAATATTACGGGGATGTTCCGCATACTCTGGATTACCCCGATATTTCGATGTATGATATGCTTAAAAAGACGGCCGAGAAATATCCGGCAAATATTGCATATGATTTTATGGGCAAATCGGCAACCTATGAAAAATTCATTGAAGAAATTGATGTGTGTGCCAAAGCTCTTGTGATGCAGGGAATTATGCCGGGTGATGCTGTTACTGTGTGCATGCCCAATGCTCCGCAGGCGGTAATAATGTTTTATGCCATAAACAAAATCGGTGCTGTGGCAAGTATGGTTCATCCATTATCAGCAGAGGCGGAAATACAGTTTTATCTTAACGAAAGCAACAGCCGGATTGCTATAACTTTAAGTCAGTTCTATGAAAAGTTTGAGGCAATAAAAGGCAAAACTCAGCTTGAAAAGGTTATAGTTACCAAAATCGAAGAAGCATTGCCTGCAATTAAAGGCTTTGCGTACAAGTTTATCGGGCACGAGCCAAAGGTAGTTAAAGACCCGTGGGTTATCGGCTGGAATGATTTTCTCAGCAAGGCAAAGAATTGCACAAATGAACCTTCATATAACGGCAAAGGTGACGATTCTGCAGTTATTCTGTTCAGTGGCGGCACAACAGGTACATCAAAGGGTATTTTGCTTACAAACCTTAACTTCAATGCTCTGGCAATGCAAACGGCGGCAGCATCTCAATGCTTTGCACCCGGAGATGTAATGCTTTCGGTAATGCCCATATTCCATGGCTTTGGTTTGGGAGTTGGAATTCATACCATCCTTACCCACGGCGGAAAGTGTGTTCTTGTGCCAAGAGTAAATGTGGCTGAGTTCCCAGGACTTTTCAAAAAACATCACCCCAATTATATGGCAGGCGTACCCACTTTGTTTGAGGCAATGATGCGTAATGAAGATATGAAAAAAACAGACCTTTCTTGCCTTAAAGGGTTGTTCAGCGGCGGAGATTCACTGTCGGTTGAGCTTAAAAAGAAGATTGATGCTTTTCTTAAAGAAAGAGGTGCGTCAATTCAGGTGCGTGAAGGCTACGGAACAACCGAATGTGTAACCGCAAGTTGTCTTACACCTATTGATTATTACCGTGAGGGAAGTATCGGGATTCCTTTTCCTGATACATATTATAAGATTGTTATTCCCAATACCAATGAGGAAGCGGAAGTTGGCGAAATGGGTGAGATTTGTCTTACCGGGCCTACCCTTATGAAGGAGTATATCAATAATCCCCGGGAAACAAGCCAGACCCTTCGTGTTCACGATGACGGACGGACATACCTTCACACCGGCGACCTTGGTCGTATGGATGAAGATGGCTTTATCTATTTTGTTCAAAGACTTAAGCGTATGATTATAACAAACGGCTACAACGTATATCCTTCACAGGTGGAGAATGTAATAGATTCACATGAGGCGGTAATGTTCAGCACGGTTATCGGTGTAAAGGACGAAGTAAGAAAGCAACGAGTAAAGGCGTTTATTGTATTAAAGCCGGGCTTTGCTCCCACAGATGAGATTAAAGAATCAATTAAGGCTCACTGTGAAAAAAATATTGCAAAATATGCTTTGCCACGTGAATACGAATACCGTGACAACCTTCCTAAAACATTGGTTGGTAAGGTGGCTTATCGTGAGCTTGAAAAGGAAGAAGAGGAAAAGTTTATTTCAAAATAGTTTGAATAAATAAAATCTCAGGAGTCAATGAAAAACTTGGCTCCTGTTTTTATTGTCCTTTTTATAGTACACCAAAAAGATTAAAATAATATCAACAGCTTTTTGGGTGAGATATTGTGAAAATTCTTGACTTTACACACAAGATATGGTATGATTTAATTGAATTTTATGATTTTAACACAAAAAGTATATTTTGTTGAATAAATGGTTTTTGAAAGGCGGTTTTAAATATGCAGGAAGAAAAGAGAAAAGCTCTGGAAAATGTCTTTGGACAGATTGAAAAGCAATACGGTGCAGGTGCAGTAATGCTTCTTGGAGAAAAAACAAATGCCGAGGTTGAGGCGATTCCCACAGGCTCAATGGCTCTTGATATTGCATTGGGTATAGGTGGCGTTCCCAGGGGCAGAATTGTTGAGATTTATGGTCCTGAATCATCGGGTAAAACAACTGTTGCCCTTCATATAGTTGCGGAGGCACAGAAGATGGGCGGCGAGGCTGCGTTTATTGATGCAGAGCATGCTCTTGACCCTGTTTATGCTGAGAAGCTTGGTGTAAGGATTGATGACCTTATTGTTTCACAGCCGGATACCGGTGAACAGGCTTTGGAAATTACCGAGCAGCTTGTTCGTTCGGGCGCTATTGATGTTATTGTTATTGACTCTGTTGCGGCGCTTGTTCCCAAGCAGGAAATTGAGGGATTGGTGGGTGATTCCCACGTTGGTCTTCAGGCAAGACTTATGTCGCAGGCTTTAAGAAAGCTTACATCGGTTGTAAGTAAATCAAACACAACGGCGATTTTTATTAACCAGCTTCGTGAAAAGGTTGGCGTTATGTTTGGTAACCCTGAAACAACTGCCGGTGGACGTGCTCTTAAATATTATTCATCAGTAAGACTTGACGTACGCCGTGTTGAAACCGTTAAGGGCGATGAAGGTGCTGTGGGCAACCATACAAAGGTTAAGGTTGTAAAGAATAAAGTTGCTCCTCCCTTTAAAGAAGCAGAGTTTGATATTATTTATGGCGAGGGTATATCCAAAACCGGTAATATTGTTGATGTGGGCGTTGATTTTGGCATTATTAAGAAATCGGGCTCATGGTTCTCGTATAACGACGAAAAGCTGGGACAGGGCAGAGAAGCGGTTAAGAGATTGCTTGAAGAAGATCCGGCTCTGTGCTTTGAGATTGAACAGCAGATCAGGGAAAAGGCAGGACTTCCGCTTATTGAAGAAGGCGAAGAGGGCGACAGAGAAATGAACACAGCATTTTCTCCGGTACCAAAGCCTACATCAAAGAAAAAGTAACTGACTATGGAATTTGACAAAGCAAAAAAGATTGCGGCAAAACTTATATCATTTAAAATGTACACCTGCAGGGAAATTCTGCAAAAGCTGATACAAAAAGGTATATCACAAGAGGTTGCCGAGACTGTTGTGGGAGAATTCTGCAAGGCGGGTATCCTTGATGATTCAGAATACGCAAAGGCGTATATACATGATGGGGTGTATGTTCATATGAAGGGCTTGTACCGCATAAAGCAGGAGCTTATCCAAAAGGGTGTTGCATCAAGCGTGATTGAAAGGGCGATGCAGGAGGCAGATGTTGATGCCGAAGACAGCCTTGCGGAATATGTAAAGCTGAGGTTTGGTGATAAGGAGTTTTCTGACTGGAAAGAGCTTGAAAAGGCAAAGGCTCACCTTGTAAGACGAGGCTTTAGCATATATGATATAAATAAATGTTTTGATAATATTGGCATAAGTGTTAAAAGGAGTGACACAGATTGAAAAAGGTTTCGCTTGTTTCACTGGGATGTTCAAAGAATTTGGTTGACGCCGAGGAAATGATGGGAATACTTGAGGCAGGTGGCTTTGAGCTTGTTGCCGACGAGGAAGATGCAGAAATTATGATTGTTAATACCTGCGCATTTATTGATGATGCCAAGCAGGAGTCTATTGATTGCATAATGGAACTGATAGAATATAAGAAAAAAGAGCCAAATCGTATTCTGGTTGTTACCGGTTGTATGAGTCAGCGCTATAAAGAGGAATTACAAAGAGAAATTCCTGAGATTGACATTGTTATCGGGACAAATGAATATGATAAGATTGCAGGCATAATAAAAATGCATACAAAGGGCAAACCGGAGATTTATTGTAGCGACGAATATATGTCCTGCGAGAAGCTGCCGAGAATAGTTACAACGCCTGAGTATATGGCATACCTTAAAATTGCCGAGGGCTGTGATAATCATTGTACATACTGTGTTATTCCGTCAATCAGGGGCAAATACAGGAGCCGTACTATTGAAGATATTGTTGCCGAGGCAAGAAATTTGGCTGAAAAGGGCGTAAAGGAACTGATTGTTATTGCTCAGGACACAACCCGTTACGGCATGGATATTTATGGCGAATACCGGCTGCCTGAACTTCTTGATGAACTGTGCAGGATTGATGGCATCAGGTGGATACGCTTGCATTATTGCTATCCTGAACTTGTTACAGATAAACTGATTGATACCATTGCCCGTCAGGACAAGATATGCAATTATCTTGATATTCCCATACAGCATTGTAATGACAGAATTTTAAAGTTGATGGGCAGACGCACAAACAAGGCAGAAATTACAGGGATAATCAGAAAACTTCGCGAAAGAATTCCTGGTGTAATAATCAGAACATCACTTATTGCCGGTTTTCCGACAGAAACCGAGGAGGAGTTTGACGAACTTCGTGAATTCGTTACAGAAACCGAGTTTGACCGACTTGGAGTTTTTGCATATTCTCAGGAGGAAGGTACCGCTGCGGCACAGCTTGACGGACAGCTTGACGAGGATGAGAAAAAGAACCGTCAGGAGGTTATTATGATTGACCAGTCTGCGGTTTCAGAGGAGCTTAACAGCAAAAAGGTGGGAACAACCTTTGAGGTTCTTGTTGAAGGATATGATAATATTATAAAGCAGTATTACGGCAGAACCTACGGAGATTCCGAAGAGATTGACGGAAAAGTGTTCTTTACATCAAAAACAAAGCTCCAGCCAGGTGATTTTGCTGAAGTTGAAATTGATGATTATATGGAATATGACCTTTATGGTGTTTGTAAAAAAGGAGGAAATTGAAAATGAATACACCCAACAAACTTACTTTGTTCAGAGTTGTTTTAGTGCCGGTTTTTATGTGGGCATTGCTTTCAGGCTTTTATCTGCCGGCAATTATAATTTTTGCAATCGCCTCCTTAACAGACCAGCTTGACGGTTATCTTGCAAGACGCAACAACCAGGTTACAACCTTTGGCAAACTGATGGACCCATTGGCAGACAAAATACTCACGATTTCGGCGCTTATTTGTCTTTTGGGTATCGGCGCAGATTTTATCAATTCATGGGTGGTTATGATAATTATTGCCCGTGAACTTATTGTTACAGGTATCCGCCAACTGGCGATGGGACAGGATACGGTAATTGCGGCAAGTCAGTGGGGCAAAGCCAAAACCGTTTCGCAGATGGCAGCTCTTATTGCAGTGATGTTTGACCGTATCATTCCTTTAAGAATTGGTGACAGCATATATGGCGCTTTAACTTTCTGGCTGGTTGCTCTTTCTGTTGTTTTGACAGTGTATTCGGGCTTGGATTATATTATTAAAAATCGAAAGCTTATTACATTTAAGTAAAAATAACGATATTTGCGGAAAAAAATAACATATTTTGTATTGACGAACACCATACTTTGTGGTATTATTATTCACATAACAAAGATAGGAGGACATATATGGATATTTTTGAAACAGTAAAAACAATTACCGCAGAACAGCTTGACATTGACGAGAGCCTTATCACAATGGAGTCTTCGTTTGTGAACGATTTAGAGGCTGACTCACTTGATCTTGTTCAACTGCTGATGGCATTTGAGGAAGAATACGATATGGAAATTTCCGACGAGCAGGCTGAAGAAATTTCAACAATAGGCGACGCAGTCAACTATATTAAAGAAAACTTAAACTAATTTTTATGCGGACTGTCACAAAAATGACGGTTCGCTATTTTTTATTGAAGAAGGTTATCATATATGAATATCGGATATGAGTTTAAAGACAAATCCTTGCTGGAACTTGCGATGACACATATTTCACTGGCAAATGACATGAAAAAGGAAAGCAATCAGCGTCTTGAATTTTTGGGTGACAGCGTTTTGTCATACATTATTGCAACCGAGATTTACAAAATATATCCCAAATGCGACGAGGGCGACCTGACGGCAATAAGGGCATCTTTGGTTTGTGAAAAATCTCTGGCTGAGCTTTCAAGAAACCTGAATCTTGGAAAAGGTATAAAGCTTGGAAGGTCAGAAACCAAAACCAATGGTGTAAACAAAGATTCCATTCTTGCTGATACCTTTGAGGCATTGCTTGGTGCAATTTATCTTGACAGTGATGACAAAACTGCGAAGGATTGGACTTTAAAGGTTTTTGGTGACAAGATAAAAAATATTCAGGTTAAGCCTGAAATCAATTACAAGTCAGAGCTACAGATTTATTTCCAGAAACGTGATAAAAATACTGAAGTTGTGAGATATAATCTTACACAAAAATCAGGCCCGGACCACAACCCTAGTTTTGAGGTTGAGGCAGTTTATCAAAATATGGTTATCGGCACGGGAAAGGGCAAAAACCGCAAGATTGCCGAGCAGGATGCGGCAAGAGATGCGTTTGAAAGAATGAAGAAGAATGAGAAAATATAACCTACCCATCTTTATACCCCACAGGGGATGCCCATTTGATTGCGCCTTTTGCAATCAGCGCAAGATAACAGGGGTTGAAACCGATATTACACCTAATTATGTTAAAGGCCTTATTGATGAGTTCCTTAAAACAATTAACAGGGATAATTCATCGGTTGAGGTTGCGTTCTTTGGGGGCAGTTTCACCGGTATGGCATTGTCTGTTCAGGAGGACTTTTTAAATGTTGCGGCAGAATTTGGTGCGGTTATTGACGGAATTCGACTTTCTACCCGACCGGACTATATAAGCTCTGATATAATCGAACTCTTAAAAAAATATAATGTTACAACAGTAGAGCTAGGCGTGCAAAGCAGTGACAACGGTGTTTTGCAAAGCAATAACCGCGGACACAGCTTTGAGGATGTGATAAAGGCGACCGGAATGTTAAAGGCAGCAGGGATAAATGTTGGGCACCAGATGATGCTTGGTATGTATTCATCAAACCCCGAAAAGGATATGAAAACTGTTGCTGACATAATAGCCCTGAAACCTTCCTGTGTAAGAATTTATCCTGTTGTGACACTCAAAGGCACTGCTTTGGAAAAATTTTATAATGATGGCATTTATGTGCCGTATTCCACCATGCAGGCGGCAGAGCTTGCAAAGAAGGCGGTGTGTGAATTCCGTAAAAACAGTATTGATGTAATAAGGGTGGGCCTGCATTCCTCAGATGAACTTGACTCCCCGGGAACAGTTGTTGCAGGTCCGTACCATCAGGCCTTTGGCGAACTGGTTGAAAGCCTGATTTATCGTGATATGATTGAAGATGTTGTGCTGGAGAAGGGTCTTAAGGACTGCGAGTTTGAATTTAAATGTCCCAAAGGCGAGATTTCAAAGGCGGTGGGACATAAAAAGATGAATACAGAATATTTCCTTAAAAAATACAACTTAAAATTGAAGGTAAAAGAGGGTTAGACTATGAATAAAATTGCCAGCTTCACGGTGGATCACCGATATATCCGAGAATGGATTTACATTTCAAGAATTGACGGCGATATTACAACCTATGATGTGCGTATGCGAAAACCAAATACCAAAGATGTTATGTCAAATGCGCTTATGCATTCCTTTGAACACCTTTTTGCCACTTTTATGCGCAACGGAAGCCTTAAAGATGATGTTGTGTATGTTGGGCCAATGGGATGCCAGACGGGATTTTATCTTCTTGTGAGAAACGCTGTGCATAATGAGGTAATAGCAGAGGTCAAGTCTGTGCTTGGGGCAATTGCTGAATATGACGGCGAAATGCCGGGCGCCAGCGAAATTGAATGTGGAAATTATCGCAATCTGGATGTAAATCTTGCCAGAGCCGAGGCAAAAAGCTATCTGGCAAAGATTGCTGATGAAACAGAAAATGATTTGGAGTACGAAATGGGAGAATAACAAATGAAGGCTCTGTTTGTGGCAGTAAATGCCAAATATGTTCATACTAATATTGCTGTCAGGTACCTGACACGTTATTGCTGTGGGACAGGGATTGACTGTGATTTTAGGGAATTCACCATAAACGAGCCACAGGACAGCATTCTTGATAAGCTGTATATGTCGGATGCAGACGTATACGGCTTTTCGTGCTATATATGGAATATCGGCAGAATTCTTGAAATCTGCAAAAACCTCAAACAGCTAAAGCCTGATTGTATAATTTTTCTTGGGGGACCCGAGGTTTCCTTTGATGCAGAAAGGCTGCTTAATGAAAATGACTGTGTAGATTATATTATATGCGGCGAGGGCGAGATTGCAGTTGCAGATTTTTTAAAAAACATTCCTGATAAAAGATGCGTGATACAAGGCACAAAGCTTAAAAGTATGGAGGATTTGCCCTTTCCGTATACCAGTGATGATTTGAAAAACGTGGTGGCGGGTGAAAAGCTTGTATATTACGAAACAAGCCGCGGCTGTCCGTTTAGCTGTGCTTATTGTCTTTCGTCGGTTGACTGCGGTGTAAGATTTTTAAGCCTTGACCGTGTTAAAGCCGAGCTGGAACAGTTTGTTGACGCTAATGTTATGACGGTGAAATTTGTTGACCGAACCTTTAATGCCGATAAATCACGTGCAGTTCAGATATGGGAATACATTCTCAGTCTTGAGGGAGAAACCTGTTTCCATTTTGAAATCGGTGCAGACCTTCTTGATGACAGGGCAATTGAGGTTCTTAAAAGAGCTCCAAAGGGTAAAATTCAGTTTGAGATAGGTGTTCAAAGCACAAATCCCAAAACCATTGCTGAAATCAGCCGTACAATGGATTTTAATGCGTTGAGCCGCAACGTGACCAAACTTAAAGAAAAGACAAATGTAGCATTGCACCTTGATTTGATTGCAGGGCTTCCTTTTGAGGATTACAATTCCTTTAAAAGCTCTTTTAATGATGTTTATAATTTGTCGCCCGATGTGTTGCAGCTTGGATTTTTAAAGCTTTTAAAAGGTTCGGCTTTGCGCAGGGATGCCGCAAAATATGGAATGGCGTTCAATGCGTATGCACCATATAATATTTTTTCCACCAACTGGCTGTCGTATGATGAGATAATAAAACTAAAAGCGGTGGAGGATGTTCTTGAACGGTATTTTAATTCAGGAAGATTTGAAGAGACATTGAAAATCGCTTTGAGATTTTTTAATTCGCCATTTGATTTTTATTACAGACTTTCGGAATTCTGGAATGCAAAAGGTTTGATTGGTCAGGGGGTAAAGCGGATAACACTTTATCAGCTTTTATATGATTTTTTGTGTTCAGAATTAAAGGAAGAAGAGGTAAATACGGTTGTTGCAAGAATGAAAAAGGATTTTGCTTTGTGGCATTCCAACGGTATCGGCACACCTGAATGGTATAAAAAGTAAAAACTGCAGATGACAGGTCGTCTGCAGTTTTTTGTATAAAAAATTAGTTCTTTTTGTTCAGGTAACTTTTCAGTTTTTCAAAACTTTCATCACTGATAACGTGTTCGATTTTACAACTATCGTCAAAGGCAGTTTCTTTGCTTACGCCAAGAGAAATAAGTGCAGAGGCTATAATATGGTGACGTTCAAAAACCTTTTCAGCAATGGCAAGCCCCGCATCTGTCAATGAAATCCCGCCGGCTTCGTCAATGGTGATATAGCCCTTTTCACGAAAGCTTTTCATAGCAACAGAAACACTTGCTTTTGTAAAGGAAAGCTCGTGTGCTACATCTATACTACGGACAAAGTCTGTTTTCTTTTTTAGCATAAAAATTGCTTCAAGATAATTTTCGGCTGATTCATTTATTTTCATATAACATAAACTCCAAATGTGTTTTTTATTATTATACCAAACCAAAAAGGATTTGTCAAATCTGCAAAGTCACAGAAGACAAATCCTTAAGGGTAATGATTATAATCTGTAAAAGTTATCCAGAACCTCACTTAGTGTTATGGGGTATACCTGGTTTTCGGCAAGCCACATACAACATTTGTGAGCTTCTTCACGTGTGAAGAAAAGGTTGTCAGCACAGCCGGTATCTTCGGCATCGTCCTGAACAGTTGCAAGAATTCCAAAGGGTCTGGGGCTTTCTGTGTTTTTGCAGGTTATAAAATAGCTAATCCCTTCGACTGATGTAACAAGTTCGCAATTTTCACATTGATTCATACGAATGTCCTCCTGTTGATATAGAATTTGTTTTAATTCTACAACTATACAAAATATATTAACTTGGTAATCTATCGACAAAATTCTACAATTTATAAAAAAGCTTGAAAATATAGTAAATATAGGTATTACAAAACTTTCTTGTTGAAAAATGTAAAATATTATGTTAACCTAAAGATAAAAAACATACAAAGGAGGAGATAAAATGTATGAATTCCTTAAGATAATAAACAGGATGTCTCCGGAAGCTGCAAAACTAATATTTTATGGACTAAAATTTGCAACCGGTGTGCTTATAATAGGATTTATAGCATATAAATATAACCAGATGTATGTTGAAAGTTACGAAACGGGTGTTCTGTGTATTGAAATTGTAAAAGCTGCATTTAGCTTGTTTGTTCAGTTTATTATAGGTGGAATTGCTCTTGACTGCGCAAGAAAAGACGCAAAAAAAAGATAATCAAAAGCAATACTTGACGATTTTGGTATTTTGTAGTATTCTATATAAATACGGCATAAATTATAATTGCTGATTTGAAATAAAAACAGGGAGGCGTCGCTTTGAAGAACAACGGAAAAAACTTCTTACAAGGTGCGTTGATATTGGCAGGAGCCAATTTCTTGGTGAAAATTATAGGTGCCCTATTTAAAGTACCACTCCGTGAGCTTGTGGGCGATGACGGAATGGGCATTTTTAATGTTGCATACCAGATTTATACCTTTATGTTTATAATTGCCACAGCAGGATTTCCCATTGCGGTTTCCAAAATGGTTGCTGAAAGTATTGCAAAAGGTGATGAATATGATGCAAAGCGTGTTTTCCAGACGGCTGCATTTTTGCTGGGAATAATCGGTATAGTGGGAAGCACTGCACTTTATGCCTTTGCGGATAATCTTGCTGGTTTTTTGGGGAATGCAGATTCTGCCCTTGGTATCAAGGTGATTGCACCGGCAGTGTTTTTTGTTTCGTTGCTGTCAGCTTACCGTGGATATTTTCAGGGAAGACAGAATATGTTCCCCACAGCCGCATCAGAGGTAGTTGAGGCGGGTGCAAAGCTTCTTCTTGGTATTGCGGCTGCATCTGCAATTATGGGAATGAAAATTGCAATTACTGCACCGGGTGCAAGCAGTGGTTTATCATCACATGCCCGCACATTATATTCCTCAACTGGTGCTATTCTGGGTGTTACGGCAGGTACATTTCTTGCACTGTTGCTGATGATAATTATATACAGTTGCAAAGCTAAAAAGGTAAACCCCCTTCCGGGACGGCAGATACGTACAAGAAAGAATATACTGAAAAATCTTATACTGATTGCTGTTCCTATTACAATCGGTGCGTCGGTTTCAAGCCTTACAAGTCTTGTGGACCTTGCTACAATTATGAACAGGCTTGTTGTAAACCCCAAGGTGTTTGATTCATTTGCCCATCTGTTTGCTGAAGGCACGGAGTTCTGGGGAAAGGCTGTGGAAGAAGGCTGGCAGGGAGCTATGCTGCTGCAGAAGAAGGCAAACTCTCTTTACGGTTTATATACGGGTCAGGCACAGACTATGTTTAATCTGCCTCTTACGATAGTGGTGGGGCTTAGCATGAGTATTGTTCCTGCGATTTCAACAGCCCTTGCAGAGAAAAAGATTGGCGATGCAGGGATTATGACCTCAAGCATCCTGAGAATAACAATGCTTTTTGCCATTCCTTGTGCTGTTGGATTTTATGTTTTGTCAAGCCCGATTTTGCTGGTTTTATACAGCGATGCCAATGCGGGAGTGCTGCTCCAGAAGCTTGCTTTTGCGGTGCCGTTTGTGGCATTTGTTTCGGTAAGTAATTCGGTGCTTCAATCATACGGAAAGGTTTACTATCCGGTTGTGAATATGCTGCTTGGCGGAATTGTGAAGGTGGTAATGAATTATACACTGATTCCCATTTGGGGAATTGAGGCGGCACCTGTTGCAACCACCGCTTGTTACGGAACAATTGCTTTGCTTAATTGTTTTTGCATAGCATTTAAACTTAAGGTTAAAATTAGTATAGTTGATATGCTGATAAAACCTCTTTGCGCTGCATTGGTTATGGGCGCTGTGACAATTGTATTCTTTAATATGCTGTCAGGGTTTATGCCGGGGTCAAGGCTTGTAACAATTGTATCCATTGCAGTGGGTGCGATTGTATACCTTGTTGCAGTTATTGCGGTAAAAGGCGTTAAACGTGAGGATGTTCTTAATTTGCCCAAGGGCGAAAAAATTGCGGGAATTCTCACGAAATATAAATTACTATAAGGATTTATTACAGGTGAAAAATATGGATAAGAAGTATACTTATGAAGATTTGCTGGATATAGTTAAAACCTTGCGTGGTGAGGGTGGTTGCCCCTGGGATATGGAACAGACCCATCAAAGCATTAAGCATGATATCATCGAGGAAGGTTATGAACTTATTGAGGAGCTTGATGGCGAGAACTGGGATAATGTTGCAGACGAAAGCGGCGACCTTTTACTCCAGATTGTGTTTCACGCACAAATCGGCAAAGAAAACGGCGAGTATGATATGGATGATGTAATTAACGCTGTTTGTCGCAAGCTGGTGCACCGTCATCCACACGTTTTTGGTGATAAAAAGGTGGAGAACTCTGCTCAGGTGCTGGAAAATTGGGCACAGATTAAACGTGATGACCGTGGACAGAAGACTGTTGCTCAGGATATGGCAGAGGTTTCCAAGTATCTGCCTTCCCTTATGCGTGCCGAAAAAATACAGGGCAAGGCAGAAAAGGATGGATATGTGTTTAGCGAACCAATCTTTGCTGCAGACAGTATTGCAAAGATGATGAACGTTATGTTGTCGGGCAATGATGCAGAGGTTTCTGAACAGTATATAGGCAAAATGCTTTTTGAAATTGTTGCGGTAGCAAAGAAAATGGGTGTGGATGCAGAAACCGCCCTTAACAAGCATACCGAATATTTTATTCAGGAATTTTCAAAGTACGAGGGATAAAAGCTATGAGATTGGATAAATATTTAAAGGTATCGCGCCTTATTAAAAGAAGAACGGTTGCAAACGAAGCCTGCGACGGCGGAAGAGTTGCGGTAAACGGCAAGGTTGTAAAGGCGTCATACGATGTAAAAATAGGGGATGTTATTGAGATAACCTTTGGCAGCAAAACTCTTGCCGTGCGTGTTACAGAGGTGCGTGAGCAGGTGGGAAAGAGTGATGCAGCAACTCTCTATGAGGCAATACAATGATTTTAACAAAAAGAGGTAAAAATTTACCTCTTTTTTGTGTTTTTTAACGGAAAAATGCTTGACAAATTGGTTAAAATTTATTAAAATTATAGATGTATATGTTTTATATTAAATAAATATGTATACAGTTCTTTTATGTGTTTCTAATAAAGCAAGTTGCCTTTTTATAAAGGCGTTAAAATGGCGAAAACGCAGATATATAATCTATGATTTATACGTCAAATATCGATTTAAGGAGGTGTTTTAATATGAACGATATAAATATATTGATTCTTCTGGGCGTTGTGGTTATTGTTGCTATGATAGGAATGTTTTTAGCATTCAGATTTGGATACTCATACCGCAGAAAGGTTGCCGAGCTTAAGGTTGGCAGTGCCGAAGAAGAAGCGAAAAAGATTATTGAAAATGCAAAATCAAAAGCAATTAAAGATGCAGAGCATGCTAAAAAAGAAAGACTTTTAGAAGCAAAAGAAGAAATACATAAAGAACGCAATGAACTTGATAAGGAAATAAAAGAACGCAGAAACGAAATTCAGCGTCAGGAACGTCGAATTCAGCAGAAGGAAGATGCAATTGACAAAAAAACTCAGGTTCTTGAGAAAAAGGAAGAACAGGTTCAGGAAAAACTGAGTGAGGTTGATGAACTGAAGGAAGAAGTTGAAAAGGTTAAAAAACTTCAGATGTCTCAGCTTGAAAAGCTGGCTGAGCTTTCGGTTGCCGAGGCAAAGGATTTGCTTCTTAAACAGGTTGAAATTGATGCAAGACACGATGCGGCAATTCTTATTAAGAGCATTGAAGACCAGGCAAAAGAAGAAGCTGATATGAAGGCCCGCAATATTATAACGGGTGCAATTCAGCGTTGTGCTGCTGACCATGTTGCTGAAACTACAGTTTCGGTTGTTCAGCTTCCCAATGATGAAATGAAGGGCAGAATTATCGGTCGTGAAGGCAGAAACATTCGTTCTATCGAAACCCTTACAGGTGTAGATTTGATTATTGACGATACTCCAGAGGCAGTTATTCTTTCAGGCTTTGACCCTGTAAGACGTGAGATTGCAAGACTTTCTCTTGAAAAACTCATTGTTGACGGAAGAATTCATCCCGGTCGTATCGAAGAAACAGTTGAAAAGTCAAGACGTGAGGTTGAGGCTATTATCAAGCAGGAGGGTGAACAGGCAACATTTGATACAGGTGTTCACGGTCTTCATCCCGAGCTTATTAAACTTCTTGGACGTCTTAAATATCGTACAAGTTACGGACAGAATGTTCTTAAACATTCAATCGAGGTTGCTCACCTTGCAGGTCTTATGGCGGCAGAACTTGGAACAGACGTTGCCCTTGCAAAGCGTGCAGGTCTTCTCCATGATATAGGTAAAGCTATTGACCACGAGGTTGAGGGTTCGCACGTTACAATTGGTGCAGATGTTGCTAAAAAGTATAAGGAGAACGAAAAGGTTATCCATGCTATCATGGCACATCACGGCGATGTGGAGCCAAACTCGTTGGCTGCATGTCTTGTTCAGGCGGCAGATACGATTTCTGCTGCACGCACAGGTGCAAGACGTGAAAATATTGAATCATATATCAAAAGACTTGAAGCTCTTGAAGAAATTGCAAACTCATTTAACGGAGTTGAAAAATCATTTGCAATTCAGGCAGGCCGTGAAGTTAGAATTATGGTTAAGCCTGACCACGTTAATGATGACGAAACAATCCTTCTTGCAAAAGATATTGTTAAGAAGATTGAAAGCACTATGGAGTATCCGGGACAGATTAAGGTTAATGTTATCCGCGAACTCAGAACAGTTGAATATGCAAAATAGGAGCCTTTGCTCCAGTGAAAAGGCTGCTGCGGCAGCCTTTTCTGCATAAAAAGTATTATTTTGGTGTATAGAGATTTAACAGAGAGGAAATAAAATTCTATGAGAATTCTTGCGGTGGGAGATATTGTTGCGTCTGACGGACGTGAATTTATATATAATAATTTAGGCAGAATAAAAAATAAGTACAAGATTGATTACTGCATAGCAAACGGCGAAAACGCCGCTAATACAAATGGCATAACAACGGATATTGCCCAGACTTTGTTAAGGTGCGGTGTTGATGTTATTACCCTTGGCAATCATACCTTTGCAAACAAGGAATACAGCCAGGTGCTCACCGATATTCCTCGGGTGATAAGACCTGTCAACTATCCGACTGAAACCGAAGGCTGCGGGTATTATATTGACGATTTGGGATTTATAAGGATTGGCGTTATTAACGCAATTGGCAGACTCAATATGGAGCCTGTTGACTGCCCCTTCCGTGCAACCGAAAAGGTGCTTAGTGAAATGGAAGGCAAGGCAGATATTGTATTGATTGATTTCCATGCTGAAACCACAAGTGAAAAGCTTGCTTTTGGCAATTTCTTTGACGGCAAGGTGACAGCAGTTTTTGGCACCCACACCCATGTTCAAACAGCAGATGCACATATTCTTCCGGGTGGAACTGCATATATTACAGATATCGGTATGACGGGTGTGAGGGATTCTGTTCTCGGTGTAAAAAAAGAGATAATTATGGATTTATACTACACCCGAAAGAAATTCAGATTTGAAAAGGCCGAGGGTGAAGTCTGGTTTAATGGGGCAGTTTTTGATATTGATGACAAGACTAAAAAAGTTATAAATGTTGAAAGTTTGTATTTTTCAAAGCTTGAAGGAGAAGTTAAGTGATAAAAATCAATATAGATGACAGAGTATACTTAAAAAGCGGTTTGCTGGATGTTAGTGGCGTTAATCATTGTTTTACCACAAAATGCGGAGGAGTAAGCTGTGGAAATATAAAGGGGCTTAATTTGGGATTTCGTGTGGGTGACGATGTAAATGCTGTGATACAAAATTATAAGCTTGTCGCCAAGGATATGGATTTTCCATACGCGCGTATTACCGCAGGCAGACAAACACATTCTGCCAATATTCGTATTATAACCGAGGCTGACGCTGGCAAAGGTATCAGCAAAGAAAGCGAGTTTATGGATATTGACGGATTGGTGACAAATGTCAGGGGGTTGCCGCTTGTGGTCTATTATGCTGATTGTGTTCCCATACTTCTGGCAGACAAAACTGCAGGTGTTGTGGCGGCTGTTCATTCGGGCTGGAGAGGGACAGTTGGCGAAATTGCAGGTAATGCTGTAAAAATTATGGCAGAAAAGTTTAATGCAAAGGCTGAAAATATTGTGGCAGCTATTGGTCCCTCCATTGGCCCCTGTTGCTTTGAAACAGGTGGCGAGGTAGCCTGTGAGTTTGACAGTGATCTGGTTATTGAGCACGGCAACGGAAAATTTATGGTTGATTTGTGGGAGGCAAACGAGAGAATTCTTTTAAAATATGGTTTAAGGAAACAAAATATTGATGTTTCAGAAATGTGCACCATCTGCAACCGTGATATGCTGTATTCATATCGTGTTGACAAAGAGGCAACGGGCAGAATGGGAGCATTCATTTCATTAGCGTGAAGGCTGAAATAAAGGTGGAAAGAAATTTGAAAAAAATACTTGCGTTATTTATGGCAGCGTTACTTACACTTGCTGTGTGCGGCTGCGATAAAAAATCACAGAATAATACAGAACAGGGCACAGCATCGTGGAATGCGGATGAAATTACTATTTATTCGCACAAGCCCGATACTCTATGCCCAATCCTCAGCAAAAACGAGGCAAATATTCAGATGTTGGGGATAGTATATGAAGGCCTGATAAGTTTGTCAGATAATTTATATCCCGAGCCTTGCCTTGCAGAAAGCTGGTCGGTGTCGGAGGACGGTGCGGTTTGGACTG
The DNA here is from genome assembly GCA_045592585.1 of Clostridia bacterium. Classification (GTDB taxonomy): domain Bacteria; phylum Bacillota; class Clostridia; order Monoglobales; family Monoglobaceae; genus SIG440. The sequence goes on from JAZNVB010000125.1 coordinate 22,686, forward strand.
TTAACTTGCGTCAGAATGTGGTTTGGCATGATGGCGGTGCTTTTGTGGCAGATGATGTTGTTTATACAGTAAATCAAATAAAAAACAATCCTGAAAGCGCTTATTTTTACAATGTTTCAAATATAAAAAGTATAACAGCATTGGAGCAAGGTAAAGTTGAAATACAGGTTAATGACCCTTGGGCGAACTTTGTAAATCTGTTGCACTTTCCAATTATTAAAAGCGGTACCGCAGAAATTAACCAGGCAGCATTTATCCCTGTTGGTACAGGACCTTATAAATATGAGGACAGAAACGAGAGCAACATCGTTTATCTCGTAAAGAACGATCAATGGTGGGCAGGAACGCCTGCAACCGGTGTTATAACTGTAAAGTTGCTTCCGGATAAAAACACAGCTCTTTATACATTCAGTTCGGGCGGCATAGATATGATACTGGCTGATGATATGGATTGGGGAAAATTTGCAGATCCTGTTGTGTCGTCGCATACTGCAATGCCTACACCGATTTTTCATTTTGTGGGATTTAATCACCAAAACCAGGTACTGACATTACCTGAGGTGCGTAGCGCAATTTCTTATGCTCTTGACCGAACAAAAATTATTGAAGAAACAGTAATGGGTTACGCAACGGCTGTAACCATGCCCATTCACCCCGGATGGTTTGTATGGGGAAAAGGTATTCCGGAAACAAAGCAAAATAAGGATGCTGTGGTAAAAGTTCTTGCCGACAGCCAATGGGAGCTTTTGGACGGAGTTTATAAAAAAACAGTTGAGGATAAAAAACTGACAACGGATTTTAAGATATTGTACAACGAAGAAAATTACACAAGGGAAGTTATTGCCACACTGATTAAAAAGCAACTGGAGGAGCAGGGCTTTGCCATCACTCTCGAAAAGGTAAGCTTTGAAGACTACCAGTCAAGACTCAGCTCGGGCGACTATGATATGTTTATTGGTAGCTATATTGTACCACTGGATATAGGCTTTTCGATGATAATGGAGCCGGGCAATATATTCGGCTTTGAAAGCGAAAAAATGCTTGAAACACTAAACAATCTGAAAACCCGACGCAGTCGTGAGGAAATTGAGGAAGGCTACAGAACCGTAATTGACTGTTTTAAAGAACTTAATCCGGTTGCAGGCTTATTCTTTGAAGACAAGGTGATGATATACAGCAACCGTATAAAAGGCGAGGTTAAACCGTTGTATGTTGATGTATATCGGGGAATAGAAACCTTACGGAAGGAAGAAACAGAATAAAGTGGATAGAAAAATAATTCATCTTGATATGGATGCCTTTTTTGCGGCAATTGAGATGCGTGACAATCCTGAGCTTAAAGGTAAGCCTTTGATAATAGGCGCATTACCAACAGAACGTGGAGTTGTTTCCACCTGCAGCTACGAAGCCCGAAAATTTGGAATACATTCCGCAATGAATATCAAGGAAGCGTACCGCAGATGTCCCCACGGAATCTTTATGCACGGCGATATGAAAAAATATGCCCGTGCCTCTGAGGAGATTCATAAAATAATGCTTAAATATACCGACTGTATCGAGTTTGTTGCACTTGACGAGGGGTATATGGATGTAACAGCCTCTTTAAGACTTTTTGGCAGTGCTGAAGATATAGGCAGACAGTTGAAAAAAGAAGTGTTTGAAAAGGTAGGTGTTACCTGCTCGGTGGGGGTTTCCTATTGTATGATGGGGGCAAAGCTTGCCAGCGAAGAAAAAAAGCCCGACGGATTTTTTGTGATTCCTGACAAAGCTGCACTGGTAAGGCTGATACATAAACGGCCTGTGGGTGTAATCAGTGGCATAGGCTCAAAAACTGCAGAAAAGCTTAATAGCATGGGGATTATTACCGTAGAGGATTTGCTGAATACACCGATGCAACGTCTTGATAGCTTTGGTGCTTCAGGCCGTGAGATGCTGAAGATGGCATCGGGTGACGATAACCGACAAGTGGTTGGAGATGCCGCAGCCAAATCAATCGGCAGAGAGCACACCTTTCAGACAAATATTACCGATATTTCTGTTCTCGAAGATACTCTACTACTGCTTGCAGGGGATGTGAGCTTCAGGGCAAAACGAAATAGTCTTTGGGGCAAGACCGTGACATTAAAGGTAAAATTCAGCAATATGAAAAGTATTACCAGAGCAAAAACAGGAGATGCAGTAAATTCCCAAAGAGAAATCTTTAATATTGCAAAAGAGCTGTTGCGGAACGAGAAAGTAAATGAAAGTGTCAGGCTTGTGGGTGTTACATTAAGTCATTTGCAAGACTCGCCGGATCAGGAATTCCGACAGATGACGTTATTTGACCAGCTTGAACCGCAAAAGGAAAATAAAAAACTGAAAAACCGCAGTCTTGAAGACGCAATTTTTAATTTGCACACAAAATACGGACGAAAAATATTGAAAACCGGCAAAGAGCTTGAGGTTCATCAAAAAATCAAAAAATCATATGAAGAATAGATGTCGAATACCGACAGAATGGAGAAAAAGCTATGAAATTATCGGAAATTAAAGGAATTCTGGATGCAGAGGTAATGACAGGCGAGGATATGCTTGACACCGAGGTAGAGTCTGCCTTTGGAAGCGACCTAATGAGTGATGTTCTTGCGTTTGTAAACGATAAAGTTCTGCTTCTTACGGGATTGGTTAATCCTCAGGTTGTAAGAACAGCCGAGATGATGGACATTTCTGCAATTGTATTTGTCAGAGGCAAGTGCCCTGATGAAAATGTTATTGCTCTTGCAAAAGCAAAGAATATTGCTATCCTTACAACAAAACATACACTTTATGTTGCCAGCGGAAAACTGTATTGCAAAGGACTTACCGGTGACGAAAGGGGGTATAAGCCGTGGCTGAAGTTATGAAACTGCACTTCGCTGTTAATGGTGACGATTTTACCCGTGCAGGCGAAGTTTCAAGCAAGGTTAAAAAGACTCTTAATCAGCTTGGCTTTAATCCCGAGGTTGTCCGCAAAGTTGCAATCGCAATGTATGAGGGTGAAATCAATATGGTTATTCACGCAGACGGCGGTGACATAGATGTTGAAATTTCTTCTGATGAAATTGTAATTGTGATGAAGGATGTTGGCCCTGGAATTCCTGACCTTGATATGGCAATGACAGAAGGTTTCTCAACCGCCGACCATTCGGTAAGAGAGCTTGGGTTTGGTGCCGGAATGGGCCTTCCTAATATGAAAAAGTATTCGGATTCAATGAAGGTTGAAACAGAGATTGGCAAAGGAACAACAGTTACTCTGGTTATTTCTGCAAAAGTTTGAGTTTTGATGCATATTGTCTGCCCACGGTGATATGCTTTAGACTGATTGTGGGCAGAAAGGATGTGTAGTATTATGGAAACATATTGGCATTCTGTAACATTGGATATAGATTCGTGTAAAGGCTGTACCCACTGCCTGACACGTTGTCCTACCCAGGCGATAAGGGTTCAGAAGGGAAAAGCAAAGATACTTAAAGAACGCTGTATAGACTGCGGCGAATGTATAAGAGTGTGCCCCTATCACGCAAAGAAGGCTGTTGCTGACGGCCTTGATATGCTGCAGCAGTTTAAACATAACGTGGCATTGGTTGCCCCTGCGTTTTACGGCCAGTTCTCAAAAACCGAAAATGTTGATATAGTGCTTAGTGCCCTGCTTGATTTGGGTTTTGATGATGTTTTTGAGGTGGCAAGAGGAGCTCAGGTTATAACCCAAAAGACAAAGGAATTGCTGGCATCGGGCGAGCTTTTAAAGCCTGCAATTTCTTCTGCTTGCCCTGCAGTGCTCCGGCTTATTGCAATTAAGTTCCCTAATCTTATTGCAAATATTGTTCCGCTTAAATCTCCTATGGAGGTATCGGCTATTCAGGCAAGATGCGAAGCGGTAAAGAAAACAGGGCTTAAGCCTGAAGAAATAGGAATATTCTTCATCAGTCCCTGTGCGGCAAAGGCAACCTTTGTAAAGGCGAACTACACGGTCAAAAAATCCGAGGTGGATGGAGTTATTCCTATAAAGGATATATGCATAAAAATGTCCCGTGTTGTGAATAAAATTGCCGAGAAGGATGTTCGTGAATTGCGAAATGCAGGGCGTTCAGGCGTTATCTGGGCAACAAGTGGCGGCGAAGCTGAAACATCGGGTGCGGAGAAATATATTGCTGTTGACGAAATACATAATATTATAAAATTATTTGAAGATATTGAAGACGGAAAGCTGAATGATATTGACTATGTGGAGGCGCTTGCCTGCCCTGGCGGCTGTGTTGGCGGACCTTTGACAACGGAGAACAGTTTTTCTGCCAAGTCAAAAATTCAACGGATTTGTCGCAGACTTGATGATGGAATGGTTCCCTTTGATGATATGAATATGTTCTGGGATGAATCTATTGTATATCGTCCTGTGATGAATCTTGACCCTGATATAAATGTTGCTATGCAGAAGATGGCAAAGATTGAGGAGCTTTATGAGGGTTTTCCAAAGCTTGACTGCGGCTCTTGTGGCTCGCCAACCTGCCGTGCTTTGGCTGAAGATATTGTAAGGGGATACGCAAAGGAAACCGATTGCATATTCAAGCTAAGGGAAAAGGTAAGCTTTCTTGCTCATGGTATGCTGGAGCTTCAATCTGATAAAACGGAGGAAAACAAATGACTGTAGGAGATATTGCTGAAAAACTCAACCTGAAATTTTATGCAGGCGAAGAGCTTGCCGGCAAAACGGCAAAGGGATGCTATATAGGCGACCTTCTTAGCCTTGCTATGTCAAAGGTTCAGGCAAATTATGTATGGATTACCATACAGACAAATGTAAATATTGTTGCGGTTGCATCACTTGCTGATGCTGCCTGTATAATCCTTGCCGACGGTTGTGTGCCTGATGAAAAAACCGTTGAACGTGCAAAGGAGCAGGACATTATAATTCTTGGCGGCGAAATATCGGCATATGATGCAGCAGTTAAGCTTGCGGAGTTGGGCGTATGAGGCTTTATTACGATTTGCATATCCATTCTGCGCTTTCTCCCTGTGGCGACGAGGATATGACACCCAACAATATTGTTAATATGGCGTACCTGAAGGGTTTGGATGTTATTTCTGTAACCGATCATAACTCATGCCGTAATGTCCGTGCAGTTATGGAAGTGGCAAAGGGCATGATAAAGGTTGTTCCGGGGATGGAAGTTACCACCGCAGAAGAAGTTCACGCACTTTGTTATTTTGCGGATGTTGATGCGGCAGAGGATATGGGTGAATTCATACGTGCTAATATGCAGGGTATCAAAAACGAGCCCGAAATTTTTGGCAGACAGCTTATTATGGATGCAAATGACGGGATTGTGGGCGAAGAGGAAGAACTGCTGGTTAATGCTGTAAATCTTGATATTTATCAGGTTTCTGCTGAAACAAAAAAACGTGGCGGATTGTTTATTCCTGCCCATATTGACAAATCAAGCTACAGCATGACATCCAATCTTGGCTTTCTGCCGCCTGACCTGCATGTGGACGGCCTTGAAGTTACCGCACGCGGATTGGAAAAGTACGGCGGGATGTATGCGGATTATGGAATTATCACCGATTCTGACGCTCATTATCTTGAGAATATTTCCGAGCAGGAACACTTTATAGACAGCGAAAATAAAACTACACAAAAAATATTTGAATTTTTGTGCAATATTAAATAAAGTGTTTTTGACAAATACTAGATTTTTATGTACTTTTTTGATATAATTTTATTGTGCGTTTAATTGACATAAATTTAACAATGTGGTATAATAAACGCAAAAAGAATGTTATGGGTCGGTTTATGCCGGCTTTGGTGACATAAATTAAGGTAGGAGGTAAAGTAGAAATGGAAAAGAAGACACTTCCATTCAACGGCACAAAGGAACAGGAAGCACAGCTCAAGGCTGTCATTGCAGAGCACAAGGATATGGACGGGGCGGTTATTCCTGTACTGCACAAGGCTCAGGAAATTTACGGTTATCTTCCCATCGAAGTTCAGGAAATGATTTCTGAAGGTCTCGATGTGCCTCTGGCAGAGATTTACGGTATTGTTACATTTTACACACAGTTTTCACTTAACCCCAAGGGCAAGTATCATATCGGTGTATGTCTTGGTACGGCTTGCTACGTTAAGGGTTCAGGTGATATCTTAGACAAGATTAAAGAAATTCTGGGAATTGAAGTTGGTGAATGTACACCTGACGGACTGTTCTCAATCGAGGCTACACGTTGTATCGGTGCCTGCGGCTTAGCACCTGTTCTTACAGTAAATGATGACGTTTACGGCAGACTGGTTGTTGACGATGTTGAAGGCATCATCAAAAAGTATAAGGAAATGTAATGAGAGAAATTGCTCTTCACATTCTGGATATTGTTCAGAATTCGGTTGTGGCAGGTGCCACAAAAATTGATGTTACGGTTTGTGAGGATATCGCATCCGATAAGCTTACGGTTAAAATAACCGACAACGGCTGCGGTATGACAAAGGAATTTCTTGAAAAGGTGATTGACCCGTTTACCACAAAGCGCACTACCAGAAAGGTAGGTCTAGGAATACCGCTTTTTAAATCAGCGGCAGAAGCCACAGGCGGCAGCTTTAGCATTGATTCTCAGGTGGGTGTGGGAACTTGCGTTACTGCAGTTTTTGGTTACAGCCACATTGACCGTCAGCCTCTTGGCAATATGGCGGAAACAATGCTTAGCTTGTTTACATCATACGAAAACATCAATTTCGTATACAAACATTCGGTAGGTGACAAGGTTTTTGAGGTTGATACCCTGGATATAAAAAATGTGCTGGGGGATGTTCCGTTCTCGGCACCTGAGGTTTATTTATGGCTTTCCGAATTTTTGTCGGAGGGTGAACAGGAACTGAATTTAGTTTAATGTTTAAAACGGAGGTAAAAAAATGAAAAGCTTGGCTGAACTTGAAGCAATAAGAAACAAAGCAAAAGGCTCTGTTATTTTAAGAAAAGACGATCATGCTGTTCGCATTGTTGTTGGTATGGCAACATGCGGTATAGCAGCAGGTGCAAGACCTGTTTTGAATGCTATTATGGAAGAGGTTGCAAAGAGAAATCTTGAGCATGTAGCAGTTACACAGACAGGTTGTATCGGTGTTTGCCGTCTGGAACCAATTGTTGAGGTTATGGTTCCCGGTGAGGAAAAGGTTACTTATGTAAAGGTTGACCCCAAAAAGGCTGCTGAAATTGTTAGCGAACACGTTGTTAACGGTCGCATAGTTACAAAGTATACAATCGGTGCTGCAGAGTAATCAAACAGCTCGGATAAAAATTACAGAAAGGTTTGGTGTTTAAAGATGGATATGGTTAGAGGTCATATTCTTTGCTGCGGCGGTACAGGTTGTACATCTTCCGGCTGTGATGCAATCATCAAGGAAATGGAAGCACAGCTTGCGGCACATGATTTGGAAAAAGAATTTAAAATTATAAAAACAGGTTGCTTCGGCCTTTGTGCTTTGGGACCTATTATGATTATTTATCCTGAGGGTGCTTTCTACAGCAGAGTTACTCCCGAGGATGTACAGGAAATTGTTGAAGAACATCTTGTAAAAGGTAGAGTTGTAAAAAGACTTCTTTATGCTGAAACAGTTGAAGAAGACAACATCAAGAGCCTTAACGAGGTTGATTTCTATAAAAAGCAGAAGAGAATTGCTCTTCGCAACTGTGGTGTTATCAATCCTGAGGATATCGAAGAATACATAGGTATCGACGGTTATCAGGCACTTGGTAAGGTTCTTACAGAAATGACTCCTCAGGAAGTTATTGATGTAATCAAGGAATCAGGTCTCCGTGGCCGTGGCGGTGGCGGTTTCCCCACAGGCACAAAATGGCAGTTTACCTATAATTCACAGAACGACCAGAAGTATGTTGCTTGTAATGCCGACGAGGGCGACCCCGGTGCATTTATGGACAGAAGTATCCTTGAAGGTGACCCACACGCAGTTATCGAAGCTATGGCGATAGCTGGTTATGCAGTAGGTGCAAACCAGGGTTATATCTACATCCGTGCAGAGTATCCTATTGCAGTTAAGCGTCTTAGCATTGCTATTGCTCAGGCAAGAGAATACGGACTTTTGGGCAAGAACATTTTTGAATCAGGCTTTGATTTCGATTTGGAAATCCGTCTTGGTGCAGGTGCTTTTGTATGTGGTGAAGAAACAGCTCTTATCACTTCAATCGAAGGTCATCGTGGCGAACCCCGTCCCCGTCCTCCGTTCCCTGCAGTTGCAGGACTTTGGCAGAAGCCCACACTTCTTAATAACGTTGAAACTTACGCAAATATTACCCAGATTATTCTTAACGGTGCAGAATGGTTCAAGTCAATCGGTACCGAAAAGAGCAAGGGTACAAAGGTATTTGCTCTTGGCGGTAAGATTAACAACACCGGTCTTGTTGAAGTTCCTATGGGTACAACCCTCCGTGAAATCGTTGAAGAAATCGGCGGCGGTATCCCCAACGGAAAGAAATTCAAGGCTGCTCAGACAGGTGGTCCTTCAGGCGGATGTATTCCTGAACACCTTATTGATACACCTATCGACTATGACTCACTTATGTCAATCGGTTCAATGATGGGCTCTGGTGGTCTTATCGTTATGGACGAAGACAACTGTATGGTTGATATTGCAAAATTCTTCCTTGAATTCACAGTTGATGAATCCTGCGGTAAGTGTACTCCATGCCGTGTTGGTACAAAGAGACTTTATGAAATCTTAGAGAAGATTACATCAGGTAACGGAACAATGGAAGACCTTGACAAGATGGAAGAGCTTTGCTACAGCATTAAGTCAACAGCACTTTGTGGTCTTGGTCAGACAGCTCCTAACCCTGTTCTCAGTACTCTCAAGTATTTCCGTGACGAGTATGAAGCACACGTTCGTGATAAGGTTTGTCCTGCAGGCGTATGTAAAAAGCTCGTTAAGTACGAAATCGTTGCAGACAAGTGTAAGGGTTGCAGCCTTTGTGCTAAAAAGTGTCCTGTTGGCGCAATTTCAGGCGAAATCAAGTCACCCTTCACCATTGATTCTGAAAAGTGCGTAAAATGCGGCGTTTGTATGGATAGCTGTAAGTTTGGCGCAATCATCAAGAAATAACAGAGAGGGAGAGTGAATAATATGGAAATGGTTAATATAAAAATCAACGGACAGGCTCTCAGTGTTCCCGCAAACTACACAATTTTAGAGGCTGCCCGCAGTGCAAATATCGAAATTCCTACCCTTTGCTACCTGAAGGATGTCAGCAAAACCGGCTCCTGCAGAATGTGTATCGTAGAGGTAGTAGGTGCAAGAAACCTTCAGGCTGCTTGCGTTTATCCCGTATCTGAAGGTATGGAAGTTCTTACAAACACACAGAAGGTAAGAGATGCTCGCCGTGTTAACCTTGAGCTTCTTCTTTCAAATCACGACCGCAAGTGCTTGACTTGTGCAAGAAATCAGAACTGTGAGCTCCAGAAGCTCTCTGATGAACTTGGCGTTAAAGACATCACATATATGGGTGAAAGAAACGAATACGATGTTGACGAGGTTTCTCCTTCAATCGTTAGAGATAACAACAAGTGCGTTCTTTGCCGTCGTTGCGTTAGTGCTTGTAAGACAATCCAGACTGTTTCTGTTATCGATGCAACAGAAAGAGGATTTAAGACAACAATCGCATCACCCTTCAACAAGTCATTGGGCGAAGTTCCCTGTGTTAACTGCGGTCAGTGTATCGTAGCTTGTCCCACAGGTGCTCTCCGTGAAAAAGACAACACCGCAGACGTTTGGGCTGCAATCAACGATCCTGAAAAATACGTTGTTGTTCAGACTGCTCCTGCTGTTCGTGTTGCACTTGGCGAAGAATTTGGTTATGAAATCGGAACTCCTGTAACAGGCAAAATGGCTGCAGCTCTCAGAAGAATGGGCTTTGACGGCGTATTTGATACCGATACAGGTGCTGACCTTACAATTATGGAAGAAGGAACAGAGTTCATCGAAAGACTTCAGAACGGCGGCAAGCTGCCTATGATTACATCATGCAGCCCCGGTTGGATTAAGTTCTGTGAACACAACTTCCCCGACTTCCTTGACAACCTTTCATCATGTAAGTCACCTCACCAGATGTTTGGTGCAATCCTTAAATCTTACTATGCTGAAAAGATGGGAATTGACCCTGCTAAGATGTTTGTAGTTTCAGTTATGCCCTGTGTAGCAAAGAAGTTTGAAGCAGACCGTCCTGAAATGGAAGTAAACAAGCTCCGTGATGTTGATGCAGTTATCTCAACAAGAGAACTTGCAAAGATGATTAAAGAATCAGGTATTCTCTTTAACAAGTTGCCTGACGAAAAGTTTGACAATCCTTTTGAAGAAGCAAGTGGTGCCGGCGTAATCTTTGGTGCAACCGGTGGTGTTATGGAAGCAGCTCTCAGAACTGTTGTTGAAGTTCTTGAAGGCAAGTCATTTGACAGACTTGACTATGAAGCAGTTAGAGGAACAGACGGTATCAAGGAAGCAACACTTACAGTTGCAGGTACCGAGGTTAAGGTTGCTGTTGTAAGTGGTCTTGGCAATGCAAGAAAGGTTCTTAACGACGTTCGTGACGGCAAGGCAAACTATCACTTTATCGAAGTTATGGCATGCCCTGGCGGCTGTGTAACAGGTGGCGGTCAGCCTATTGTTGATTCACAGATTCGTATGGATATTGACCTTAAGGCAAAGAGAGCCGCAGGTCTTTACGCAGAAGATAAGAATCTTCCTGTACGCAAGTCACACGAAAATCCCGATATCAAGCTTCTCTACTCAGAATTTCTTGAAAAACCGGGTAGCCACAAGGCTCACGAACTCTTGCACACACACTACACAGCAAGACCCAAGTTCTAATATGATATTTTCAGAAGCTCCGCATTTGCGGAGCTTTTTTCACTATATTGCTGTTTTTTTGACTTACATTGCTGAAT
>JAZNVB010000126.1:0-6204 GCA_045592585.1 Clostridia bacterium
AAACAATTGATATGTTTGAATTATTAACATAAGAAAATTTTATGATTATCATATTGACAAAGCCTGATAAATGTGTTATAGTTCTAAATGTCAAAAAGGTTGACAGAATAAATTCTTGTGTATTAATATTTGACATAATTATATGATATTTATGACATTATGTTAAAAACAAGTAATAAACATATTAAAGGAGGCGGTTCAATGAATTCTAAATTTAAACGTATTTATTACATAAATTAATGAGGAAACTAAAGAAAAAATGGAGCAAAGGAGGAATTGAATTGGATGTTGTTAACACTAATAACCTAAAACTTAACATAAAACACGGAATTTACGTGCAACTTAATAATGAAGGTTTGATAAACAAAGACCAGTTAGATTGGTTATTAAAAGATATTAACTAAAGAAAAGGATGATTATATGGAGAAAGTAAGGGTTGCTGCATATTGCAGAGTATCTACTGAAACAGAGATGCAAACAAATAGTTTTGAAAGCCAAAAAGCATATTTTGAAGAGTATATTAAAAGCAAACCTGAATATGAATTCTATAATATTTATGCTGATTATGGGATAAGTGGTACTGAAACAAAGCATAGAGATAATTTTAATAGGATGATTAATGATGCTCAAAAAGGAAGGTTTGATTTAATCCTAACAAAAGAAGTCTCTCGGTTTGCAAGGAACGTGTTAGATTCAATTGAGTATACGAGACGATTAAAAGAGTATAATGTAGGTGTTTTGTTCACAAATGACAATATAAACACTTTAGATAGCGATGGAGAACTGCGATTGACCATAATGTCCATTTTAGCACAAGATGAAAGCAGAAAAATTTCTGAGCGTGTTAAATGGGGTATGCGTAGAGGTATGGAGCAAGGAAAGGTATATACCTCTCCGCTTATAGGATATGATTTAGAAGATGGTAAATTGATAGTCAATACTGAGGAGGCTGAAATTGTTAGGGAAATATTTCATTTATATGCATATAAACAAATGGGTGCTAACACTATCGCAAGATATCTCACTGAGAGAGCAATAAGACCGCCAAAGCGGATAAAGACTTGGTCTGGAACAACGATTACACGCATTTTGAAAAATGAAAAATATGTCGGTGACTTAGTGCAGGGAAAAACTGTGGTGAAAGATTTTTTAAGCCATAAGAGCGTACCTGTAAAGGAGGATGACCGAGTTGCAATTTCAAATCATCATGAGGCTATTGTTGACAGAGAAACCTGGAACACGGTTCAAGGTATTATAAGTGATGTTGCCGCAGAACAAGCTTTGATTAGTAAAACATCAAATACGTATTGGTGTTCAGGTAAAATAAAGTGTGGTCACTGCGGTAAGTATTATACGATTCATTCTAAAAAGAAGAAAAGTGGATTAATGTATGTTGCTTGGAGATGTATTAAATCAGTAAAGAATGGCTGTTTGAAGACCAATAATCTTGGTGAGGAAATTGGATGTAATAACAAGCAGATAAATTTTGTTGCATTGAATGAATGTGTAAAATATGCATTTCAATCTATTGCTGTTGATGCAGAGGAGATAAAGGAAGAATTGATAAACAAAATTTATGAAATGAATCAGAAACTAAATGCAGAGTCTAAAAACGGAGCAATGCTTGATAAGAAATTTAAAGATAACTCTAGCAGGCAAGAAAAGTTGTATGAACTGTATTATGATAACCTTATTGACAAAGATGAGTTTGCTGAAAAAAAGAAGATACTTGATGAGGAAAAAGAAAGAATTGAATTCTCTATAAGAGAAATGGAAGAGACCGTTGAAAGCGAACAGGAACGATTGAGTAAGGTTCAAATTATAATAGACCGAATAAACGAAATCATTGATAGAAAAGAATACAATGATGATGTCTATGGTAAATTAGTTGAACAGATAGTCGTATATGATAATCTGCTTATAATCTACTTTAAAAACATTAATGTGCCTGTTGAAGTTAGGTATCAGACAATGGGAAGAGGTAGAAATTACGAAGTAAAGTGTAGCCTTGAAAAATAGGTGCTATAATCTACATAAAGACCACCCCTTGCCGTCGCCCCAATTCGAAATGTGCGGCAGGTAGTGGAGTATGCTCTTACGATTATTCCACCTGAGAAGATTTTTCTTGGTATTCCCAACTATGGTTATGATTGGACACTTCCTTATGTCAAGGGCGAGTCAAGGGCGGATTCCATATCCAATGTTGAGGCAATACAGATTGCGGCAAGGAATGGAGCTGAAATTCAGTATGACGAGGTTTCTCAATCACCCTGGTTCAGATACACAGACGGTGAAGAAAGGGAGCACGAGGTATGGTTTGAGGATGTGCGCAGTATTCAGCAAAAGTTTAATCTTATAAACGAAAAAAATCTGCGTGGAGCCGGATATTGGAATTTAATGCGGCCTTTTCAGCAAAACTGGTCGCTTCTTGATTATTTGTTTGATGTTGGGTGAAAAATATGAAGGAAATAATTATATTTGCTGCAGGTGCTGTGGCGGGAGGGTTTGTAGGTTTTTTGTTCTTTTGTGTAATGAGTATTAACAGATACAGTAAATGAGAAAACACCGTTGGAAAATTCCAACGGTGTTTTTGTAGTTAATTTAAGATTAGCATTCAGCGTTCTTCTTGTAGATTTCATATCTTTCGATAAGGTCTTTTTCAGCCTTATCAAAGAGCTGAGCTGCAACTTCGGGGAATGCTTTCTTGAGCATGAGATAACGGTTCTCGCCCTCAAGGAATTCCTTGATTGTGCCTGTTGGCTCTTTTGAGTCAAGTATGAAGGGGTTCTTGCCTTCTTCTTTGAGTGTGGGGTTGTATCTCCAGAGGTGCCAGTAACCTGTCTGAACAGCCTTCTTTTCTTCAGCGATTGTGTTTGCCATACCTGTCTTGATACCGTGGTTGATACAAGGAGCATATGCAATAATCAGTGAAGGACCGGGATAAGCTTCTGCTTCCTTAATAGCCTTAAGAGCCTGGTTCATATCAGCACCAAGAGCGATCTGTGCAACGTATACGTAACCGTATGTTGTACCAATCATACCAAGGTCTTTCTTCTTAACCTTCATACCTGATGCAGCAAATTTTGCAACAGCAGCAGTAGGTGTAGCCTTAGATGCCTGACCGCCTGTATTTGAGTAAACTTCGGTATCAACAACAAAGATGTTGATGTCTTCGCCTGATGCGATAACGTGGTCAAGACCGCCGTAACCGATATCATAAGCCCAACCGTCGCCACCGAATACCCACTGTGATCTCTTCACAAGGAAGTCGGTTCTGTCTGCGATTTCTTTGATTGCAGGATTTGTCATATCAGCATCCTTAATGAGTGCGATAATGTCCTTAGCAGCAGCCTTAGATGCGTCTGCATTGTCCTTACCTTCAATCCAAGCTTTGAATGCATCAGCAAGTTCAGGCTTAACTGTGTCCATAACTGAATTCATTCTTGAAACCAGAGTGTTTCTGATCTTCTTGTTGGCCATAACCATACCAAGACCAAATTCAGCGTTATCTTCAAAGAGTGAGTTAGCCCAAGCGGGACCCTTGCCTTCAGCATTCTTGCAGTAAGGCATTGAAGGAGCAGAGCCACCCCAGATTGATGTACAACCTGTAGCATTTGCAACCATCATTCTGTCACCAAAAAGCTGAGTGATGAGCTTGATGTAAGGTGTTTCACCACAACCTGCACAAGCGCCTGAGAATTCAAGCATAGGCACGGCAAACTGTGAGTTCTTTGTGCTCTTTGTAATGTCTATCTGATCCTGCTTTGAAGAAACAGTCATAGCGAATTCCCAGTTGGGAGCTTCCTTTTCAACTTCAGCAATAGGCTTCATTGTGAGGGCTTTTTCCTTAGCAGGACAAACCTGAGCACAAACGCCACAGCCAAGACAGTCGAGAGGAGATACCTGCATTCTGTATTCCATACCTGCAAAACCTGTTGCGGGTTTTGTTACAAAACCTTCGGGCTTCTTTGCAGCTTCGTCTGCATTGAGAAGAACAGGACGGATTGCAGCATGAGGACAAACGAGTGAACACTGGTTACACTGGATACATTTGTCGATATCCCATGAAGGAACGTTAACGGCAACACCGCGCTTTTCGAATCTTGATGTACCTGTTTCAAAAGTACCGTCTTCGATACCTGCAAATGTGCTAACGGGGAGCTTGTTACCAGCCTGAGCATTAACGGGCTGAACAATATTCTTGATGAAGTCAGGAACGTTATTTTCCTTAACGTCCTTATCAACAGCATCTTTCCAAGCTGCGGGAACTTCAACCTTAACAAGAGCTTCAATTGCACCATCAACTGCGTCGCAGTTCATCTTAACGATTTCGTCACCCTTCTTGCCGTATGTCTTCTTGATTGCAGCCTTGATAAGTTCAACAGCCTTGTCAAAAGGAATAACTTCAGCAAGCTTAAAGAAAGCACTCTGAGTAACCATGTTAATTCTGTTGGGACCAAGACCAACCTTAACAGCAACGTCAACTGCGTTGATGATATAGAAGTTGATTTCGTTTTCTGCAAGGTATTTCTTTACGTTTGCAGGAAGATGTTCTTCAAGTTCTTCGGGAGACCAAACACAGTTAAGAAGGAATGTACCGCCCTTCTTGAGGCCTTCAAGAACGTCATACTGTGTAAGGTATGCAGGCTTGTGACAAGCAATATAGTCAGCTTCATCAAGGAGATATGTTGACTTGATGGGCTGCTTACCAAATCTCAAGTGAGACATTGTTACGCCGCCTGATTTCTTTGAGTCATAATCAAAGTATGCCTGAGCATAAAGGTCGGTATTGTCACCGATAATCTTGATTGCGTCCTTGTTTGCACCAACAGTACCGTCTGAACCGAAGCCCCAGAACTTACAACGTGTTGTGCCCTCGGGAGCTGCGTTGATTTTTTCGGGAAGTTCAAGTGAAAGGTTGGTAACATCATCAACGATACCAATAGTAAAGTTGTTCTTGGGTGCGTCTGCATCAAGGTTGTTGTATACTGCCATAATCTGTGTGGGAGTTGTGTCTTTTGAACCAAGACCGTAACGACCGCCAACAATTTTGGGAGCATTTTCCTTGCCATAGTAAAGGTTGCAAACGTCAAGGAAGAGAGGTTCGCCGATTGAACCGGGTTCCTTTGTTCTGTCAAGAACAGCAATCTTTTCAACAGTTTCGGGAATTACGTCAAAGAAGTACTTAGCAGAGAAAGGTCTGTAAAGGTGAACCTTAACAACACCAACTTTGCCGCCGCGTGCGTTGATGTAATCAACTGTTTCTTCGATAGCTTCGCAAACAGAGCCCATAGCAACGATAACCTTAGTTGCATCGGGAGCACCATAGTAGTTAAAGGGCTTGTATTCTCTGCCTGTGATTTTTGAAATATCCTTCATATAGTCAGCAACTATACCGGGGATAGCATCATAATATTTGTTTGCAGCTTCTCTGCCCTGGAAGTAGATATCCGAGTTCTGAGCTGTACCGCGGAGAACAGGATGTTCGGGGTTGAGAGCGTTGTCCTTGAATGCTTTAAGAGCATCCCAGTCAAGAAGACCCTTAAGATCTTCGTAATCCATAACTTCAACCTTCTGAATTTCGTGAGAGGTTCTGAAACCGTCAAAGAAGTGGAGGAAGGGAACTCTGCCCTTAATTGATGCAAGGTGAGCAAGACCTGCAAGGTCCATTGTTTCCTGAACACTGCCTGAAGCCAGCATAGCAAAACCAGTCTGACGACAAGCCATAACATCCTGATGGTCACCAAAGATGTTAAGAGCATGAGCCGCAAGAGCACGTGCACTTACGTGGAAAACTGTAGGAAGAAGTTCACCTGCAATTTTGTACATATTGGGGATCATAAGAAGAAGACCCTGTGAAGCTGTGAATGTTGTTGTCAAAGCACCTGCCTGGAGTGAACCGTGAACCGCACCTGCAGCACCTGCTTCAGACTGCATTTCAACAACGTCAACTGTTTCGCCGAAGATGTTCTTCAGACCGTCTGCACTCCACTGGTCAACATTTTCAGCCATGTTTGAAGAGGGAGTGATAGGATAGATAGCAGCAACTTCTGTAAACGCATAGGCGCAATGTGCAGCAGCGCTGTTACCATCCATGGTTTTAAATTTCTTTGCCATGTTTATGACCTCCTATTTGAAATTAAATATTATAAAACAATATAATTAACCTAAATAAGTATACCACAAAGCCTAATAAAATTCAAA
>JAZNVB010000127.1:0-3587 GCA_045592585.1 Clostridia bacterium
GATCCCGACACATATGTTTTCACCGGCGAAGGCTGGGGGCACGGTGTTGGTATGAGCCAATATGGTGCCAAGGGTATGGCGGAAGCCGGTTTTGATTATGAAGAAATTCTTACCCATTACTATACCGGCACACACTTAGAACAAGCATACTAAAGTCTGAAAGGAATTGTTATTTTGGATATAAAAGATTTTTACTATGACCTGCCCGAAGGAATGATTGCACAAACCCCTCTTGAGGACAGAACCGCATCAAAGCTTATGGTGCTTAACCGCAAAACTCACGAAATTTCACACAAACATTTTTATGACATTGTAGATTTTCTTAACCCCGGTGACTGTCTTGTAATGAACAATACCCGTGTTATCCCTGCACGTCTTTATGGTGTTAAGGAAGGAAGCGGCGGAAAAATCGAATTCCTTTTACTTAAACGGATAAATATCGACACCTGGGAGGTTATCTTAAAGCCCGGCAGAAAGGCAAAAGTCGGAAGCAGATTTGTCTTTGGTGACGGACTTTTAAAAGCCGAGGTGCTTGAAGTCCGTGATGACGGAAACCGTATTGTCCGTTTTGAGTTTGACGGTGTGTGGGAGGAAATTTTAGACACTCTTGGCGAGATGCCCCTCCCCCCTTATATCAAGGAAAAATTGCAGGATAAAAACCGCTATCAGACGGTATATTCAAAAATTGAAGGCTCGGCGGCAGCACCAACTGCCGGTCTGCACTTTACAGATGCCCTTCTTGAAAAAATCAAGGAAAAAGGTGTAAAAGTTGCCTTCGTTACATTGCACGTTGGCCTTGGAACGTTCCGCCCCGTTTCAACAGAAAATATCGAAGACCACCATATGCACTCGGAATATTATGAGGTATCACAGGAAACCGCAGATATAATAAACCATACCCGAAGGTCAGGCGGCAGAATTGTTGCCGTTGGCACCACCTCGGTGAGAACTTTAGAATCTGTTGCCGCAGATGACGGCACAATTCCCGTTCAATCAGGTAACACACAAATTTTTATATATCCCGGTTATAAATTCAAGGTGGTTGATGCACTTATAACCAACTTCCACCTTCCCGAATCCACACTTCTGATGCTTATTTCTGCACTTTATGACAGGGAACATATTATGGATGCATACAAAGTTGCAATTGCCGAAAATTACAGATTTTTCAGTTTCGGAGATGCGATGTTTATTGAATAAGAAAGGTACTTATATATGTTTAAAATTTTAAAAACAGAAGGCAAGGCTCGTCGTGGCGAGTTTAAAACCGTTCACGGCACAATACAGACACCGGTGTTTATGAATGTTGGCACAGCCGCAGCAATCAAGGGCGGTCTTGACACCTTTGACCTTAAAGATGTAGGTTGTCAGATTGAGCTTTCAAACACCTATCACCTCCACCTCCGCCCCGGCGACAAGGTAGTTAAATCCCTTGGTGGTCTGCACAAGTTTATGAACTGGGACAGACCCATCCTTACCGACAGCGGCGGTTTTCAGGTATTCTCCCTTTCCAAGCTGAGAAAAATCAAGGAAGAAGGCGTTTACTTTCAGTCTCACATTGATGGACACCACATTTTCATGGGGCCTGAGGAAAGCATGCAGATACAGTCAAACCTTGCATCAACCATTGCAATGGCATTTGACGAATGTGTTGAAACCCCCTGCGAAAAGGATTATGCCAAGAAGTCTTCGGAAATGACTGTACGTTGGCTGAAAAGATGTAAAGCAGAAATGACACGTCTTAACTCCCTTGATGATACCATCAACAAAAATCAGCTACTTTTTGCAATCAATCAGGGCAGCACATATGCGGATTTGCGTATTGAAAATATGAAACAGATTGCAGACCTTAACCTTGACGGTTATGCAATAGGCGGTCTTGCTGTTGGCGAGCCTACCGAGGTTATGTATGAAATAATCGAAGCAGTCGAGCCTTTTGCCCCTCAGGATAAGCCAAGATACCTCATGGGCGTTGGCACTCCCGAAAATATAATCGAGGCAGTATACCGCGGAGTTGATTTTTTTGACTGCGTAATGCCAAGCCGCAACGCAAGACACGGCACACTGTTTACATCCCTTGGTATGGTAAACATTAACAACGCCAAATACGAAACCGACGACACACCACTTGACCCAAACTGCAACTGTCACACCTGCCGCAACTTTTCAAAAGGGTATCTCCGGCATTTGTTTAAGGCAAACGAAATTCTTGCCCTGCGTCTTGCGGTTATCCATAATCTGTCATTTTATAACAAACTTATGGCAGATATCCGCAATGCTTTGGACAATGATTGCTTTGAAGATTTCAGAAAAGCCAACATTGGTCGACTTTCTCAAAGAATTTAATAATAATTTTACAAATAAAAATCAAAAAACCCTTGCATTATTTGGAAAATAGGGGTATAATTGTAATAATGTTTTTCGGGACGCTACCCGATAAAGTTTTAGGAGGTATAAAAAATGTTTATTACAGCTTATGCAAATCAGGGTGCACCTGCAGGTGGAGCTGAAATGTTTTCACCAATTATTATGATGGTTCTTATGATTGTAGTTTTCTACTTCTTCCTCATAAGACCTCAGAAGAAAAAAGAAAAAGAACTCAAAAAAATGCTGGCAGCACTCAAGGTTGGTGACGAAGTTGCTACCATCGGCGGTATTCATGGCAAGATTGCAAGAATCAAGGACGACCTTTTCGTTTTAGAGTCAGGTATCGGCCAGAACAAGTCATACATCACTGTTGACCGTAGTGCAGTAAGCCGCTTTACCAAGAGAGGCGAAGAACAGGCTCCCACACCTATCCCCGGTGCCGAGGAAACAGCAGAAACAACAGAAGAATAGTTTCTTTAGCTTAAAACCCCCTTTTTGCACATGCAAAAAGGGGGTTTTAAATATCTGCAACCATATCTTTTGTAATACTCCCCCTTTTTTGTTCATATATTTACCACAAAGGTAAATATTAAGGCATTTTCACTTTGAGATGCCTGAAGGGGGTCTTTTTTTTGTCCGTAACATCTGTATCCCGCACATCTGCCGAGAGTGCAGGCGGCGGTTTTGTATCAGGAATACTATTTATGCTTAAAGCAGTGGTTATTGCTTATTGTGTATCGGTGGCGCTTTTGTTTGGCATTTCTCTTATTGCCACATTTCAGGCATTTTCAGACAAATCAATATCAATTGCCGCAAACATTGTAACTGCACTTGGTGTTTTGCTTTGCGGATTTATGTCGGGCAGACATTTCAGCAGCAAAGGGCTGGTGTTTGGCGCAATTTGCGGAATTTTTTACTCGGGACTATTGTGTCTTATCGGCAATCTTGCGGCACAAAACATTCACTTTGGCTCAAGTGCGGTTACAGCTTTGATAATCGGCGTCGTTTGCGGTGCTGTTGGCGGTATTGCAGGAATAAACACAAAAAATACCCGACGTAAATAGTTTTTAAAACCTAATAAATCAAAACCACTAGTGAACTAGTGGTTTGCACACCCCTAGAAGGGGTTTACTGCAGGCTTCGCCTCTGTAAGAGGCATCGAAGTTTGACACCGCATTACAATCTCAGGCAGCCGCTCACGTGCGGCTGTCTTTTTTTGC
>JAZNVB010000128.1:0-4837 GCA_045592585.1 Clostridia bacterium
AGCCGATTTGCGATGAAGATACAATGTATTTCTACAATGCCTTTCAGTATTATTACAAGCGCCATTGCGTTAAAGAATTTATAGAGGACACTGCAACACTCACAAAAGCATTAAGTATACGCAAAGGAAGAGACCAAAGAAAAGCAACTATGAATAAAAGTCTACAACTTCTTAATTTGTCATATGAAATAATAAAGGACAATAATTGTTGGATTCTACGATAAACCAAATAATCTGGCATTTCCAACCGCTGCCTATGGGGACAGCCTTGACTGGAAGGACTTATCTGCAAGTGAAATAACTGACAGGATTTTGAAAAAGGTTAAGCCGGGTTCGATAGTTCTTTTCCACAATGCGGCAAAACATACCCCCGAAGCTCTGCCCGGAATTATCGAGAGTCTGCAAAAAGACGGCTATAAAATAGTACCAATTTCACAGCTCATCATAAAGGAAAATTACAAAATTGATTCAACAGGCATGCAGATTCCTTTGTCACAAGCAGACAACTAAGAATCCGTATTATGCTAAAAGAGGTGGTTGCCTTTTTGCAACCACCTCTCTGTATTTTATTTGTTAGAATAATCCGGATATTACACCATTTTCGTCAACATCAATCTTTTCTGCTGCAGGAACTTTGGGGAGGCCCGGCATTGTCATAATATCGCCGGTCAGTGCAACTATAAATCCCGCACCTGCCGAAACCTTAACGTTTCTTACGGTAACAACAAAATCCTCGGGAGCACCGATTTTTGTCATATCGTCAGAAAAGCTGTACTGGGTTTTTGCCATACAGATTGGCAATTTGTCATAGCCCAGCTCGTTAAGCTTTGCAATCTCCTTCTTTGCCGCAGAAGTGAACGCCGCACCCTTGCCCCGGTATACTCGCTTTACAATGGTATCAATTTTGTTCTCGATTGTATCATCAAGGTCGTAGCTGAATGAGAAGTTATTGGGCATCTCGCACAGTCTTACAACCTCCTCTGCCATTTCGATACCGCCATTGCCGCCTTCTGCCCACACATTTGACAGAACAACGTTAACACCCAAAGCCTTGCACTTGTCAATAACAAGCTGAACTTCGGCATCGGTATCGGTTGGGAAACGGTTTACCGCAACAACTGATGGAAGCTTGTAGACCTCCTTAATATTTGCAATATGACGGAGCAGGTTGGGAATACCCTTCTCCAGAGCCTCCAAATTCTCGCTGCCAAGCTCGGTTTTAGGAACACCGCCGTGCATTTTAAGAGCACGGATTGTTGCAACCATAACCACCGCATCGGGATTCAGACCTGCATAGCGGCACTTGATGTCAAGGAATTTCTGGGCACCAAGATCGGCTCCAAAGCCTGCCTCGGTAATTACATAGTCGCCAAAGCGCATAGCCATTTCGGTTGCAATAACCGAGTTACATCCGTGAGCAATATTTGCAAAGGGGCCGCCGTGAACAAATGCCGGAGTTCCCTCCAGTGTCTGCACAAGGTTGGGCTTGAGAGCATCCTTAAGCAATGCTGTCATTGCTCCTGCCGCACCGATTTCACCTGCTGTTACGGGCTTTTCGTCGTAGGTATAGCCCACAACTATTCTTGAAAGCCTTTCCTTTAAGTCGGTAATTGATGACGCAAGACAAAGCACAGCCATAACCTCTGATGCAACGGTTATGTCATAACCGTCTTCACGTGGAACACCGTTAACTCTGCCGCCAAGACCATCGGTAACAAATCTCAACTGACGGTCGTTCATATCAACGCATCTCTTCCAGGTAATGCGACGTGGGTCAATATTCAGTTTATTACCCTGATAAATATGGTTGTCAAGCATTGCAGCAAGAAGGTTGTTTGCCGCACCGATTGCGTGGAGGTCGCCTGTAAAATGAAGGTTTATATCGTCCATTGGTACAACCTGAGCATAACCGCCGCCTGCTGCACCACCCTTAACACCAAACACAGGGCCAAGAGATGGTTCACGTAGAGCAACCATTACATTTTTTCCTATTTTTTTCATACCGTCTGCAAGACCGATGGTTGTTGTTGTTTTACCCTCGCCCGCAGGGGTGGGTGTGATTGCTGTAACAAGAACAAGTTTTGCCTTGCGTTTCATTTCCTTTAACGGAGCAAGGTCAATTTTTGCTTTGTAATTACCATAAAGCTCAAGATATTTTTCGTCAACACCTGCAATTTTTGCGATTTCGGTAATTTTCTGCATTTCGACGCTTTGAGCAATTTCTATATCTGTTTTCATCAGGATTTACCTCCAATTTCTATAGTGTAACGGGACGTCACAAGAGACGTCCCCTACATAAACACTTTTTACCGGATTAGATTTTATAGTATTCTACCGCTGACTTAAACAATCCCATATCAAAGTTGCCTTCAACATTCTTATAAAGTCCGTAGCCCCATCTTTCGGAGTGACCCATTTTACCAAGCACTCTGCCATCGGGAGATGTGATACCCTCAATTGCAAAGGTTGAGCCGTTGGGGTTATACTGAATTTCGTTAGTTGGGTTTCCATCTAAATCAACATACTGTGTAAGAATCTGACCATTTTCGGCAAGCTCTTTCACCAGCTCGTCGCTTGCCATAAAGCGGCCTTCGCCATGCGAAATGGGAACTGTGTAAATATCGCCAACACTTGCATTTGCCAACCAGGGTGACTTGTTTGATGCAACTCTTGTGCGAACAAGTTTTGACTGGTGACGTGAAATTGTGTTGTAGGTAAGTGTTGGGCAATTTTCGTCGGTGTCGATAATCTTTCCGTAAGGCACAAGACCAAGCTTGATAAGAGCCTGGAAACCATTGCAGATACCGCACATCAAGCCATCGCGCATATCAAGAAGCTCGGATGTAGCCTCTTTAATTTCAGGATTACGGAAGAATGCTGTAATAAACTTTGCAGAACCATCGGGCTCGTCACCGCCGGAGAAGCCGCCGGGAATGAATACTATCTGTGATTCATTGAGTTTTTTTGCAAAGGCTTCAACCGATTCGGAAATTGCCTGAGGTGACAGGTTGTTTATAACAAAGATTTCAGGGTCGGCACCTGCATCACGCATAGCCTTTGCAGAGTCAAATTCGCAGTTTGTTCCGGGGAACACAGGAATAAGAACCTTTGGCTTTGCAACACCGATTTTAGGTGTTACAACCGACTTTGCTTCATAATTGAATGCAGGGATTTCCTTCTTTTCGGTTTCGATATTGCAGGAATAAATCTTTTCGAGCTTATTTTCATAAGCCTTCGAGATTTCGCACATACAAAGCTCTTCGCCCTTGTATGAAATTATCTTTTTATCGATTGTTTCACCAAGAACAACGCCTGCTTCTGCATCCTTTGCCAGTTCAACAACAAATGAGCCGTAGCTGTAGCCAAAAATATCGTCAAGAGATGCGCCGTCGGCAAATTCAAATCCGATACCGTTGCCCATAGTCATTTTCATAACCGCTTCAGCAATGCCGCCATATGTGGGAGTGTATGCACTGACTGCCGCACCGCACCTTACAAGCTCTGTTACCTTTTTGAAGCAGTCAAGGAGGCTTTCTGTAACGGGAAGGCCGTTTTTGTCGTATTCAGGCTTTATCCATACAACCCGATGTCCTGCCGCCTTGAATTCGGGGGAGATAATATTGTCAACGTTTTCGTCAGTAACCGCAAAGGAAACAAGTGTGGGCGGAACATCAATATTCTCAAATGTACCACTCATTGAGTCCTTGCCGCCGATAGCCGCAATTTCAAGATTTTTCTGTGCATCAAATGCACCAAGGAGAGCCGCCATAGGCTTGCCCCAACGTGCAGGATCCTTTTTGGGTTTTTCAAAGTATTCCTGGAAGGTAAGATACACATCCTTGAACTCTGCACCTGTTGCAACAAGCTTTGCAACCGATTCAACAACAGCGAGATATGCACTGTGATAAGGGCTCTTTTCGGCAATAAAGGGATTGTATCCCCAAGCCATAACAGAAGCTGTCTTTGTGTGCTTTTTCTCAACAGAAACCTTGTTTACCATTGCCTGAATTGGAGTAAGCTGATGCTTGCCGCCAAAGGGCATAAGAACAGTACCTGCACCGATTGTAGAGTCAAAACGTTCAGAAAGACCTCTCTTTGAACATACATTAAGGTCGTCTGCAAGGTCAAGCATACCGGTCTTGAAGTCTGCTACTGCCGCCTTCTTATAACATTCGGGCTTTGCGGGTGCTATATCAATATGCTTTTCAGCACCGTTTGAGTTCAGGAATTCACGTGAAATGTTTACGATTTCCTTGCCGTTCCAGTGCATAACAAGCCTTGGCTCAGCCTTAACCTCTGCAACAACTGTTGCCTCCAGGTTTTCGCTCTTTGCCAGCTCCTTAAATCTTTCAACATCCTCTTTTGCAACAACAACAGCCATTCTCTCCTGAGATTCGCTGATTGCAAGCTCTGTGCCGTCAAGACCTTCGTACTTTTTGGGAACTGCATTAAGGTTGATTTCCAGACCGTCAGCAAGTTCGCCGATTGCAACAGACACACCGCCTGCACCAAAGTCGTTACAACGTTTGATAAGGAGGGATGCTTCCTTGTTTCGGAAGAGTCTTTGCAGTTTTCTTTCTTGGGGGGCGTTACCCTTCTGAACTTCAGCGCCGCAGCTCTCTAAAGATTCAACTGTATGTGATTTTGAAGAGCCGGTTGCACCGCCGCAACCATCACGGCCGGTTTTGCCGCCAAGAAGGATAACAATATCGCCGTCAATGGGGTGTTCACGTCTTACGTTTTCAGCAGGAGCTGCCGCAACAACCGCACCGATTTCCATACGTTTTGCTGCGTAAAGTCGGAGGCCAAGCGGTCTTAGGAAGACAAATCCTTGATG
>JAZNVB010000129.1:0-2776 GCA_045592585.1 Clostridia bacterium
CGACAGATTGGGGGCACCACCTTATGCCGCGATACAAAACGATGCTGAAAAACGAAAGGAGTATTTCTATGAAAATGAAAACAGCATTGACCATTGCAGGAAGCGACTGCAGTGGAGGCGCCGGTATTCAAGCAGATTTGAAAACAATGACGATGAATGGTGTTTATGCTATGAGTGCGATCACGGCGCTAACGGCACAGAACACGACCGGCGTAAGAGCAATTCAGGAATCAACAACGGATTTCCTGAGCAAACAATTAGATGCGGTGTTCGAGGATATTTATCCCGATGCCGTAAAAATCGGTATGGTAGCTTCTTCGGAACTGATTTGCGTGATTGCAGACAGGCTCAGCTACCACAAGGCAAAAAATGTGGTAGTAGATCCTGTTATGGTGGCAACCAGCGGTTCTTCTTTGATGAAGACCGATGCGGTGAAGACCTTAGTAGAGAAACTTCTGCCCATTGCAACCCTCGTTACGCCGAACATCCCCGAAGCACAGGTGCTTTCGGGAATGACCATTGAAAGCAAAGAAGATATGCTTTCTGCCGCAAAATTCATCGGTGATACATACGGCTGTGCCGTTCTGCTCAAAGGCGGTCACAGCATCAACGATGCCAACGACCTTTTGTATGCAAACGGTGAAATGGTATGGTTTGAAGGCAAGCGTATCAACAACCCCAACACTCACGGCACGGGTTGTACACTTTCAAGCGCTATCACATCGAATCTTGCCAAGGGATTTACCCTCGCTGAATCTATTCAGAGAGCGAAGGACTATATATCGGGTGCATTGGCGGCAATGCTTGATTTGGGAAAAGGCTCCGGACCGATGAATCACGCATTTGATCTGCAAGGCCAATGGGCGGTGAGCAAATGATGGGGCGCTGTGTGATTGTTGGCGGTGCGAACATCAACAATTATGACTTCATCCGTGAAAAGCTAAGTGCTGATGATTATATAATTTTCTGTGATAGCGGTTTGAAGCACATGGAGAATTTGCGGGTGCAGCCAAGTTTGATTGTCGGTGATTTTGATTCCCACGACAATCCGCATCTTGATGTGGAAACGATAGTATTGCCCTGCGAGAAGGATGATACCGATACAGTCTATGCTGTCAAAGAAGCAATCAAAAGAGGGTACGATAACTTTCTTTTGATCGGTGTTGTAGGCGCAAGACTTGATCATACGCTTGGAAATGTGTCTATCTTGTTGTACCTCGATTCCCTCGGCAAAAAGGGTTGTATCATAGATGATTATTCCGAGATGAAAATCGTATCAAATGAGCCTGCTTATATTGAGGATTCTTATTCGTTTTTCTCCCTGTTGAACATATCCGGGACAGCAAAAGGCATCACGATTGAAAATGCAAAATACCCACTTGAGAACGGTGAAATCACCTGCGAATATCAGTACGGAATTAGCAACGAAGTACTTTGTGGGGAAATGGCAAAAGTATCTGTTGATAAGGGTAGAGCATTATTGATTAAAGTTAAATAACATAAAACGGTGGCAAGGATTGTAATACTCTTTGCCACCATTTATTTTGCATAATAAATATTAAAAAGTTAACGGTTGGGAAATCAACATTGCATTGGTGTTTGACGACAGTTACTTTTACAAACTGTCTAGCAAAGTGTGAAGCTATCGGCAATAAAGAGTCGACAAGTTTGAAAACTGTATTGATATTTTGCCGATAATGTGGTATAATAAGGTCAAGAAAACTTACCGAGAGGTAACTATGGAATATATATCTGTTGCGAAAATGGCTGAAAAATGGGGACTTTCTGAACGAAGTGGCGGAATTACTGTGCCCACGGCAGAATTGCCGATGCTAAGCTTATCGGCAAAATTTGGTACATTCCGGAGGATGCACAAAAACCGGAGCGTGCAAATAAGAAAAACGATACACCTACGTTGCCGCAGATTCTAAGAGAGCAGAAAGCAGTCAAGATGACCGGTGGCATTTATCACAAAATTCAGATCGATTTGACCTATAATTCCAACCACATTGAGGGCAGCCGGCTTACTCACGATCAGACACGGTATATCTTTGAGACCAACACCATCGGCTTTGAAAATGAAGCAGTCAATGTGGATGATGTGATCGAGGCAGCTAACCACTTCCGCTGCATTGATATGGTGATCGACCAGGCAGGTAATGCACTTACCGAGAGATTCATCAAGGAATTGCGTTTTGTTCTGAAGACCGGTACCAGCGACAGCCGCAAGGATTTGTTTGCGGTAGGGGAGTATAAGAAGTTACCCAACGAGGTGGGCGGTAACGACACCACGCTGCCGGAGAATGTTGCCGATGAGATCCGCAAGCTGCTGGCAGAGTATAATGCTTTGCCCTCTAAGACCTTTGAGGACGTCGTAGCCTTCCACGTAGCCTTTGAGCGTATCCATCCCTTCCAAGACGGAAATGGCCGTGTAGGCCGACTCATCCTCTTTAAGGAATGCTTAAAGCATAACATCGTGCCGTTCATTATCGAGGATAACTTGAAACTGTTCTACTACCGTGGCCTCAAAGAATGGGATCGTGAAAAAGGCTTCCTATTGGATACCTGCCTTACCGCCCAAGATCGCTTTAAGGCTTATTTGGATTACTTTAGAATTGTATACAGATAAGAAGATGCTCCCCCGTCTTACCAAAATTGATAGGACGGGGGAGCAGTGTTTAGGTGCATTCTGCATTAAGCATCACCAAAAGGCAACTGTGGTAGCGCCATCCATTTAGCTATTGTATGGCACTTTTTCATATGTGAGAAATGTGAT
>JAZNVB010000130.1:0-17050 GCA_045592585.1 Clostridia bacterium
CATCGAGAATGCCGCACCGTTGCTTGCTTTTTGCGAAATCGTTCTCTACCGTACCCACGTACGCCGACGAAAACGATTTCACAAAATATACCTGCGTTTTTCGATGTCTTTGTCAGCGTGTCGACTTTATCGACACGCTGAAAGAAGAGTGTGCACACTCTTCTTTTTGCATTATGACAGGGATTATTTTGAAGAACCCTTTTTGGCAGACTTTGCCTTTTTTGCCGTTTCGTAGTATGACGGACTGTAACGGGGATGGCCCGTTGCTGAATCGTTTTTCACATCCTCAAAGGTTTCGTATGGGGTGTGACGTGTTCCTGTTGAGATAAATTTCACCGTGCATCCTCGCCTTTCTTTTAATATATAGAAAATTTTATCCAAAAAATTTTGTTATATATACATAATATGGTTGATTTTTAGAAAAATATTCGGTATAATAATAAATAGTGTATTTTTTAACAGATAATTCTGGAATTAACATAAGGACGGTTTTGAAATGAAAATTAAAGAAGTATTTTTAAAATCAAATGAATTAGGAGGACAAACCATTGCGGTCAACGGCTGGGTCAGAACCCTGCGTGCTTCAAAGAATTTTGGCTTTGTTGAACTTAATGATGGCTCCTTCTTCAAAAATATTCAGGTGGTAATCGAGGACGAAAAGCTGGGTAATTTTGCCGAGCTTTGCAAGCTGAATGTTGGTGCATCGCTGCGTGTTGAGGGTGTGCTGGAGCTTACCCCTGATGCAAAGCAGCCTTTTGAAATCAAGGCAACCAAAGTGATGGTAGAGGGCGAGAGCACTCCAGACTATCCTTTGCAGAAAAAGCGCCACAGCTTTGAATTTTTAAGAACAATCCCTCACCTGAGAGCAAGAACAAACACCTTCTCGGCGGTTTTCCGTGTTCGTTCGGTTATTGCTTATGCAATTCACAAGTTCTTTAATGAACGTGGTTTTGTTTATGTTCATACCCCGCTGATTACAGGCAGCGACTGCGAGGGTGCAGGCGAGATGTTCCGTGTTACAACTCTTGATATGGATAACCTGCCCAGAACAGAGGAGGGTGCAATTGATTACAAGCAGGACTTCTTTGGCAGAGAGACCTCTCTTACCGTAAGCGGTCAGCTTGAGGGCGAAACCTTCTCAATGACATTTGGCGATATTTATACCTTTGGCCCTACCTTCCGTGCAGAAAATTCAAACACAACCCGACATGCGGCTGAGTTCTGGATGATTGAACCCGAAATTGCTTTTGCCGACCTTAAGGACGATATGAAGCTTGCCGAGGATATGCTGAAGTTCGTTATCAGATATGTTCTTGATAATGCTTCCGAGGAAATGGCGTTCTTTAACAACTTTGTTGATAAGGGTCTTATTGAAAGACTTAATAATATTCTTGAAAATGAGTTTGGTCATGTAACCTATACCGAGGCTGTTGAAATTCTTAAAAACAGCGGCAAGGAATTTGAATATCCTGTTGAATGGGGTATCGACCTGCAGACCGAGCATGAGAGATATCTTACCGAAGAGGTGTTCAAAAAACCTGTGTTTGTAACAGACTATCCAAAGGAAATCAAGGCGTTTTATATGCGTCTTAACGACGACGGCAAGACTGTTGCCGCTATGGACTGTCTTGTTCCCGGTATCGGTGAAATCATCGGCGGCAGCCAGAGAGAAGAACGTATGGATGTTCTTCTTGCCAGAATGGAAGAAGTGGGTCTTGCAACCGAGGATTACGGACATTATCTTGACCTTCGCCGTTATGGCGGAACAAAGCACGCCGGCTTTGGACTGGGCTTTGAAAGAGCTGTTATGTACCTTACCGGCATGGGTAACATCCGTGACGTTTTGCCCTATCCACGTACAGTAAATAATCTTGGTTAAACAAAAGAGGTAGTGTGAAATGTTTCCTATAATCACGGCGATTATTCTGGTTGTTATTCTTGTAATCATTCTGCCTGAGATACTGGCGTTTGTGGCAAAAATAAAGTTTGCCAACGGCGACCTTAAAGCATCGCTTAAATGGTTTGCCATTGCCAACCGTTTTGGAAAGCTGGGTATTGAAAGCCTGAGGTATTATGGCTACATTCTTTTGCGTGACGGTCAGTTTGAACTTGCAAAGACGGTTCTTACCCGTGCATCCCTTGATGCAAAAAAGCCTGCGGCAAAAAAGAGGGTTAAAGCAATGCTTGCCCTTTGCGAATGGAAGTGCGGCAACCTTGACCTTGCTATCGAAATGAGTGAGGAAGCAATGGTTGATTTTGAAAACACCAATATTTATCAGAATTTGGGACTTATGTATGTTTTAAGTGGCAACGGCCATAAGGCTTTGGAGTTTAACAAAAAGGCTTATGAATATAACTCTGACGATATGGTTATTATGGATAATCTGGCAGAGTCATATGCGTTGGTTGGTGATACCGCAAAAGCCGCAGAAATATATGAAAAGCTTCTTGAAAAAGAACCCCACTTCCCCGAACCCTATTATGCATATGGTCAGATACTTTGCGATATGGGCGAAAAGGAAAGAGGTATTGAACTGATAGAACAATCTCTTGAAAAGAGGTTTACACATCTTAGCGTATTGCAAAAGGAAGATGTAGAAAAAATTCTTGAGAATGTGAAGGAAAACTAAACAGAAAAATTTGAAACCCCTTGGGACGTTGAGTTCCAAGGGGTTGTTTTTGTGTGATTGGTTTTTACAGGACAATCTTATTATAATTTAAATTGGACATTTTCACCTTCCCGTCTTTTTGCGGTCCGGACAATTTTAACATCCCTATTTCATAAGTGTTACCATAACTGCCTTTTGTGCATGGAGTCGGTTTTCGGCTTCGTCAAAGATTTCGTTTGCGTGGGCTTCAAATACCTCGACGGTAATTTCTTCCTCGCGGTGTGCCGGCAAGCAGTGAAGCACCATTGCATCGGGCTTTGCCACCTTCATAAGATTGGCATTTATCTGGTAGCCCTCAAATATCTTTTTACGGTCGGCAATTTCGCTTTCCTGACCCATTGATGCCCAAACATCTGTAACCAGAATATCTGCATCCTTTGCAGCATCGGATAATGATTCGGTGCAAAGGAATTCTCCGTTTTCGGTTGCCCATTTCATAAGGTCGCCATCAGGCTCGTAACCCTTGGGACAGGCAATTGAAAAGCTCATACCCATTTTGATTGCACCAACCATCAGGGAGTTTGCCATATTGTTGCCGTCGCCGATAAAGCACATTTTAAGGTTTTTAAAGCTGCCCTTATACTCGCGGATGGTCATAAGGTCGGCAAGGACCTGACAGGGATGACAGTAGTCGGTGAGTCCGTTTATGATGGGGATTGAGCCGTATTTTGCAAGGTCTTCAACCTCTTTTTGTGCAAAGGTTCTTATCATAATTCCGTCAAGGTAACGGGAGAGAACTCTTGCTGTATCTTCAACCGGCTCGCCTCTGCCAATCTGCAAATCGTTTGAGCTGAGAAACAGTGCATAGCCGCCAAGCTCCTGCATACCAACTTCAAAGGAAACACGGGTTCTTGTGGATGACTTTTCAAAAATCAAACCAAGAGATTTGCCCTCAAGATGCTTGTGGGGAATTCCGTTTTTCTTTTCGTATTTAAGTTGGTCGGCAAGGTCGAGTATTCCGGTGATTTCGTCGGGGGTAAGGTCTGAAAGTTTAAGTAAATGTTTCATTTATTTGCTCCTTTTTATAATGATTCGATTACTGATTTAAGTATTGCAACGCCTTTGTCAAGCTCGTCTTTGGTAATGTTAAGGGGAGGAAGAAGTCTTACCTTGTCTTTTGCGGTAAGAACAAGAAGTCCCTTTTCAAGACATTTTTTAAGGATTTCCTTGGCATCTGCCTCGGTTTCAATTCCTATCATATATCCAAGACCGCAGACGGATTTTACACCTTTGATTTCTTTAAGCTTTGCCCAGAGGTATGCGCTGTTTGCTTCAACGGTCTGTAAAAATTCATCATCAAGACGTGTAAGAACGTTTATCGCACCTGCCGCCGAGATGGGATTACCTCCAAAGGTGGAGCCGTGACTGCCTGCAGGAAGGATGTTGGCAACCTTTTCGGAAAATACCGTTGCGCCTATGGGAAGGCCGCCTGCCAGACCCTTTGCAGTTGAAAAAATGTCGGGCTTGATGCCGTAGTGCTGATGTGCGTAAAGCTTGCCTGTTCTGCCGTTGCCTGTTTGCACTTCGTCAATTACAATCAGCATATCGTTCTCTTTTGCGATTTCCTTTGCGGCGTCAACAAATTCCTGAGTTAAGGGCAGAACACCGCCCTCGCCCTGAATAAGCTCGAACATAATTGCGCAGCAGTTGGGGTTTGCAAGTTTTTTCAGGTCCTCGATATTGTTTGCCTCGGCATAAACAAAGCCCTCGGTAAAGGGGGTGAAGTGGTTGTGAAAAACATCCTGACCCGTTGCCGAAAGGGTGGTGATTGTTCTGCCGTGGAAGCTGTTTTTTAATGTGATAATAACGTTCTTTTCGGGGTTTTTGTCGGTGCCGTATTTGCGTGCCGCTTTGATTGCACACTCGTTTGCCTCGGCTCCCGAGTTTGAAAAGAACACCTTGCTCATACCTGTTTTTGTGCAGAGGAGCTCTGCTAAGTCGGAGCAGGGTTTTGTGTAATAATAGTTTGATGTGTGCTGAATGGTGTTAAGCTGTTTTGTAACGGCCGCAACCCAGTTGTCGTCGCAGGCACCAAAGGTGTTTACGGCAAT
This sequence comes from Clostridia bacterium, assembly GCA_045592585.1. Classification (GTDB taxonomy): domain Bacteria; phylum Bacillota; class Clostridia; order Monoglobales; family Monoglobaceae; genus SIG440. Next base: position 4,721 of record JAZNVB010000130.1, read on the forward strand.
TCCGCTGCCAAAGTCGATATATTCCTTGCCGTCACAGTCCTGCAACGTACTGCCTTTGCCTGAAACCAGAGCAACATCCAAGCGACCATAGGTTGACATTATATAATTTTGGTCTTTTTCTTTTATGTTCATAATACACCTCGTATTTTAATCAGTTTATTGCGTTGGTGAGCTTGTCGGCAAAATGCTCTGCATCATGGGGACTGTTCATTGCAATAAATACCGTGTCGTCGCCTGCAATAACGCCTACAACCCGGTCAAAGTCAAGGGTTTCTATTGCCATTGCACAGCCCTGAGCCGAGCCGGGAATGGTTTTTACCACCACAAGATTGCCGGCACTTTGTACCGTAATTACCGCATGTGTGAGAACTGCGGCGTAACGGGTTTTTATGTCAATGTCGGTATCCTTGCCGGGGAGTGCGTATCGGTATTTCTCGCCACGGTCGGATATTTTAATCAGCCTGAGCTCCTTTATATCACGGGAAACCGTTGCCTGAGTGACCTTAAAGCCGTCTTCAATCAAATAGTCGGTAAGCTGCCCCTGAGTTTCGATTGCTTTTTCGGAAATAAGCCTGATTATGGCATTATGACGGGATTTTCTTGAATCCCGCGACAAATCTTTATCCTGCATAAAGGTCACGCTCCTTTCAAAATTCTGTTTAAATAACCATTGTTCCGATACCTTCGTCGGTAAGGGTTTCAATCAGGATTGCGTGGGGTACACGGCCGTCAAGAATAAACACCTTGTGAACACCCTGGCGAATTGCATCAACACAGCAGTCGATTTTGGGAATCATTCCGCCCGAAATTATTCCTTCGCTTACAAGCTCGGGAACTTCGCTTACTTTAACAAGGGGGATAAGGGTACTCTCGTCGTCCTTGTCACGAAGAAGGCCGCGGATGTCGGTCATTGAAATCAGACACTCTGCGTTGAGAACGCCTGCAATCTTTGCCGCCGCTGTGTCGGCATTGATGTTGAACACGTTGCCTTCGCTATCGCAACCAACTGTTGCAATAACGGGGATGTAGCCCTTTTCGATTACGTCAAGGATGGGGGTGGGGTCAACGTTTGTTACATTGCCCACATAGCCGTGAACATCGTCAAGCTGTTCTGCCTGAATCATATGTCCGTCAAGACCGCAAAGACCGATTGCTTTGCCGCCTTTTGTCTGGATGTGGTTTACCAGACTTTTGTTGATTTTGCCTGCAAGCACCATCTGCACAATGTCGATGGAGTCTTTGTCGGTAACACGAAGACCGTCGATAAATTCGGTTTTGGTGCCTGTTTTTGCAAGCATTTCCGAAATTTCGGGGCCGCCGCCGTGGATAAGCACCACCTTGATGCCAATTAGGGAAAGAAGAAGGATGTCGCCCATAACGGCTTCCTTCAGTTCCTCGTTGAGCATGGCGTTGCCGCCGTATTTGATAACAACGATTTTATTGTAGTATTTCTGAATGTAGGGCAGTGCCTCGATAAGAATTTCGGCACGGTCTGCAATTGGGAATTTATTCATAAGATAGTTCCTTTCAGTTGATAAACAAAAGTTTATAAAAGATAAATGGATTTTTAAATCTTTTTAGGTTCTATAATCGCCGTTTATTTTAACATAATCGTAAGTCAGGTCACAGCCCCAGGCAGTTGCTTCGCCGCAGCCGTCACCAAGGTTGATGTCAATGATGATTTCGTCTTCGGATAAAACCTTTTTTGCAAAGTCTTCGTCAAAGTCAACCCCGCTGCCGTCTTTGCAAACTGCAATCCTGCCTGCACTTGATGCAAGGTCAACCGCAACCTTGTTCACATCACATTCTGCACCGCTGTAGCCGATTGCACAAAGGATACGGCCCCAGTTGGCATCCGAGCCGAACATTGCCGCTTTGAAAAGTGAGGAGCAAACAACAGACTTTGCAATGATTTTTGCGTTTTTTGTGTCTTTTGCACCACTTACATGGCTTTCAAGAAGTTTTGATGCACCCTCGCCGTCTTTTGCAATGCTGCGGCAGAGGTAGGTTGTAACTGCTGAAAGTGCCTCACAGAAGGCATTGTAGTCGGCACCGATATTTTCAATTTTGGGGTTTTCTGCCATTCCGTTTGCAAGAACTGATACCATATCATTGGTAGAGGTGTCGCCGTCTACCGAAATCATATTAAAGGAATCCTGAATGTCGGCGCTTAATGCCTTTTGCAGCATTTCGGGGGAAATGTTTGCATCGGTGGTAACAAACACAAGCATTGTTGCCATATTGGGATGTATCATACCCGAACCCTTTGCAATACCGCCGATATGACAGGTTTTGCCGCCAATTTCAAACTCAAAGGCGATTTCTTTTTTTCGGGTGTCGGTGGTCATAATTGCTTCTGCCGCGTCGTTGCTGCCGTCACTGCTTAATGCTTTGGTCAGTGAGTCCATACCGTTTGCAATGGGAGTGATGTCAAGGGGCTGACCGATAACGCCTGTTGATGCAACAACCACGTCTGTTTTTGAAATGCCAGTGTGCTTTTCAACAAGCTCGCACATAGCTTCGGCAATTTCAATGCCGTTGGCGTTACAGGTGTTGGCGTTGCCGCTGTTGCAGATAATTGCCTGAGCATAGCCGTTGGCAATGTTATCCTTTGTTACATATATAGGTGCGCCTTTTACAAGATTCTGTGTGTATGTACTTGCGGCTGCTGCCTGTGTTTCGCTGATAATCAGCGCTAAATCCTTTTTTGTCTTGTTTTTGCGTATTCCTGCATGTATGCCGCTTGCCTTAAAGCCCTTTGCTGCACAAATTCCGCCGTTTATCTGTTTCATAATGTATTTCCTTTCTGTATTACACAACCAGACCGGTTGTTTCGTCGCTGTTTGTGATAAGATTAAAGCACTGCACTGCGGCACCTGATGCACCCTTGCCTAAGTTGTCAAAGGAGGAGGCGATAAGAATTCGTTCATCGTTGCCGCTTATAATTATTTCCATTGAGTCCTTGCCTGACACCTGGTTTGTACCTATCATTCCCTCGTAGCCATGGGGCAGAACCCTAACAAGCTTTTGGTTTTTGTAATGCTCATCAAATAATTTGTGGATTTCGGCTACCGTCATTTTTTTTGCAAGCATTTTGCCAAAGAGGGGGATTGTAACCGTCATACCGCTGTAAAAGTCTGCAACAATGGGTGAAAAACAAGGCTCATATTTAAGACCGCATATAGCCTTCATTTCGGGAAGGTGCTTGTGGGTTTGTGTGATGCCGTACTGCCTTGGTGCGCTGAACTCAACTGGTCTTTCGGCGTCCTCATATTCGGCAATCATTTTCTTTCCGCCGCCGCTGTAACCCGTAACAGATGTTGCGGTGATGGGATAATCGGGAGGGATTATGCCATTTGCAACAAGGGGTGCAACAATTGAACAAAAGCCGCTGGCGTGACAACCGGGCACGGCAATTCGTTTTGATGCAAGAATTTTGCTTCGGAACTCACTTGAGAGCTCAGGAAAACCATATGCCCATTGGGGATTTGTGCGGTGTGCCGTTGAGGTGTCAAGGATTTTTGTGTCGCAATCGCCCACAGTTTCGATAATTTCTTTGGATGCAGCATCGGGAAGGCACAAAAAGGCAACATCTGCTGATTTGATTGCATCTGCTCTTGAACATAAATCCTTTCGCTTTTCTTCGGGAAGGGTGATAAGCTCAACATCCATCCGTTCTGAAAGTCTGTCGTGTATTCTTAAACCGGTAGTACCAACACTGCCGTCGATGAAAACCTTTATCTTTTCCACAGTCAAATCTCCTTTGCATAAAAATTCATCAGTATAATGTATATTAAAACATATTTTTACGAAAAAATCAATAGTCTTTTTGCATAAATATTCATAAATATTCATAAAAATACAGTCATCTTGTCTAAAAGATGACTGTATAATGAATTATTCGTCGATTTCTTTTGCAAGTGATACAACCATACGGCGGTTGGGTTCTTCGCCGATGCTGTGTGTCTTGATTTTGGGGTTGTTCTGCAGAGCCGAGTGGATGATGCGTCGCTCATTTGCTGTCATTGGCTCAAGGGTGATTGCCTTTTTGTCACGAAGAACACTGCGTTCCAGACCGTGAGCAAGTCTTATAAGGGTATCTTCTCTCTTTGAACGGTAGTTCTCGGTGTCGATGTTAACCTTTACATAAGGCATATTTTTGTTTCTGTTTACATAAAGTACAGCAAGCATCTGTACGGCGTCAAGTGTGTCACCGCGCTTGCCGATAAGAAGGCCCATTTTATCGCCTGATACATCAATATTGATAATGTTTCTGTCAAGCTTGATGTGAAGCTCAAAGGTAAGACCAATCTTGGTAAGAAGTTCTGATACAAAGTATTTTGCATCGTCAACTGCTGTTTTGGGAATAACAAAATCCTCGTCAACCTCGTGATGTTTCTTTTCGGGCTTTGCAGGTGCATCTTCGGTAACAGGTGCTTCCTGTTTTTCGGCTTTGGGAGCTTTTTCGGCCTTGGGAGCTTTTTCGGCCTTGGGAGCCTTCTCGCGTTTTGCCGGCTTTTCGGCTTTGGGAGCAGCTTTTGGAGCTTCGGCTTCTTCGTCGGCCTTTCTCCATGCAACAATTTCAACTTCAGAGCCCACAAGGAATTTCATAAGGCCTTTGCCGATTTCCTTTGTTATTGTATATCCAACTTCTTCTTTGGCAACCCCCAATTCTTTGGCTGCCAGTTCTAATGCATCATCAAGATTTTTTGCGTTTTTTTCTACTTTTAACATTTTTAATATCTCCTTCTAATTCTTCAAGGCTGATGTCATTGTTAAAGACTTTTTTTACATAATAGTGCTGTGCAATCTGAATAATGTTGCTTACTGTCCAGTAAAGACCGATTGCTGCAGGAAGGGTAAATGCAAACCATGCTGAAAAAAGTGGCATAATTGCTGTCATTGTTTTCATTGTATCGCCTGCTGCACCGTTGTTTTGCGGTTTTTCGTTTTCGGCAAGAACAATGTTTTTATCCTGTTTTGGCTGTGCAGGACGTGTTATATGGCTTGAGAACCATGCACTGAAACCCGAAAGTGCGGGGATAATCCAAAGCAGTGCAGTGTTTGCGCTAACGGCCTGTCCGGTAAATAAGCCAAGCAATGCTCCAAAGTTTGGAGTGTCAGAAAGGTTCATACCGAAAAAGTTGAAGTTAATGCTGGTGATCTCTTTACCCCAATTTTGTATTGCAGGATGCTGCAGAATTTCAGGGTGATCAAAAAGCATCTGTGCAATCTGAATTTCGTTGTTGCCGAATGAGTTGTTTGACATACCTTTCTGAAAGGTAACGGGAATAATATCGGCAAGCTTTCCTAAAGTTTCGGGTGCGGCTGTGGCTGCCCATGCATTAAATGCTTCGGCAATGCGCCAGGTGTCATCAAACCCAACGCCCATCATATAAACGATAGGCTTTCTTACAACCCAGTAAAGGGCAATAATTATAGGAAACTGTATTAGCATAGGAAGACATCCGCCCATGGGGTTGATGCCGTATTTCTGATACAGCTTCATTGTTTCCTGATTAAGTTTGTCTTTGTCATTGGCATACTTTTTCTGTATTTCCATCATAAGAGGCTGGATTTTCTGAGTTTTTGCCATTGACCGTCTTTGCTTGAGGTCCAGCGGGAACAGTAAAAGCTTGATGAATACTGTAAACACAATTATTGCAAAACCGTAGTTGCCGATAATTTTGTAAAACAGATTAAGGACCCATCCAAGACATGTCATTATAAACGATAACATTTCAATATCCTCCGATTTAAAGTGAAAATAATGTGCCGAACAATTCTCAGGGCATATCAATACCGCCTTTTGAAAAGGGGTTGCACCGAAGAATCCGCCACGCCGCCTTGAGAGAACCCTTAAAGGCCCCGTATTTGCGGATGGCAAGAATTGCATATTCCGAGCACGTAGGATAAAAACGGCAACTTGGTGGAGTAAGGGGCGAAATAAAACGTCGGTAAAAACTGATTATTTTAATGAAAAAAACTGATAAAATTCTATTCATTTTTGTATACTCCGAGTTCTTTTGCTGCCTGCACAAAATCTGCAAAGAGCCTGTCATAGTGACATTCGGCCGTGCGGCCGCGTGCCACCAGAACAAAGTCATAGCCCTGCAGAATGTTTGCTGAATTTATGCGATAAACTTCACGCAGACGGCGTTTTGCGCGGTTTCTGACAACCGCCTTGCCGATTTTTTTGCTGACTGTAATACCCAAACGGTTGTGGGGAAGTCCGTTGCGCCTTGCATAAACAACAACCGAGGGCGAAACATATGAACTGCCCTTGGTGTATAGCTTCTTGAACTGTGTATTGAGAACGAGGCTCACTGCCCCGCCAATGGATTTTCGCATAGGCTATCTCCCGTTGTTATCTGACGCAAAATGTGACATATACGGGTAAATTTGCCCGTAATAGTCAAAAAGACGCACAAAGGCGTCTTTAGGCTGACAATTTCTTTCTGCCTTTAAGTCTTCTTCTTGCTAAAACTTTGCGACCATTGCTGGTGGACATTCTTTTTCTGAAACCATGTTCCTTAGCTCTGTGTCTCTTCTTAGGCTGGAATGTTCTAAGCATTTGTATCCCTCCAATATCATATCGTTTATTTGAAATTTAATAATTATCTGTAAAACAGCCTTCTTATTGTAGCACAAGATTTTGAGATTGTCAACCCTTTAAACAAGGAAAAAATTCTAAAAATTTTTTTAGACCCCAAAAACCAAAGATGTTGTGAGTTGCAAAAACACTGAAATCTATATTTTGTGGTTTGAGAAGATTGTTAAAAAATAGACGTACAAATTGGGTTTTTTGCTATTGAAAAAGGTTGAAAAATCTGTTATAATAAACGTATCTTGGGGAAAAATGCATTTCGCATTTTTTCCTTGTTAAAACAGTGTTTTGATAAGGAAATTGCAATAATGCAATTACATTATATATAAGGAAGAAAAACGGCAATTTTTGTAGTAAAAGAGGAGTAGTATTGTGGAAGAATTAAAGCGTATATGGGAAAGGGTTAAGGCTGAACTTGCCGACGAGGTTTCGGCCGTTTCATTTGATTCGTGGATAAAGCCTATTGAAGCGGTGGATATTGATGAAACCAAGATTACTTTAAAGGTTCCCTTTGCCGTAAACAAAAATATGGTAATGACCAAGTATTTTTCGCTTATCGAAAGCAGTCTTGAGGCTGTTACTTCGCATAAGTTTGATATTGATGTGGTTGTTGACGAAAAGAGCAAGGAAAAGGAGACGGCGGATTCCATCACGGTGGAGAACACCCTTAACAACAAATACACATTCTCGTCATTTGTTGTGGGTAACAACAATGACCTTGCCTATGTTGCATCGCTGGCTCTTGCAGAACGCCCCAAGGATGCGGCTAAACATTCAAACCCCCTGTTTTTGTACGGAGGCAGCGGCCTTGGAAAGACACATCTTTTGCAGGCAATCGGTAACTATTTTATCGAGAATTATCCCAAGAAAAGGGTTCTTTATACAACAAGTGAAAAGTTCACCTATGAGCTGATTAACGCAATTCAGAAAAAGAACAATCAGGATTTCAGAAACAAATACAGACACGTTGATCTGCTGCTTATTGACGACGTTCAGTTCTTTGCAGGCAAGGAACGTGCTCAGGAGGAATTCTTCCACACCTTTAATGCCCTTTATGAAAAGGACAAGCTGGTTGTTATGACATCGGATAGACTTCCCTCTGAAATTCCTCAGCTTGAGGAAAGACTGGTTACACGTTTTAACAGTGGACTTCTTGCAGACGTTCAGCCCCCTGATTTTGAAACCAGAATGGCAATTCTTAAAAACAAAATCCAGAGTGAATTTTTAACCGTTGACGATGAGATTGTTGAATTTATTGCCGACAGCATTAAGTCAAACGTCCGTGACCTTGAGGGTGCGGTAAAGAGAATTCTTGTTTATGCAGGTATCAAGCGCACCAACGAGATTTCAATGGAGCTTGCAACCGAGGCTCTGCGTGATATTTTGTCCGTACAGCCAAAACGTGCAATCACCACAAAGCTTATTATTGACGAAACCGAAAAGTATTTCAATCTTGCAAAGGGGTCTCTTGTTTCTAAAAAACGCAGTGCGGATATTGCACTTCCAAGACAGATTGCTATGTATATCTGCCGTGAAATCCTTGATGACCCGTCCTTCCCCAAAATCGGCGAGGCCTTTGGCGGCCGTGACCATACAACCGTTCTTCATAATGTAAGAAAGATTGCATCCGATATGAGTTCGGATGCAGAGATTGAAAAGACAGTAAAAGAGATTATATCCAATATAAGAAAAGGATAGTATTGGGCAGAGCTCAACAGTCTATCATATTGTCTGAGAACGGCAAATTATTCCGCCATGCTGTGTCTAAATGCTCGCAAACGCACAAAGCATTTGCTCCGCTTTAGACTTGCCTGACAAAAAATTTGCTCGTCTTATCCAATATGCTATCCTGTTTCACTCAGCCTCCTGGGCAGAACTAAGCAGTCTGTCATACTGTATTAAGAAAGAAAAACCGATAACCGATTAAATGGAGAGAATTATGAAAGCCTTTGACACAATTGCCGCAATTGCCACGCCCATTGGTGTGGGGGGCATTGCTATTATCAGAATAAGCGGTGAGGCTGCCGAGGAAATGACAGGCAAAATTGCATTTCCTAAAAGCGGAAAAGCTTTGTGCCACCTTGAAAGCCACAAGCTGACCCTTGCTGATATAAAAAGGCAAAGTGACGGAAGCGTTCTTGACGAGGCTTTGGTTGCTGTGATGCGGGGAAAAAATTCATACACAGGTGAAACTGTGGTTGAGATAAACTGCCATGGTGGTTATATGGCGGCAGAGTCGGTTATGGAGGAGTTATTCCGTGCCGGCGTAAGACAGGCGGAGGCAGGGGAATTTACCCGCCGTGCCGTGATGAACGGCAAGATGGATCTTATCCGAGCCGAGGCTGTTGTTGACCTGATACATTCCAACTCGGCGTTGGGGCAGTCCAATGCGGCAAAGGCGCTTGCGGGCAAGCTTTCCCAAAAGGTGAATAAAATCCGTGAAAAGGCGGTTGAATTTGCGGCACATATCTCGGCAATAGCAGATTACCCCGAGGAGATTGACGAAATGCCGTCTTGCGAGCTTGAGGCAAGAATTTGTGATATTGCGTCGGATATTGACGAGATGATTGGCGGATTTTCCCGTGGAAGGATTATGCGTGAGGGTATTACCACCGTTATTGCAGGCAGACCAAATGTGGGGAAATCGTCCCTTCTTAATGCCCTCAGCAGGTGCGAAAGGGCAATTGTTACCGATATTCCCGGTACAACCCGTGACACCATTGAGGAATATGTTAATTTAAGCGGTGTGGCACTTAAGCTGATTGATACTGCCGGAATTCGTGAAAGCGATAATTCGGTTGAGAAAATTGGTATTGAACGTGCCCGTGAGAATATCGAAAATGCCGATCTTTGTCTTTTTGTTGTGGACAGCTCTCAGGGACTTACCGATGAAGATTTTGAAATTTTTCAGTATATGAAGGGCAAAAATGTAATAGTTATATTAAATAAGACGGACAAGGGCGTGGCGATGAGCCAAAGTGAATTTGCAAAGAGTCTTGGTATTGATGAGGGATTTGTTGTTCTTACGGCAACCCCAAAAAACGGCGAGGTTGTTGGTATTGACCGCTTAGAGGAAAAGATTTCGGAGATGTTTTTGCAGGGCGAGATAAATGCTGATGATGTGTTTATTTCAAACGACCGCCAGAAAAATGCTCTCATTAAGGCAAAGGATGTTGCTCTTGGTATGATAGACGGCGTAAAACTTGGGATGCCCTCGGATATGCTGTATGTTGACCTTGAGGAGGTTATCGGGGCATTGGGCGAGGTTACGGGGCAGACCGTGCAGGAAGAAATTATCGACCGTGTTTTTGAACGGTTTTGTGTTGGAAAGTAATATATAAAGGAAAAAAGAAATGGAAAAGGGATTTGAACTGGAGTTCAGCTTTGTTGAAAAATGGGGCAGACTTGCCCGTGCTGAATATTTTCAGATATACATATATGCACTGAGCTGTTTTAAAAAGAACGGCAAGGTGCTGAGTATTGAGGACATTGCAAAAAAACTGCATATCAGCCATGAAATGGTGCTTGAGGCAATAGATTTCTGGGTTACTGCCGAGGTTCTGGAGGGCGAAGGCGAGGACTACAGCTTCCCCGGCGAAAAACAGCAAGCATCCAAAAAGAGCAAATCAACTGCTGCCGCAAGGCTAAGGACAAGACCTTCATATACTGCGGCAGAGATTGATGCAACCGCATCGGTAAATGAGAGTGTTGACTATATGTTCAAGCAGGCGGAGCAGATTTTGGGTAAGCTGCTCAGTCCGTCGGACTTTGAGCTGCTTTATTCTTTTGTTGACTGGCTTGGGCTTCCTGTGGAGGTTGTGATAATGCTTCTTCGGTTTGCGGTAAGTCAGGGTAAAACCGGCAAGCGGTATCTTGAAACCGTTGCAATTGACTGGGCAGACAAGGGCATTAACACCTATGAAAGTGCCGAGGAGCACATCCGCCAGATGGAACTGAGAATGTCGAACGAGGGTAAGGTAAGAGGAATCTTAGGTATTTATGACCGCGCTCTTACCGCCACCGAGAAAAAATATATAAGCGCATGGGTGGGCGAGAAGAATTATTCTGCCGAGCTTATTTCCGAGGCCTATGACCGCACGGTTGCCGCAACAGGAAAGCTTAGCTGGGCGTATATGAATAAAATTCTTCAGAGCTGGCAGGAGCAGGGTTTTGAAAATATCGAAAAGGTTAAAGCCGGCGAAGAAATGTTCAAGATTAAAAATTCGCCAACAAAGGCAAAACCCGTGAGCAAAAAGAGTAAGTTCAACAATTATGAGGATACCAACAAGCCTGATTATTCGAATTTTGCTGAAGAGATTTTGCGAGATATGTTAGGAGAGTGAAAAGCCTGAAAAAATCATACATCTTGCCGTTTTTTGCTCGGGGCTGGAACGTTAAGTCAATATGCCGGTGGCATATTGATAGTGTAAGATTGCAAAATGTGAAAAGATTTTGCTGTTTAGAAAAATGCATAGCATTTTTACCTAAAAAAGCACACAGTACAGCACCACTCGCATCAAAACGGCAATCTGAACAATTTTTTAAGGCTTAGATTTTGCGCTTTAAAATTAGGAAGGAATGATTATATATGGAATCGGCATATGTACTTGCAAGCCGTGAGCTTGAGGATATTCGTCTTGCCAATCAGGCAGAGATGAGCAGGCGGCATATGGAGGTTTGCACAAAAATTCCGCAGTTTGCAGAGGTTGAGTCAGAATTGATGAAAAACGGAACACGTCTGCTTAGCTGTATTCTTGACAAGAGCAACTGTTTTGAAGATGTGAAGGAAAGCATAAAAGAACTGCAGAAGAAAAAGGCAGAGCTGCTTGTTTCAAACGGCTTTGATGAAAGATTTACCGATGATATATATGCCTGCTCAAAATGCCGTGACACGGGCTTTGTTGAGGGCAGACGGTGTGAATGTCTTAAAAACCTTATTGCAAAACATATAGGCGAGAATTCTAATCTTACCGAGTTTATGAGAGAGCAGACCTTTGAAACTTTTGATATGTCACTGTTCAGAGGTCAGGGCAGCGACCAGAGAGTGTTAAAGGTTATGCAGACGGTGTGCGACACCGCACTTACCTTTGCTGAGAGCTTTGATATAAGCCATGACAATCTTTTGTTGTTGGGTAATGCCGGAACAGGAAAAACCTTTGTTTCAAGCTGTATTGCCAACCGTGCTCTGGAACGTGGAAAATCGGTTTATTATCAGACTGCCTTCAGATTATTTGAAATTTTTGAGGCTGCTAAGTTCGGCAAGGATGAAGAGGATCAGTCAGCAGTTGTAAAATATGTTTATGACGTTGACCTTCTTATTATAGATGATTTGGGAACAGAGTTTGTTACTCAGTTTACCACAGCGGCGCTTTTTGATATTATAAATGCAAGAATAACTGCCGGCAAGAGCACAATCATATCCACAAACTTAAGTTTTGAAACCCTTTCGGATATGTACAGCCAGAGAATTACATCAAGGTTTGTGGGCGAATATAAAATACTTCAGACCTTGGGTGAGGATATAAGGACAATTAAAAAACGTAAAATTTGACATAAGGCAAGGAGGAGTTGTTATGAATATGTCAGAAAAAATCGTTGATTTAAAAAAGAAGCTGGGGTTTAAAGTGTTTACCTTCAGCGGCGGAATCCATCCCGATGATATGAAGGAGGCAACCTGCAAAAAGCCTGTTGTTGACCTTCCGCCGTCAAATGAGATGGTATTC
>JAZNVB010000131.1:0-11976 GCA_045592585.1 Clostridia bacterium
ATAAATCGCCCACGCCTGACCTCTTGACCAGCAAGATTTTTCGGGGTCGTAGCCCTGAGTTGAGGGAGTGCCAACAAAATCGCCATTATTGATATCATAATCAACAACGTGGATAAGCGAGCCATCAGGTCTTATATGATGTTTCATTGTCTTATCTGCGTGGTGCATAGCAATCTGTTTGAAACGTGGGTCGCCAATCTCCTCTGATGCCCAGTAAAGCAGGGGAATGTTCATCATACAGTCAATAATTGCCCATCCTATTGCCCTTTCACCATTCCAGGCTCTTATAAAGCCGGCATCTGTGTTATAACGTGAAGCAAGAGCTGCTGCCGCAACAAGATTTCGATTTTTGGATTCAAGATTGCCTGTGATACGATAATTTGCGCCTGCTGAGATATGCCACATAAAGCCTACATCGTGATAAAGTGCCTGATAATCGAAAAGCGCTTTATCCATAACTTTTTCGCAATATTCTGCAGCCTCTTTATACTTTTCTTCCTTGGTTGCCACATACATAAGCCACATCATACCGGGCCAAAAGCCGTTTGTCCACGCCCCGGGTGCCTCGGTTAAATCATTGTGTACACCGTCTACCGAAGTAGAGGGAATTTTGTTTTTAGAAAGCTCCGAAACAACAGAGAGCTTTTTCTCTATTTTTTCCCAGGTTTCATCAATCCATTGTTGGTTTTGTTTTATAATCTTTTCCATAGCTAATCTCCTTACCAGAATAAAATTCCAAAGTCTTTAAGCTTGTAAATTGCTTCGACAAAGTAATAATCGGCAAAAACATAGGGTATGTGTATGGTGCCCCTTTCTTGACCGTGGTAGTGACCGGTGTTGTTCATAACTATGCATTGCTCATCCAAGGTCCAGTTGCACTGTTCCTTTTCAATTGCCTTTAAGATATTAAATGCCGCTTTTATATAGAGTTTCTTTTCATACTCGGGCACAACCTTAGCAATTTCAATAAGTCCACAAGCAGCGATTGTTCCTGCCGAGCAGTCGATAATATCCGGCTCGTCAGGCTGACGGAAGTCGCTTTTGGGAATGTATCCATCAACTGCTGCCGCTGCTATAAAGTAATGAGCCGTGTTCTTTGCCACATCAAGATATTCTTGCTTGCCTGTGTGGATATAGCTGAGTACAAAACCATAAATCGCCCACGCCTGACCTCTTGACCAGCAGGAGGTTTCAGGGTCATATCCCTGTGTAATGGGCGTACCCACAAAATCACCATTATTGATGTCATACTCGATAACGTGAATCAGCGAGCCGTCAGGTCTGATGTGATGTTTCATTGTTTTATCTGCGTGATGCATTGCTATTTGACGAAATCTGGGGTCACCAATTTCATCAGATGCCCAGTAAAGAAGGGGAATGTTCATCATACAGTCAATAATCGCCCAGCCTACTGCCTTTTCGCCATTCCAGGCTCTAATAAACTCGCCATCGGTATTATAACGAGATGCAAGCGCTGCAGCCGCAACCAAATTTCGATTTTTGGATTCGGCATTTCCTGTAATACGATAATTTGCGCCTGCTGAAATATGCCACATAAAGCCAACATCATGATAAAGTGACTGATAGTCGAAAAGTGCTTTATCCATAACCTTTTCGCAATATTCTGCAGCTTCTTTATACTTTTCTTCCTTGGTTGCCACATACATAAGCCACATCATACCGGGCCAGAAGCCGTTTGTCCACGCCCCGGGTGCCTCGGTTAAATCATTATGTACACCGTCTACCGAAGTAGAGGGAATTTTGTTTTTAGAAAGTTCCGAAACAACAGAGAGCTTTTTCTCTATTTTTTCCCAGGTTTCATCAATCCATTGCTTGTTTTCATTTAAAAATTTTTCCATATCCGCAGCTCCTTTTTTAAGGTTTAGTTTATATTATCATTTTCTTTTTGGTTTGTCCATAGTTTTCTTGATATATTTTATGTATATTTTATTCCGTTTTCCGTAACCAGAAAATCCATTTTAACATCGTGGTCACAAGCAGGAATTTCATCGCAAATCTGAAAGTCATAACAATACCCCACCTTAACAGCAGTTGTGCCCTTTAACAGTCTGTCATAACAGCCCTTGCCAAAACCCACTCTGTTGCCCGATTTATCAAATGCAATCCCCGGAACAAGCACCACATCGGTCTTTGACATATCCGCAGGCACGATACTTTCAGGCTCCGATACAGAAAATGCACCCTTGATAAGCTCCGTATCCTTTTCATAAATACATGGGGTAATTATGCCCGTTTTGGCATCTGTTACAGGCAGAACAAGGCTTTTTCCGTCACGAAATGCCGCCAATACAACATCCCTTGTGTCGGTTTCGTTACCCAAAGGAAGATATACCATTATCTGCTTTGCATTTTTGTATATCTCGCATTCTGTAAACGCCTTTGCCGCTGCTTTGCTTTTTTCGCGGGCCTCGTCTTTGATCATTGCACGACGCTTTGATTTGTTTTGCTCTCGAATTTGATTTTTCATATTAAAACGCACCATCTACAAAAGATTTAACCGCCTTATAAAGTTCTTCTGCCCATATAGCACAGCCCTCGGCATTGGGGTGTCCGCCATATCGGGGGAGCTTTCCGTCTTTGCAAAGATATGGGTTGTTGTCAAACAAAACATCCGCCTTGCCTCTTAAATCGGTTTTAATCCATTCATTTATTCTATGCCATTTTTCTATCATTTTGTGATATAAACGGATTTATACGTTTATATGTTATCAGCTTTTTTTCGTAAAGATTGGCAACCGATGGGTCAAACATAAGAACTATTGCCTCAAAATCCTCGCCTTCCTCATAGCTGTGAATTACATAAGGCAGAGTTATGCTCGTATCTCCCGGAATAAGTGTTTTTTGTATGCCGTTTACGGATACTTTAAGAGTGCCTGACAATATATGAATTATTTCCGCATGGGAATGAAACATCGGCGGATAATAGGGCATACTGTGCCTGATATGAATTCTGAATTTAATGTCATTTTTTTCAAATTTGGCGTTCATCTTATCCCTCCTTTTCTTTATCTTACAACATATAACTCCAAAATGCAAGGCTGAATTACTGTTTTTCATTGTATTTTAGAATAAAAACATATAGAAACAATACTTTTGGAGTGTTAGAATAAAAAAACGAAAGGAGTGTACTATTATGACAAAATTTATTCCATATCCATTTTATCACGATGACGTACCATTTGATATTTCTCACATCTTTGCTGACGAAAAGCCCGCAGGCAAGCACGGCTTTATGAAAATCGAGGGCAGAAAGTTCTTCTTTGAAGACGGCGCACCCGCAAGATTCTGGGGCACCAATGTTAATTCGGGCGCTTGTTTCCCTGACCACGATTACGCAGAAATTTTTGCAAAGAGAATTGCAAAATTAGGTCTTAACATTGTAAGACTTCACCAGCTTGATGCTGAATGGAGCACCGTCAACATCTTCAACTTTACCAAGGGCAAGAGAAGACTTGATGCATCCTTTGACCCCGAAAGTATGGACAGACTTGACTACTTTGTTCATTGTCTGAAAAAAGAAGGTATATATTGTATCCTTGATATGGTAACATACAGAAGATACAAATCAGCCGAAGGTGTAGAAAATGCCGAGGCTCTTGGGGATAACGCAAGACCTATGGCTGTTTTTAACCAAAAGCTTATCGACCTGCAAAAAGACTATATCACAAGAATCTGGACTCACGTAAACCCCTATACAGGACTTGCTTATTGCGATGACCCTGTTTTTGTTATGACGCAGTTCACCTGCGAAAACGAGCTGTTTGCAAGATATGCTCCCCTCCCCGAGCCTTATGCTACCGAGTTCCGTGACAGATATGCAGCATGGCTCAAGGAACACAATTACGAAAAATCATTGGAAGACTTTGACTATTATAATCAGGAAGACGAGCAGCTTCTTATCTTTAAAGAAGAGCTTCAGGAAAAATATTACAGACAGATGTATGACCATATGCGCTCTGTTGGTATTAAAATTCCCATTGCAGGCACAAACTGGACCACTTATCCCATAAACACCAAAACCCAAAGAGTTTGCGACTTCTTTGAAAACCACGGATATTACAACGACTGGCAGTGGGGCGAATTTGAAAAACGCCGTGCAAACCGTGCAATAACCCACAAAGAACCATCATACCTTGCCCGGGGTTGTGCTACTGCAGCGGCGGATATGCCCACATATTTCTCGGAATGGGATATGGTATGGCCCAACGAATACCGTGCAGAATCACCCATCTATACCGCCGCAATCGGCAGACTTCAGGGCTGGAACGGATTTTCAATCCATACATACGCATATTCTTCACGCACAGACAGAATGGATATGCTGGGTAAGGAAATTGCATCCGAAAAGATTGGCGGAACACCTTACCGTCAGGGTATCTTTTCCACCTGGAACGACCCTGCAAAGTTTGGTCTGTTCTATCACGCAGCTCTCATCACACGCCGTGGCGATGTTAAGGAATCAAAGAAAATGATTACAGTTAAGCCCATTGGCAAGATGAAATTCAACTGGAATGACCTTCGTGCCAACATCGAAAGATGCTGTGTTGTATCAGACTATTCATTTGATACCGAAGTAACTCCTGAATACGAAACCCTTCCTGATGAAATAATGTCAGATACAGGCGAGCTTTACATCAACCGTGACAAAAACTACGGCTGGGTAAACACCGACAACACCAAGTGTGCATACGGCTTCCTTGGTAAAAACGGTAAAATAGACCTCTCGGGGGTTAATGTTACTTGCGAAACAGACTTTGCAGTTGTGGCAATGAGTACCCTGACAGATGAAAAAATCTGCAATTCCGACAACATCCTTTTAACAACAGTCGGCAGAGCAAATAACACAGACTTCAAGTTTGAACACGAGCTTATGACAGATTACGGCAAGCCCCCTGTTCTTATCGAAGTTATCCGTGCAGAAATCGAAATCAAGACAGATGTTACAGGCCTTAATGTCTGGGCAATCAGTCCCGAGGGTTTCTATATCGGTCTTGTACCTTCAACTTACGAAAACGGTGTTCTTAAGTTCACCGTTGGCGAAAGTGCACAGTCAATGTATTATCACATAGTTAAGGAGTGATTAAAATGATTCAAATTGGTTGGAGTAAAAAAGATATATCTACCGAACTGCCCGTATTTATCCCCGGTCAGTTTGAAATTCGTATTTCAAAAGGCGTTATGGACCCCATCACCCTTACCGCACTAACCATTGATTCTGAGGGAGAGTATGTCATTTTCCTTAGCTGCGACCTTGTTGGTGTGAACCCCGGAGTTCTTGATGCCATTCGCGACAAGGTAAGTAAGCTCAATCCCAAAATTGACCCATCCAAGATTGTAATGCACGTTACCCACGCACACAGCACCCCCCTTGTTTCTATGGAGGATAAAACAATGTGGGGATATGCCGAAGATTTTGACGGTGTAGATATTGCCGGCCCCGGAAAGTACAGAGAGTTTTTCTTGAATAGTGCCGCCGATGCTGTTGTTGAGTCATTTAACTCAAAACAGGAAGGTAAAATTGCATACGGCTATGGTTTTGCGGTTGTAGGGCACAGCAGACGCCCCGTTTATTTCAATGACCGAAGAAAAACAGGTACAGGACAGGCAAATTCACGTATTGTTGATGGTTTTGCCTCACTCTATGGAGCAACCAACCTTGATGACTTCAGTCATTTTGAAACCGGCCCTGACCATTTTGCAAACTTTCTTTATACGTTTGATAAAGGCGACAAGCTTACAGGGGCAATTGCCAATGTCCCCTGCCCGTCACAAAATGCGGCAAGAGAGTGGACTCTCTCCAGCGACTACTGGCACAATGTAAGATGTATACTCAAGGAAAAATACGGCGACATCTATCTTCTTCCCCAATGTGCACCCGGCGGAGATATGGCTCCTGAAATTCTGCACTATTTCAAGGCGCAGGACAGAAGGTTAAAGCTCAAATACCCCGATTTTGAGTTTGATGAAAGAACTGTCAGATCCAAGCATATGATTTTCAGGCAGGAAATTGCCGAAAGAATCTGTGCAGCCTTTGACGAGGTTTATGCCTGGGCCTCCAAGGAAAAGATTACCGATGCGCCCCTTGTGCATACCGTGAAAACAATTGAGCTTGACAAAAGACTCATCAGTGACGAAGATTTTGAACTTAATATGCAGATGTATGCAAAGCACAAGGAGGAAAGTCAGTACAAAACCGACGGCACTCCCGAAGAAAATATGGAACACAATGCCCTGATACGAGCTACAAATGGCAGATACGAAAATGTCATAAAGCGTTATAACGAACAAAAGGAAAATCCCAAGCACCGGATGGAGCTTCATGTCATAAGGCTTGGGGAAATTGCCTTTGCATCAAATCAGTTTGAGCTCTTTGTCGACTATATGCACAGAATTCAGGCACGATCACCCTTTACGCAGACCTTTCTTGTTCAACTTACTGCACAACCCGGCAACATCAGTCAAGGTTCGTACCTTGCCACCGAACGTGCGGTGCATAACGTGGGATATAGTGCAACAATGTATTGCAATATTGTATCTCCCGAAGGCGGTCAACAGCTTGTAGAGGAAACCGTAAAAGAACTTAAAAAGTTATACGAAGAATAAGTATCATCATTCTTAAATACCACTTTTATAAAAAAAACAGTTGATTCTAAACTTTTTTTAGAATCAACTGTTTTTATTATCATAACGTTTGAAGCATCAAATGTTTTTCGCCATACATTCAAAGTTTAAACTATCCTTTAAATCGCAAGCTCTAAAATAGATTTCAAGATATTTTCAAAAAACATGGGGATGAAAATGTTTTTTTAACATCCAAAACCTAGTTATTCAAAATATACTCTCTAAACAACAATTATCTCCTTGAATGCAATCTCAAAATAAGCTCTTGCATAATGTTATGCATAATACCTATAACCCAAAATACTCTTTAGCATTGTTGTAGCAAATGCCTTTGACAATCTTCTCTAATGCCTTAAAATCTTTTGGATACTCACCATCTTCTACCCATTTACCAAGAAGGTTGCAAAGTATTCTGCGGAAATATTCGTGTCTTGTGTATGATACAAAGCTGCGTGAGTCTGTAAGCATACCAACGAATGAGCCAAGTGTTCCAAGATTTGCAAGAGCCTGCATCTGTGTTTCCATTCCGTCTTTGTTATCGTTGAACCACCAGCCTGAGCCAAACTGAATTTTGCCCATTGCAGGGCCTCTCTGGAAGTTTCCCAGCATTGTTCCCAATACATAGTTATCCTTGGGGTTAAGGCAATAAAGAATGGTTTTAGGCAACATATCCTTTTGATCAAGCGCATCAAGCAATTTTGAAAGACCTTCGGCAATCTGGAAACCATTTACCGAGTCAAAGCCTGTGTCTGCACCAAGTTTTTTGAACATTCGTGTATTGTTGTTTCGCATTGCACCGATATGGAGTTGCCATACCCAACCACGTTTTGCGTATTCTTCACCTAAGAATACCAGCTTTTCAATCAGTTCGTCATTCATTTCGTCTATTGCGTGGTCTGAAAGACGGCATCCGTTTTGGTGGAAGTAATCCATTCTTTCGGTTATGTCGCTTTTTATATCCGAAAGGTCGGGCCTGAACGCAGGCAACACCTTTGTTTCAAAGTCCTTTAACTGCTTGTGATATTCAAGGGTGTCATAAGGGTTATCGGTTGTGCAGATTACATCCACATTTGAACGTCGGATAAGTGATTTTGCAGAAAAGTCATCACCTTTCAACTTTTCGTTTACCTCATCCCATATTTCCTTTGCCGTGTCCCCATTAAGAGGCTCGTCAATATCAAAATATCTTTTAAGTTCCAAGGCTGTCCAATGATAAAGTGGGTTGCCAATAAGATACGGCATTGTTTTTGCAAAACCAAGCCATT
Source organism: Clostridia bacterium (assembly GCA_045592585.1). Lineage (GTDB taxonomy): Bacteria > Bacillota > Clostridia > Monoglobales > Monoglobaceae > SIG440. The sequence continues at coordinate 7,908 of JAZNVB010000131.1, forward strand.
TTTCGTATTCGTCGGCATTGCCTGTGATGTATTCTTCATCAATACCCATTGTTCTCATCTGACGCCATTTGTAATGGTCGCCGCCAAGGAACAAATCATAAGCATTTTTAAAGCGGTAATCCTCGGCTATCATCTTTGGTGACAGATGGCAATGCTAGTCGATAATCGGCATATCCTTTGCATAATCGTGGTACAGCTTTATTGCGGTTTCATTTTTAAGTAGAAAATTGTCATTTATAATTCCCATAATGAACTTTCCTCTCTTTTAAAGTGTAATACCGTCTTTGAATATAGAAATCTCACGGTAGTTGTTTCTCTCGTTTGCGGTTTCCTTGCCTGATGCAACCGAAATTATGTAGTCAAGAAATTCATCTGTCAAGTCATTGCCCTCAAGGGTTGGTGATGCATCAAAGTCAATCCATTTTTTCTTCTTTTCTGCTAAGCTTTTGTTTGTAGAAATCTTAACTGTAGGTACAGGTGCTCCAACAGGTGTTCCTCTGCCTGTGGTAAACAGAACCATATGCACTCCTGCCGCAGTAAGGTTTGTTATTGCAACAATATCATTACCGGGGCCGTTAAGTAGTGAAAGTCCATTCTTTGTCAGGGTATCTCCTATCTCAAGGACATCCACCACATCACTCATTCCGCCCTTTTGGATACAGCCAAGGGATTTTTCTTCTAATGTGGTTATCCCGCCGGCTTTGTTGCCCGGAGAGGGGTTTTCATAAATAACCTGATTATGTCTTGTAAAATAATCTTTAAAGTTGTTTATCAGGCTGACTGTTTTATCAAAGACTTCTTTTGTTATGCAACGTTTCATTAAAAGGTGTTCTGCACCGAACATTTCAGGAACTTCGGTAAGAACACAGCTACCGCCCATTGATATAAGCTTATCCGAAAGTCTGCCCACCAACGGATTTGCCGAGATACCCGAAAAACCGTCACTGCCGCCGCACTTTAACCCAAGTTTCAGCTTTGAAACGGGAATAGGTGTTCTGTTAAATTTCCTTGCATATGCCTTTAGTTCATTTATCAGTTTGACGCCTTCTTCAATTTCGTCTTCAACATCCTGAGTATTTAAAAATTTTACTCTGTTTGGGTTATACTCACCAAGAACCTTTTTAAACTCTTCGATATTATTATTCTCACAACCAAGGCCAAGGACTAAAACTCCACCTGCGTTAGGATGGTTTACAAGACCTCTTAATATAAGCTGGGTGGTTTTATGGTCATCGCCAAGCTGTGAACAGCCAAAGGGATGCTCAAAAGTATATGTCCCCGTCAGCTCTGCCAGCTTTTTTGCAACCTTATTTACACAGCCAACGGTATTAATTATCCATATTTCGTTTCTTATACCAACATCACCGTTTTCACGAATATACCCCATAAAGGTTTTGTTTGTATTTATAGGATTTATCTGCATAAATTCAGGCTCGTATGTATATTCAAGATTCCCTGAAAGGTTGGTTTTTACATTATGTGTGTGAACGTGGTCGCCCTTTTTTATATCCTCGGTTGCGTGACCTATGGGGTTGCCGTATTTAATTATATTTTCGCCCTTGTTTATATCACAAATTGCGTATTTGTGACCGTTTTCAAGGTTTACCTCTACATTGTCAAGCTTATTTATTACCATATTTCACAACCTCGTCATAAAGAAAACTCAAGTCCTCGCCCCAAAGCTCAGTATTTGCAAGGATAGCTTTGGTATCTGAATTCTTCATAAATTCCATAACCTTTTCATCATCATTGGGCATATCTGTTTTATAAAATTCAATCAGCTTTGCAAATGATTTGATAAGATTCTGGGGCATATTGCCTGTGCGTTTTATGTATTCTAAAATTGAAGGCAGAACTCTTACCTTAAACTTGCTTACAGAGTTAAGGGAAATAGATGCACAAAGATGCTTTATAAAGGGATTCTGAAATCTTTCAAACACATCATCTGCATATGATTTAAGCTCATCTTCGGGCAGGTCAAGTGTGGGAATAATTTCATCATATACACATTTTTTTACAAAGCTGCTCATATTTTCGTCCTTCATACAATCGCCCACGGTTTCGATTCCTTCAAGCATTGCATACGGAATCATTGATGTATGCGCACCATTTAAGATGCGCACCTTTCTTGTGCGGTATCTCTCTAAATTATCTGTTACGATTATATTAAGATTTGCCTTGTCAAATGGGAATTCTTCTGTTATACTCTTTGATCCTTCAATTACCCAAAGGTGGAAAAGTTCGCTTGTGTTAAGCATATTATCCTCATACCCAAGCTCGATTTTTTCGTCCTTGGGATAGCCTGTAACAATTCTGTCAACCAAGGTATTGCAGAAGATATTTTCATCTTCAACCCAGGTCTTAAAATCTGCTCCCAAGCCCCAAAGCTCTGCGTAGTCAAGAATATATTTTTTAAGGGTTTCGCCGTTTTTATCAATAAGCTCACAGGGAAGGAATATAAAGCCGCCTAAACCCAAATCAAAACGCTTTTTAAGAAGCAATGTCACTTTTGCAGGGAATGTAACATATGGTGCTTTTTCAGGGGTATCCTCTGCCGAAAAAGCAATGCCTGATTCGGTTGTATTTGATACAATAAATCTGAAATCAGGATTTTCCGCAAGACTAAGATAGCTTTCAAAATCACTATATGGTTTAACACATCTTGAAATCACATCAATCTTTTTTATATCAACAACTTCTTCGCCATTCCTTAAGCCTCGCATAATATGTGTGTATTTGCAGTTTTGTTTTGAAAGCATATCACACATACCCTTCTCTATGGGCTGAACGACCACAACTCCTGCATCAAAATCCGATGCCTCGTTGGTTAATTGCACTATCCAGTCAACAAATCCGCGAAGAAATCCGCCTTCGCCGAATTGGATTATTTTTTCTGTCATTACTTTCATATATATATTCCTTTTGGGTTCTTCTTAAAAATTAAATCTAAGCCAGTTAATCAGCAAATTCCCCCACTGCGACACATGTTTGCGTACTGCATCCTCGCCTGTTGCCAAACCCAAGCCGTGACTACCTTCGGGAAAAATGTGCAGTTCTGTACGGACATCATTTTCTTTAAGAGCCTTTACATAATCAAGACTATTCATTACCGATACGCCTCTATCCTCAAAGGTATGCCATATAAAGCATTTGGGCGTCTTTTTGCTTACCAGATATTCCGGCGTTAAATCATCAGCAAGTTCAAGAGCCTTATCGCCAAGAAAATTTTGACAGGAGCCTATATGCGCACCAGCTTTCTTGCTTGCAAGTTTAATCACCGGATAACATAAAATCTGTGCATTGGGAATAAAGTTTTCATCATCAATTTCATCCCTATTCTCAATTTCTATGACATCAAAATATGTAGCGGTAAGAGCCGCAAGATGTCCGCCTGCCGAAGAACCCATTATTGCGACCTTGTCCTTATTTATTCCATACTTATCTGCGTAATATCTGACAAACTGAATAGCACGCCTTGCATCAAGCAAAGGTAAAGGAAATCGGTGAGGGCTGACACGATAATCGCACACAAATGCTGCAATTCCGTTTTCGTTCAAAAACTTTGCGTAAGCTTCGCCTTCATGGGTAGCTCTTGTCCTATATCCGCCACCCGGTAAAATAACAACACCAATATCATTTAACTTGTTTTCGGGTATGTATGCGGTAATTGTTGGGATTTCTTCACACTTTCCCGGCACATTTTTCCACAAATTCATTCTTTCCTTTTTCATATTGCATCCTCCTTCGTTAAATCGAACTTCCCAATTCACAAATCCATTCGCCGAATTGGATTAACATCCCTGTCATACTTGGGCCATTCATTATGGTTCAATAATAAATCAATTTTATTATATTTTCCATCAATATTTTGCTGATTTGTTAAAAAATCATAAATATATTGTTGATTATTTCTTTTTTCCGTGGTAAAATCAATTTGGTGATAACGTGAAAAAATCACGTTATCAGCCTTCGGCGGATTTAATTGCACCGCCGAAACTTTCACACCATATATGGTGTGAAAGTTTCGGCGGTGCAATTAAATCCGCCGAAGGCTGATAACGTGATTTTT
>JAZNVB010000132.1:0-41164 GCA_045592585.1 Clostridia bacterium
TGGGGCACATATACATAACACAGTTCGTCAGATAAAGCTTTAGTCAAATCCTCCGGATACTTTTCTTGAAGCCTTTGCAAGGTATCCCCCACCTTTATATCTCTTGGTGTCTTATAATTGTTTGATGTTGTAGAAATATAAATAATTCGGGTTGAACCATCATCACCTATTAAGCCTTTTACAAAAACATCTTCATAAAAATATTCTATCCAACGGAAGCCATCGCCACGACCTTCTTTTTCACTAATAGGATTTTTGTCAATGGTGGATATATCTGCATTTAATTTGAATTGTAGGTTATCTCCCGACACCAACAATAATTCTTTATTCCGCACATCTTCAATTGCATCAGCAGTAATATCATTAAATGTCCTTACTACCCAAATACCGCTTTCTGTTTCGTCTGTTGGTTGAAACAATTCGATGGCGTATATTTGCGTGTATTCCTTTTCTCCAACAGTATAAGTCAGCGATATTCCCCCTGCACTGCCACCGCCGGCGAGTGCCGTTATTTTACCTTTTTCTGCATCTATCCCTTTGCCGGAAAGAAAGCTCTTAAAAACCTGCTCGTAATCCAATCGCCACGGAAAATGTCCTTTATCTACCTGTCTTTGTAAGTCTTTAATTTGTGCGTAAGACAGATTTTCAGCATTAACGATATCAGGAGTGTCAACATCATTTATTAACGAAAAGGAAGCTTCGATATACGAAATATCCTTGTACATTTTTTGATACTCTTCAGCAAGTTTTATATCTTCTTCATCATTACCTGCAAATACAGGGACCTGAACATCTGTTGCCCTTCCAATTAAATATCCGTAATCATGATTTCGCCACCAAACAGTCATATTCCCGACCATATTCATATACTCATCAATTTCCGAATCCGGCATTTTAATAACCGAGAATAAAGTTCCCATACCATTATGCTTTTCTGCAATTCTTTTATGCTTGAATTCTATATAATTATCATCAATCGCTGATTCGTCAACAATATACTCTCCCTGCCAACTTAATGGGATTTCCAGTTTAAAATTCATTGCTTCGTTTTCATATAATATCTTATCGCCCTGCCTGTTAACCGCAACCCATACAGAAACACAGATTATTGCCACTATTATAACAGCAAACACGGCCAATGCTATGAATTTCGATGTCTTGCCGTTTTTAGAGCGAATCTTTGAAAAGCGGTTTTGCAGTTTTTTCTTATCCATACTCATTTTGGTTGTAAACATTTTTTCAAACATTGTGTTCACCTCCCGGCGTGTTATGTCAAATCAAATATTTTTTCAGAGTCAATTCCAAAATAGCCAAACATTTCTGAATTGTCTCCGTCGCTGTAATCGTAATATGTATCTCCCGATTTAAACACCGCACAACTATCTGTTGCGAGTTCAACAATTCCCTGTTCTCCATCTTGTTTTGTTATTATCAGTGTGGCAGTAAAGGAGCAACCCGTTCCGCCTGTGATTATCTTTGCATTGGAAAGCATCTGTTCTATTTTTTCCAGATTGCTTCTTACCAAAATCGGATACACCTTATCATTTACCACAATTTCTGCATATGTTATATTTTTTATGTCTTGGGGATGAAATTCTCTTGCCGGCAATTCCGGCACCCGCAACAAACCAACTATTTCGGTATGCTCTTTTTCTGTTATACGCATTGAGAAAAGCAATTCAAGCTTGTAATTATCAATAATAAACAGCATCGGATAACCTTCATCGTTACTCCAAATATTATATAATCTTACATCGTAATTACCGTCTTCTATATCTATATGTTTTATATTTCTGGTTTCACTCAGTTTATTAAGTACGGTCTTAACCTTATCCTCCTTAACCTCCCAGATAAAACCGCTGTTTGTTAATATTTCTTCATCATCTGACAGCGACTCCTTGATTATATTGGCCTTGCGCCCCGCCATACTTACATAATCATTGCCAAATACATATCGCATTTCTACATCATCATCCGCCGTATGATTTACGGTGACAAGCTGGATAGAAGCTATGATGCTATCCTGTGCCGTCAGATAATATGTCCTATCTTCACCAACTTTGATGCATCTACTACTGTACCAACCATATGTATTTTTTACTGCAGTAGAGGTATCTGCATAATTTGCAAAAAATTCTGTTCCGTCGGGTGCATTACCGATTTTTACTTCTCCGGTTTTAAGGTTAATAATATAATCATCATAACTGCCAACCATCTCATTAAGGCCTTCGTTTGTAAGATATGCAAAAGTACCGTCTTTATCAATCTTAAAAACAGTAAAACAATCACCTTGTGTATGACCTGCAATATTTAATTTGCTAAGGTTTATTTTGTGTATTATCTCGTTGTTTTGCAAATCAACAACGAAAAAACCTTCAAGGTAGTGAAACACCAGCTTTTCATCATCAACATAATCAATATCTACCATAATCGCACCGATAGGACGATATATATAGTCGGAAAATTCGCCTTCTGTCATTCTGTAATCTTTGGCATTGTTTACAGCAATAATCACTCCAACACAAAGGATTGCAATTATAATAATTCCAAAGAAAACAACACCAAACAATTTAGAAAATCTTCCGTTTTGGGAACGGATTTTTGAAAAACGGCTTTGTAATTTCTTCTTATCTGCACTCATCTTGGTTGTGAACATCTTTTCCAACATATAAATTCGCCTGCCTTTCATTCTACCAATTCTAAGATAGTTTTCATATATAGTTTTTGCTCTTCATCATTCATATTCTTTGTAACTTCCATATCACAGGAAACCTCGCAAGCTTCGCTCAAATTGCTGCTAATCAGATATGAAAGCGGATTAAACCAATGAACCGCATTAACAAATAATGCAAACCACTTTATAATCAAGTCTTTTCTTTTGTAATGAGTCAGTTCGTGAAGAAAAACCAACCTCATCATATCCTGCGGTATTTCCTTGCAAGGCATATACACAACCGGGAAGAAAACTCCTATCAACATTGGAGAGCCTACATCCGGTGACATTCTGACTCTTAACTTCCTGTGTATTTTTAATTCTCTTTTCACTTCAATCAAAACAGAATTGCCTTCCATTGAAATTGCTTCTTTTCTTCTTCGCAGTATGTATATCATGTAGCTTATCAGAACAACAATAAGAAAAATCACGGCTCCGCATATCCAGATAATTGCAAGCAGATCAAGCACCTTTATTTTTACATCCTTTGCCACATTTATTTCTCTTTCCGTAATTGGCGGCGCTACCGGACCTTCAGGCGTTTGTTCCGGAACCTCATTTACCTCTATTTCAGTGGCAGGTGTTTCGGTAATCGTCATATATTGTATTCTTTGAACCTCCCTAGCCGGAACAAGCTTGTATGTAGGTATTATCATTGTGAGCAGTACCGCTATCCATACATAATACTGCCACTTTGCAGGAAATTTCTTAGTTGTAATCGGTTTTAAGCATAAAAGAATAGCCGTTATACCAAATCCGAACAGGCTGAGTATCAGTACTGTTTCAAAAAGCTCACTCATAATCTCACTCCAAGTCAAACATCTTTTTCAAATCCGACACATCCTCGTTTGAAAGTTTTTTGTTTTCATAGAGTGTCGCAACAAGATTTTTTACCGAACCTTTATAAATTTTTGATAAAAGATTTTCTGTTTCGTCAAGAGCATATTCACTCTGCCCAAGCACCGGAAAATAGTAATTTATTTTACCCTTTTTATCGCAAGATACAACTCCCTTTTTAAGTAAACGAGCCATAAAGGTTGCAACGGTAGATGCAGTCCAATCGTTATTATTAAGTTCTTTTATTATATCCGCAACTGTCAGATTTTCCTTGCTTCTCCACAAAATACACATAATTTCATATTCTGCATCTGTTATGGTATGTTTAACTGCTGACACTATATCACCCCATTAAATTTATAATATCTACATTTGTAGCTATGCTTGTTATAAGAATAATATCATATATAGCTACATTTGTCAATATAAATTTTCAAAAAAAGACCACTGCATAAAAAGTGTCAGTGGTCTGCATTCGTTTTAACGTTTAATATAACAAGTGTCCTTTGGCGAAATAGCGTAATCACGCTATTTCGCAACAGCAGAATATTTGCTGTTGCGAAAATTATTTTGTAAAATAATTTTCGCGGACCTTGTTGCAACGGAATCCGTGCAAATTTGTTTCACAAATTTACTATCAAAGCTATGCTTTGAACGAAAAACAATAAAAGTTATTGTTTTTCTACGGATATCCGTTATCACAGCAGGTCTGCCATATCCAGAATAAGTCTTTCGGTTTTTTCCCAGCCAAGGCAGGGATCTGTAATAGACTTGCCGTAGATACATTCACCAATCTTTTGAGCACCGTCTTCTATATAGCTTTCAATCATAAAGCCTCTGACAATCTTCTTTACATCAGCATCGTGCCGACAGCTATGCAAAACCTCCTTGGCAATTCTCACCTGTTCGAGATATTTTTTGCCGGAGTTTGCGTGATTTGTATCAACAATAACACCGGGATTAAGCAAATCTGTTTTTGAATATTCCTCGCACAGATGAACCAAGTCCTCATAATGATAGTTGGGCATTGACTGTCCGTGCTTATTTACATAGCCCCGCAAAATTGCATGAGCATACGGGTTGCCCTGGGAATGAACCTCCCAGCCACGATAAATGAAGGTGTGCTTATGCTGTGCCGCTGTAATTGAATTCATCATAACCGAAATATCTCCGCTTGTGGGGTTTTTCATACCCACAGGGAGGTCAAGCCCGCTGGCGGTAAGTCTGTGCTGTTGATTTTCAACCGAGCGTGCCCCAACAGCCACATACGCAAGCAGGTCGCTGAGATATCTGTGATTTTCGGGATACAGCATTTCGTCTGCACAGGAAAAACCGGTTTCCATCAAAGCTCGCAGATGAAGCTGGCGGATTGCAACAATACCTTTGTACATATCCGGTTTTTCGTTGGGGTCGGGCTGATGCAGCATTCCCTTGTAGCCATCTCCGGTTGTTCTTGGCTTATTGGTATAAATTCGGGGGATTATAAAAATTTTATCCTCCACCTTTTCCTGCACCTTGCGTAAACGTGAGATGTAATCAATAACACTATCCTCATTATCTGCCGAACAGGGTCCGATAATCAGAGCAAGCTTATCCGATTTGCCAGCAAAGATATTCTTTATCTCCGCAGCTCTCTTTTCAACCAGTCTTTCAAGCTCGGCGGTAATTGGATAAAGCTCCTTAACCTCCATTGGTATGGGGAGCTTTCTTTCAAAGCTTATGTTCATTTCTTGTTCCTTCTTTCGCCATTGTCGGCCAATTTTGCAACGTTTTTATCATTTTATATATTCGTCATAAGTCTGCGAATTCCTTTTATATACAAGAACAAAGCGGCTGCGCCGCTCGCCGTAGGCGGCGGTCGTAGTGATAACGCTTTGTTTGCCCATGTGCATTTCGGCAAAGCCGAAAATTTTGCACGGGCAATCTAAATCTTGTTTTTGTATAATAGGAAATTATGCAATTTCCTATTATACAAAAAATAAGCCCCCGGTATATCCGGAAGCTTTTAAACTATTCAACAAAATCGCTTGCCTTTTCCAATCGTGAAACCGATACTTCAAATGCAGTTTTGCTCTCTACCTCGGTTTCGCTAAGGCGTTTTTGGTACTCACGGCTTTGAATTCTGCCTTTAATTATAACATTGTCCCCCACATCAAGACACTCGGCAAACTTAGCATTTCTGCCCCAGGCAATGCAGGGTATATAGTCAGATTTGTTGTATGACCTGTTCACCGCAAGAAGTATGTCGGCGATTTCACGGCCAAAGGGGGTTGTTCTGTATACCGGCTTTTTGCATATGTAGCCGTTGAGGTATATAGAATTCATACTGGTCTCTGCTTTGTCATCATAGGCTTTTATGTCCTTTACAAAAACTGTAAGAACAAGACGGTTGCCCACATTGGTAAAATTATTATACGACCTGAACTGGCCGTGAATCAGAACACTGTCGCCAACGCACAGGCCCTCACTCATAAGAAATTTTTCGGATATAGTAACCTTAACCGTATCATGAGTTTCACTTAATCGGGGGGTATCAAGCATAAAGGTATAAAACATTTCCTCATAAACCTCGTGAGAAAATTCGGGCACACTTGCTACCGTTCCGGCAATAATCACTTTGTTATTTTCTGTATAGCTTTCGGTATTCAACATTATTCACTCCCTGAACCTTTGGTGTACTTTGTTATGTATAATTATTTATATTCACCAAAAGACATTTTAGAACACCAATTGTTTTTTATATAATAGGAAATTGCGTATTTCCTATTATATAAAAAACATTGATTTAACGCCCATGCAAAATTTTTGGCTTTGCCGAACAAGGCGGTAAATCTTCGACCGACGCCTGCGGCGAGCGGCGAAGCCGCTTGTTATATCTTTGCCATATTTTTGCCAGGTCATTCAAAAATATACGAATATGCGGCAGAACCTGTTGTATAAAACAGTCTTTGCATGTTAATACTTTCCATATACAAACTATGGAGGTTATTGCTATGCTTGACAAAAAATCACGCCGTGTTGTTATCATTAACAATATCCAGTCTGACACAATAGATCAGGCAATATTTATTCTTAAAAATCAAAGAACCGCAAACTACACTAAACAAAATAACATTGTGCTGGAGGCTCAGATGATTATCGATCAGTACATCAGGCAGGTAGATCGCCTTAAACCCGTTCACGGGCAGCGAAAAACAGAAAAAAAGAACAAAAGACGTCATTCCGCATCCTTTGTCCTGATAACCATTGCAGCAGCTGTTGCATTGCTTTTGGTTGGTTTCTCGGTTATCTCTCATAATATATGAGCAATATTAACCACCCTGCAGCCTTTTTCGCGAGCATATCTCACCGTGTATTCAGTACCGCCGCCCTTATTCTGGAGATACGCAATACAGAGTTCGGAATTGTCAACCATATATTTATTCCGCAGATGCATACAGCCTGTAACATATCCTTCAGCCAGATACACTATTTTATCTGCACGGCTTAAGAGCTTTTCATAACGCAGGCGGTCTGTTCTGCCCCATTTGATATGCTGGTCACGGCAAGGCAATGCCATGATAAGTGTTATGTCAGGAAAGGTCCTTTTAAGTTTAAGTACCGCCTCTGCCGCCATCATATCAAAGCCGATAGCACCGCCGGAAATAAATTCACGGCATCCGTTTTCACAAAGCTCTCGTATAAGACATTCTAAGGTATACTGTATAGCATCCGCCTTTTCTTGGGGCAAAAAGCGGTGGCCCGTAAAGCAGCATGATAGATAACCTTCATTCAGGTTCATATTTAACATCTTCTCTCATTTTATTATATCTTTTTCGGGGGTGTTGGTTTTGAAATTTTTCAGGCAAATAATGCGGATATTCTTGCTGTGCTGTATCGGCGACCTGATCTCGGTCATGCTACCCTTTCCCTTTCCGGGAAATGTGATTGCTTTGATACTACTGTTTTTACTTCTTTTGGTTAAGTTGGTCAATCCACAACAAATAAATATTGTAGCCGACTTTTTGCTTAAACATATGGCTTTTGTTTTTCTGCCGTCAACGGTTTCCATTATCTCCTATCTGGATATATTAAGTAATATATTATGGAAATTTTTGCTTGTTTGCTGTCTGTCAACAATTTTAACCTTTTTTTGCACCGCATACTCGGTTAAGCTGACATTATATCTTTTAAACAGGAAAGGTCACAAAAATGTTTAATGAATTTACCGCACGTCCTATCTTTGGGTTCACTTTATGTATTGTTGCATATCACATTGGGGTAAAAACAAGAGCACGTTTCAACTATTCTTTTGTTAATCCCCTCATTATTGCCGCTTTGATTTGCATAGGGATTCTTGTCGCCTTTCGTATACCTCTTGCCAACTTTATGAACGGCGCAGGCATAATCACAATGTACCTTGCACCCACAACAGCCGTATTAGCACTTTCAATATACCGTCAGCTTGAAAACATAAAGAAAAACATTGTCCCCGTTCTGGTAGGCTGTACAGTTGGAGTTATAAGTTCTGTTGCCAGCATTATCTTTCTTTGCAATGTCCTGGGTTTAAGTTCTGAGCTAACTGCCAGTCTTGTCCCAAAATCTGTCACATCAGCAATTGCAACCGAAATCTCGGCCCAGTTTGGAGGTATAGTTCCTGTCACCATCGCCGCAGTTACCGTAACCGGTGTCTTTGGTGCTATAATAACACCTTATCTGGTCAGATGGTCGCACATTAACAATTCCATCGCCGCCGGTCTTGCAATCGGTGCATCAAGTCACGCCCTTGGCACAGCCAAAGCAATGGAGTTGGGTGAAATCGAAGGCTCGCTAAGTGGAATTGCAATCGGTCTTTGCGGATTGATTACCGTTTTGTTCGCCGCCTTCTTATAGCAGTTAATAAACGCCCAGGCTTACACCGAGGCGTTTCTTTTTATTAAAAATACTCTTAATCCGGCAAATATCAAAGACGATAAAACAATGCTGCCCAGAATATCTGTGGGGAAGTGCACAAACAAATAAATTCTGGATAAAGCCATCAATACTGCAAGAATTATTGCCCCAACCCCCATGCGTTTGTCTTCGGAAAGAAGTATAAATGCCGATGTGAATGATGACAGGGTGTGACCCGATGGAAACGAATAATCTCTTGGTACGTCAATCAGCATATTGATATTTTCAAAAATCCAGCAAGGTCTGGGGCGCGCAATAACATTTTTCAAGACAAAATTCCCCAATATCAACCCTAACAACAGCCCAAAAGCAAGTTCAAGACCCAGGACTCTGTACTTTCTTTTTGATATAAGAATCAACGCAGTAACAATCCACACAGCGCCTTCATTGCCTATTTCCGAAATAAATCTCATAACAAAATCCATAAAATCACTCTGCAACCAGTTATGCATTGCAGTCATAATCTGAAATTCAAATGCTTCGCATCCAAAAAGCACAAGGACACCTCCGTATTTTAAATCGCCAAATTCACCACTCCGGCTGTTGCAAGTGCCACAACCAAGCCTGCAACTATAACGCCCAGAAATATAGACGGAATTGCATTCTTAAGGCGCATTTCCATCATAGCAGCAACAAGAGCACCTGTCCATGCACCTGTGCCTGGCAGCGGAATTGCAACCAAAATGCAAAGGCCCCAGAATTTGTACTTATCCACCGTAGCCCTTTGTTTTTTGGCCTTGTTCTCAAATTTTGTAACGATTCTGTCAAATTTTCCGTTAATCTTTCGCATCCAATCAAAAATTTGACGTATGAACAATATTATAAATGGTACTGGCACCATATTGCCAAGCATTGACACCACAGTTGCAAGCCATACATCAAGACCCAACCCTGCACCTATGGGTATAGCCCCACGAAGCTCAATAACCGGCACCATTGATATAAAAAACGTTGTTACAATCTTACCTAAAAAAGTTTCAAAAAAGCCCATATCACAATTCTCCAGAATTAAAATGTACCTTCAAATTATATAATTTTCTCAGCCAATTGTCAATTATCTTTTAAATTCGCAAAAACCGGTTAACGAAAATAAATTTCTGCCGAGTACTTATCTGCCAGTTCCGTTCCTTTATCCTGACCTAAAATATAACAAGCCGTGGCAAGGCAGTCTGCATACAAGCTGCTGTCTGCAACTATTGTCACGCTGCTGTATTCTGCCTCTGCAGGATAACCGGTTTTGGGGTCAATTATATGATGATATCTTTTTCCGTCCTTTTCAAAATATCGTTGATAAATACCGCTGGTCACAACCGCACCCTCAGCAATTTCAATCACATCCCCATACTCACCTGCAGGGGCAAACGGCTTTTGAAGGCCAATCCGCCACTTTCCGTCAGAACTGTTTGGATTTTTGCCCAAGCAGGTGATGTTTCCACCAAGATCAATCACCGCACCCGAAACACCATATTCCTTTAATATCCTTATGGCAACATCTCCGGCATAGCCCTTTGCTGCTCCGCCAAGGTCAATTTTTACGTCATTTGCCCCTTTTATCAATATCGATTTTCCATCAAACTTAAGCTTGTCCGTTCCCACCAGCTTAAGCTTTTGTTGTATTTCATCAAACGCCGGAACATTACCTCTGCCGGAAAAATTCCAGAGCTCAGTAACCGGGGCAACTGTTATATCAAAGGCACCCTGGGACGAACTTCCCACATCCAGCGCTGCTGCAAGAATTTCAGCCATATCTAACCCAACAGGAATATTCGTTTGTGCCCTTTGGTTGTTAACGTCTGCAACCTGTGAATTTTCCGAATAAAAGTTTGTTATACTGTGAATCTCAGCAAGCCGGTCAAACACCGCATCCACAGCAATTTTTACATCCTTGCCATATGCCGTTACCGTGCACTGGGTATCAAACATAAATTCGCATCTTTCATAACCGTTATTCTTTGTTCTGTTTGTGTAAAAAAGTCCTGCAAAAAGTGTAACAATCAGCACTGCAGCAAAAATCCATCCTGCCCTTTTCATAAAAATCTCCATTCCGCCGGATGCTTAACGGGAAAGGAACTTTCACGTTATCAGCTCCCCACAACTTTACCTTTTGTAACATCATATCATAAATATAAATTAACGTCAATCCACTTTACTTTTATTCCGATGTGTGGTATACTATATGCAATTGTAAACTTATAATGAATGTGCCGTGCGGGAAAACAATTGTTCTCATAGAGGTTTGTGATATATCGCAAACAAAAACGCAAAAGCGTTTCCCTAACTATTATTATAGGAAGTGATTTCTTGAAGGAAAGATCTCAGTCCAAAGTGGTGCGCACAATCGGAATTATGGCAGTAATCACCTTCTGTGCCAAGCTGATGGGACTTTTAAGAGAAAATCTAATTGTAAGTGTTTACGGCAGAAGCTATTCCTCTGACGTTTTAAATACCGCAACACAAATCCCCCTGCTCTTTTTTGATATGACCTTGGGGGTTGCAATTCTTTCAACCTTTGTTCCCGTTTTCAACAAATATCTTGAACGCGAAACCAAGGAACGGGCAATGGAATTTGCCAACAACTTTATGACGGTTGTGGTTTCATTTGCCACCATATCGGCAGTTATCGGTATGATTTTTGCAGAGCAGATTGTTCACATTATGGTTCCCGGCTATGATGCCACAAAGGTTGCTGAAACAGCTAAGCTTTTGCGTATCTTGTTCCCGTCAATTGTTTTCACAGCTGCAGCATACACAGCCGTGGGAATTCTGCAATCCTTTGGGGAGTTCAACATCCCCGCAATAATCAGTGTTGTATCAAACCTGATAATGATTTTATACCTGATATTTGCCGGCAACAAATTTGGTCTGTCGGGGGTAATAATCTCAATGCTTGTTGCCTGGGCGGCACAGCTTGCGGTGCAGATACCTCATCTCATCAAATATGGTTACCGTTACCGTCCGCGCCTTAACTTGCGTGATGAAGGCATCCGTGATGCCATAAAGTTGGCTGTTCCGGTACTTATCAGTTCATGGGTGCAACCGCTTTGCACGGTTATCAATATGTCATTCAGCTCGTCAATGGGCGACGGCGCCGTAACCGCCCTTAACCTTGCAAATAAGATATATATTATCATGGTTGGGGTTTTTGCCTACGCCATTACAAACTTTATTTTTCCAAAGCTATCGCGCCTAAGTGCAGGTGAAAACAATTCCGGCTTTGCCGAAACCACCCGTGCATCTCTTGGATGGGCTATATTTATCATTGCATATATCTCTGCAATGTTTGTGGCTTTAAGCGAAGCTGTCATAAAGGTGGTTTTTGAATATGGTGCATTTACCGCCAACGACACAAAAATTACTGCAACGGCATTATTCTGGTATTCATTTGGCATGGTTGGCTACGCTGTCTGCGAAACACTTAACAAAAGCTTTTATGCCATCCGTGACGGAAAAACACCTATGTATACCTCAATTTTTGGTATTGCCATAAATCTGGCGGCAGCTTTTATATGCGTAAATCTTATAAAGATGGGCATCGGCGGTCTTGCCCTTGCAAGTGCTGTCAGCTCACTTGCTATGTCGCCTGTTTTGCTTTTTATGATAAACAAGCGCAAACCCGGAACCGTTACCCTTCACTTTGTTAAAAATCTGCTGAAAATTGCAGTTGCAGCTATACTCAGTTCAATTACAGCAGCGTATATATATTCGGTTATGCCCGTCTCTGACGGAGTTCTTATAACTCTTGTCAACGCAGGCATTGCCGCCTTTGCCGCACTTTTGGTATATATAGCTGTCGGCTTTGTTCTTAAAGCCGACGAATTCAGGCAAATCAGGAGGATTGGTCATGAAAAATAACGGATACATTGCAACTCTTTGGTTTTTTATCTGGAATAGCCTTATAAAAAACAGTATTATTTATAAAATGCTGAGAGGGATATACGATTTTATCTCAAAACAATGGAATAACTCCCGTCTTGCAGGAATTTTCCGCAGAACCTTTTTCTCGGAAAACACCGCAAAAAACAGTTTGTTGGGTAAAATCTGCTTCTCGCCATTTTTTCTTCTTGAAAAAATTCAGGAAAAAAATGCAGAAAAGTTGGTTCATCAAAAGGAAAAGAGTTTTTTTGTCAGAGTTTTTAAGTACCTACTGCACAACCTTCTTGCTCTTAACCTTCGTTTCATAGGCGTGTTTACCGCAACTGCAGCAGCTTTTAATCTGGTTATATTGCTGTTCCGTGGCGGAAATCTGATACCATCCATCATTACCGTTGTGTTTGGTGTTGCTATTTCGTTTATTAACTTGAATGTGACCGGAATCCTTAAAAATTCCTGGATTGTTTCCTTTATAGAGAAGTGTTTTGATACCCAATTCTCTTTTAATTTTTATTACATTACCAAGTGCGACGGAACTCTCCGTCTTTACAGTGCGGCTATATTCGGGGCAATCTGCGGTATCATCTGTGGGCTTGTATCGCCCTTGCTTGGATTAGTATTTATTGGCGGAATTTTTCTTGTCTCCCTTTTTCTTTACAAGGTTGAAGCAGGTGTGTTTATAACATTATTTCTTGCACCGATTGTTCCCACAATGGTTGTTGTGGGTCTGTGCCTTTTGTGCCTGTTTTCGCTTGTGATAAGAGCATTGACCACAAAAAAATTTGTCTGGCGTCTTGACGGTATGGGTCTTATGATCGTGTCTATGATTTTGATTTATCTTGTAGCATCCATAACATCCTTTGCCCCATTCAAGAGTGTTCAGATCTGGGCTGTGTATTTTGCCTTTATGATATTCTATTTTGTGATTATCAATACAATAAAAACCAAAACCCAGCTTTTTAATCTTCTTAAAGTCTTTGCACTTTCTGCTCTGTTTGTGTGCCTTTACGGTATTGCACAGTACGTTTTTGACTGGAACATCAGTCAGGCATGGATGGATGAGGAAATGTTTGAAGACATCAAAATGCGTATTTACTCAACCCTTGAAAATCCAAACGTTCTTGGTGAATATATTCTGCTTACCCTCCCCATTTGCATTTCGCTTATGTGGACAGCAAAGAAAGCTCTGCCCCGTATTATATACGGCGGCATGTCGCTGGTTCTGGCTCTTGCTTTAATCCTCACCTTCTCACGTGGATGCTGGCTTGGCATTATGGCAGCGGCAGCAATCTTTATCACCTTTGCAGCAGGCAAGCTGTGGGGGCTTGCACTTATTGCACTCCCTGTTATTCCTTTTATCCTGCCCGAAAGTATAATTAACCGCTTCACCAGCATAGGAGATATGAAGGATTCTTCAACATCTTACCGCGTTTATATCTGGATGGGAACATTGCTGATGCTCAAGGATTACTGGATTTCAGGCGTTGGACCCGGTACTGAAGCATTTACTCAGGTTTATCCCTTCTATTCATATAACGGAATTGTAGCACCCCATCCTCATAATTTGTTTTTGCAGATTATAACAGAATCGGGCGTTATTGGTCTGGCAGTATTCCTTCTTCTGCTGTTTCTGTTTTTCAAGAATCTTTCTGTTGGCTGTCAGTACTTTGGCAAAGGAAGTAAATTCTCGGTTATCATGATAGGCATTGCCTCGGCTGTTGCAGGATTTTTGCTTCAGGGTATGTTTGATAACTGTTTTTATAACTACCGTGTGTTTATGATTTTCTGGGCGGTTCTGGCAATAGGTATTGCCGCCTGCCACATAGCACGGACAGAATACAACCAAACGGAGGTAACCCCTAATGATTAACGTTCTTCAGGTTTGTTCAGACACCAACATCGGCGGCGCAGGAAAGTGTATACTTACCTACCTTAAATACTGCAACAAAAAAGATTTAAACATTGCAGTTGTTCTTCCCGAGAACAGTCTTTTAAAGCCGCAGGTTGAAGCACTGGGCTTTAAGGTTTATGAAATTGCCGCTATGGCAGATAAATCTCTTGATATTAAAGCAATCAGTTGTCTGATGTCTGTTTTCAAAGAATTCAAGCCCCACATTGTGCACACCCATGCAAGTATGTCGGCAAGGATTGCGGCACGGCTTTATGGTGCAAAAATTGTGTACACCCGTCACAGTGTTTTTCCGCCATCGCCAAAGATGACAAAGGGTATCGGCAAAGCGCTTTGCGGTCTGGCAAATAACTCAACCGCAGATAAAATAATTGCAGTGGCAGAAGCCGCAAAGGACAACATTACCGCCATTGGCGTATCCGAAAAGAAAATCGATGTTATCCTTAACGGAGTTGAACCGTTAACCCCTTATACCGACGAACAAATGGAGGCTCTTCGCAAAGAATATAACGTTCCCGAAGGCACAAAATGCACGGCAATCGTCGCACGGCTCAACGAAGTAAAAGGCCACAAGTATTTTGTAGAAGCCGCAGCGCAGCTTAAAGCCGCAGGTATCAAGGCAAAATTCTTTATCGCCGGTACAGGTGATATGGCAGAGCCAATCCGCAAACAAATTGCAGAAAAAGGTCTTGAGGATTATGTGGTTATGCTGGGCTTTCTAACCAACGTAGAGCCGCTGATGAATCTTATTGATGTGCAGTGCAACTGCTCCTTTGGCACCGAGGCGACAAGTCTTTCTCTCCTGGAGGGTATGAGCCTTGGCAAGCCCGCCGTTGTATCTGACTTTGGTGGAAATCCCGGTGTCATCAAGAATGGTGAAAACGGCTTTATTGTTCCCACACACAATCCCGAGGCTCTTGCAGAAAAACTAAAAATTCTGTTTTCTGACGAAAAGCTTTATTCAGATATGTGCAACCGAAGCAAAGAAATCTTCAATTCGGTCTTCACAGCACAAAAGTATGCGGAAAACATAGACAATATTTATTTATCCCTGGGAGGTAAGAAAAATGGATAAACCAAAATTTAATCTTATGGATGGCTTTATTATAGTGTTGATTCTGCTGATTGCGGCGGCTGCCTTTTTGTTCCTTAACAAGCCCGACAATTCCGGAAGTGCACCACAGACTGTTATGGCGCAGTATACCGTTGAACTTGTAAGATGCGAAAAAGTGGTTGCAGATGCCTTTATCGAATCACTCAGCAACGGAGAAGCCGTTACTGTTGGCGAAAAGGAGCGATTTGCTGCAAAACTGATTGACGTACAAGTTACCCCTTCCAAGAAACTCATCACCAACAACAGAACACGTGCAGAGGTTCTTGCCGAAGACCCCGTTTATTTTGATATATTACTTACCCTTGAATCTCAGGTTACCGAATCTGACTCCGCTATTATGGCGGGCAGCACCCCCTTGCGTGTTGGCGAGGACGAGGTTGTCAGAGGGAAAAAATCTGCCGGTTTAGGATATATCACAAGCCTGAAAATCAAGTAACAAGGAGGTCACGGCATATGTTTATAAATAAAGAAGGAAAATTATTTGGCAAAATAAGTATTATTGATATAGTTGTTGTTATTGCAATTGCAGTTCTTGCCTTTGGCCTTTATGCACGTTTTGGCAGTGACGAAGCAACCGTATCCACCCAGAAACAACAAATAGAATATACCGTTTTGGTAAAAGGCGTTCGCATCGGTACCATTGAGGCTTTGCAGCAAAAAGGTCCTGTAACAAACACAACAACCAAAGAAGCAGCCGGCGAAATCACCGAAGTAACATTTGAAGATGCTGTTGACTCACGCGAGCTCACAAACGGCACCATAGTAGAAACACCCCTGCCCGAACGATATACCGCAACTGTAAAAATCTGTGTAGACGGAAGTGTAAATCAATCCGGCTATTACACATCAACTAATCAGTCAATCAATATCGGTTCAACACTTTTTTTCACTTCTAAATACGCAAACACATCAGGCGTTATTATCGACGTAAGAGAAGTTCAGTAAGAGAGATGATTTTATGTTTAAACGATTTTCTGTATATTACAAGCCCTATATAGGCATTATTATTCTGGACCTGCTTTGTGCTGCCCTTACAACAGTGTGTGAGCTGGTCTTTCCACTTATTGTGCGGCGTATCACCAATATGGCAATAGACCCCACCCAGGAATTCTTGCTTTCAACAGTTATTAAGTTGGGCGGAGTGTATCTGCTTTTGCGCGTTGTTGATATCTGTGCAAACTTTTATATGGCAAACACAGGTCACGTTATGGGTGCAAGGCTCGAAACCGATATGCGCCGTGATATGTTTGACCACCTTGAAAAGCTGTCCTTCAGATACTTTGACAACACCAAAATCGGTCAGCTTATGTCACGAATGACCTCTGACCTTTTTGATATTACCGAATTTTCTCATCACTGCCCCGAAGAACTGTTTATTTCATCCATAAAGATAATCGGTGCATTTATCATCCTTGGCGGAATAAATCTGTTGCTTACCTCGCTGATATTCCTGCTGTTGCCCCTGATGCTGATTTCGGTATTCCTCTTCAGAAGAAATATGAAAAACGCATTCAAGGAACAGCGTCGGCAAATAGGCGAACTCAACGCCGAGCTTGAAGACAGCTTGCTTGGCATCCGTGTTGTGAAAAGCTTTGCCAACGAAGATATTGAAAGGGAAAAGTTTGCCGAAGGCAACCGTCAGTTCTTCCGCACAAAAAAGAACACATACAAATATATGGCTTTGTTTCAGTCGGGAACAAGATTTTTTGACGGAGTTATGTATATTGCGGTTATTGTTCTTGGCTCGGTGTTTATGGTTAAAAAACTTATTACTCCGGCCGACCTCGTTGCATATCTGCTTTATATCCAAACCCTGATTACCTCTATCCGCCGTCTTGTTGAATTTACCGAGCAGTTCCAGCGCGGAATAACCGGTATTGAACGTTTTCTTGAAATCATGGACGAGCCTGTGGATATCAAGGATGCAGACGATGCTGTTGAACTTGAAAACGTTAAGGGTAATGTGGTTTTTGAAAATGTTAACTTTAAATATTCTGACAATGCAGAAAATGTTATTAACTCACTTTCCCTTGACATTAAGCCCGGTGAAAATATTGCCATAGTTGGCCCATCCGGTGGTGGCAAGACTACAATGTGCAACCTTATCCCCAGATTTTATGACCTGTCCGACGGCAACATCTTTATAGACGGAGTAAACATCAAAAATATTACCCTTGACTCCCTGCGCAATAACATAGGAATGGTACAGCAGGATGTGTATTTGTTCAGCGGCACGGTTTATGAAAATATCATTTACGGCAAACCCGATGCAACCCGTGATGAAGTTGTTGAAGCCGCAAAGGCTGCAGGTGCTCACGAATTTATCTGCGAGCTGAAGGACGGATACGATACATATGTGGGTGAACGTGGTCTTAAGCTTTCGGGCGGACAAAAGCAAAGAATCTCGATTGCACGCCTGTTCCTTAAAAATCCGCCTATACTTATTCTTGACGAAGCAACCTCGGCTTTGGATAACGAAAGCGAGCTTATTGTTCAGAACTCTCTGAAAAAGCTTTCCAAAGGCAGAACAACCTTTACCATTGCGCACCGTCTTACCACAATCAAAAATGCCACCCGAATTTTTGTTTTAACTCAGGAAGGCATTATTGAAGAAGGTACCCATGCCGAGCTTATGGAAAAAGGCGGCGAATATGCAAAATTATACTCGATGTACAGCGTTCTGTAAATATCGTTCTTTAAGCTGTAAAACGGAGTAGTGAAATATCACTACTCCGTTTTTGTTTTCAGTTATTTTAAAACATCTTTTAAATACAATCCCGTATATGACTTCTTTGACTTTGCAACCTCCTCTGGCGTGCCTTGTGCGACAATCTTGCCGCCCTTATTACCTCCTTCGGGACCAAGGTCAATTATATAGTCTGCCGTCTTTATCACATCCAGGTTATGCTCGATAACCACCACGGTATTGCCTGCATCAACCAATCTTTGCAACACATCAATAAGACGGTGAACATCGGCTGTGTGAAGCCCCGTTGTTGGTTCATCAAGAATATATATAGTCTTGCCGGTGCTGCGTTTGCTGAGTTCTGTTGCCAGCTTAACACGCTGTGCCTCGCCACCTGAAAGAGTTGTAGAGGACTGACCGATTTTTATATACCCAAGACCAACTTCATATAAGGTTCTAAGACGGTTTGCAATTTTAGGAATACTTTCAAAGAACTCCATTCCCTCTTCCACCGTCATATCAAGAACATCTGCGATACTCTTTCCCTTGAACTTAACCTCCAGGGTTTCACGATTATATCGTTTGCCACCACAGACCTCACAGGGCATATAAATATCAGGAAGAAAATGCATTTCTATCTTGATTATGCCGTCACCCTGACAGGATTCGCATCTGCCGCCCTTGACATTGAAACTGAATCTTCCCGAGCTATAACCCCTTGACTTTGCATCAGGGGTCGAAGCAAATAAATTGCGTATATCCCCAAAAAGTCCGGTATATGTGGCAGGGTTAGACCTTGGCGTTCTGCCAATGGGCGACTGGTCGATATCAATTACCTTGTCTAAATTTTCAAGACCGCTGATTGATTTAAACTTGCCCGCCTTCATCTTGGCACGGTTCAAATCGTTTGCAAGTATCCGATATAAAACCTCATTTACCAACGAGCTTTTTCCGCTGCCCGAAACACCTGTAACACAAGTAAATGTTCCTAACGGTATTTCAACGTCAACATTCTTCAGGTTGTTCTGTGCGGCACCCTCAAGGCGCAAATAATTACCATTGCCCTTGCGACGTTCTGCGGGCACAGGAATTTTCTTTGCCCCACTGAGATAGAGGCCTGTTTCAGACTTTTCACACTTCTTAATATCCTCAACAGTACCCTCAGCAACCACATATCCGCCGTGAACGCCTGCGCCGGGGCCGATATCAATAATATGGTCGGCGGCATACATTGTGTCCTCGTCGTGCTCAACCACAATCAGGGTATTGCCCAGATCACGCAGCCTTTTCAGCATTTCAATCAGCTTATGGTTATCCCTTTGATGAAGACCGATGCTTGGTTCATCAAGAATATATACAACCCCCATAAGACCTGAGCCAATCTGACTTGCAAGACGTATTCGCTGTGCTTCGCCACCCGACAGAGTTCCACTTGAACGTGAAAGGGTGAGGTATTCAAGACCCACACTCACAAGAAACGAAAGTCTTGCATTTATTTCCTTTAAAATTTGTCTGCCGATAAGTTCTTCACGGGGCGTAAGCTCCATTTTGGCAAAAAACTCCATCGCCTCGGCAATTGACATATCACTTATTTCATTTATATTTTTGCCCTTAACCGTTACTGCAAGGCTTTCTTTTTTAAGACGTGTTCCCTTGCACTGGGGGCACGGAGTAACATACATAAGTTCCTGAATTTCTCTTTTTGCCCATTCGGAATTGGTTTCGCTATAACGGCGGAGCACATTGTTTATTATGCCTTCAAACCTTGCGTAGTGCTCGCCTCGGGCGTACTTTTTCTCGTAGGAAAGGTGCACCTTTTCGCCCTTTGTTCCGTAAAGCAGAATGTCCATTACATCATCGGGCAAATCCTGAATCGGTGTATCAAGGCTAAATCCATATTGTTTGGCAAGGCCACGGTAATACATTGCCGATATGCTGTCTTTATCGGTTCCTGTCCAGCCATAGCAATTGATAGCACCCTCATTTATGCTCTTTGTCTTGTCAGGAATCAGTTTTTCAGGGTCAAGAATCTCAACCTCGCCAAGCCCCATACAATGAGGGCAGGCACCATATGGTGTGTTGAAGGAAAACATTCTTGGAGTAAGCTCTTCAATACTAATTCCGCAATCATCACATGCATAGTTCTGGCTGAACATCATTTCCTCGTCATCCTCAATAAGCTGTACCACAACAAGGCCCTTTGCCATTTTCAGGGCTGTTTCTAAGGAATCGGTAAGACGCTTATCCATACCGTCACGCACCACCAGGCGGTCAACCACGATTTCTATATTATGCTTTTTCTGTTTATCCAGATTGATTTCATCACTGCCCGGGTCGTATATCTCACCGTCAACCCGAACACGCACAAATCCGTCCTTTGCCGCCTTTTCGAAAACCTTAGAATATTCTCCCTTTCTGCCACGAACTACCGGAGCAAGAATCTGAATCTTGGTTTTTTCAGGCAGAGCCTTAACCGCATCAACAATCTGGTCGATTGACTGGGACTTTATTTCCTTGCCGCATTTAGGACAATGAGGAACACCAATCCGTGCAAACAAAAGACGCACATAATCATATACCTCGGTCACGGTACCAACCGTTGAACGGGGATTTTTGCTCGTGGTCTTTTGGTCAATTGAAATTGCGGGGGATAACCCCTCAATGGATTCAACATTGGGTTTTTCCATCTGTCCAAGGAACTGTCTTGCATATGCGGAAAGAGATTCCACATATCGCCTTTGTCCCTCGGCATAGATTGTTTCAAAGGCAAGGGAGGATTTGCCCGAGCCGCTGAGCCCGGTAAGCACAACCATTTTATCACGAGGGATTTTTACATCTATCCCCTTAAGGTTGTTCTCTCTTGCACCTTTAACATAAATATACTTGTTAATCATTTTGTTCTCCCTCGAGTCTGCGTATTTCGTCACGGATTTTGGCAGCCAGTTCAAACTGCAACAGCTCGGCAGCCTTCTTCATCTCGGTTGTAAGTTCGGCAATGGTCTTTTCCTTTATATCTGCCGGAGTTTCCGGTTTTCTTCTGCCGTGCTTAGGAACTTTTGCATCCGCAACCGTTGCCTCAATTATCTCGTGGACATCCTTTCTGATGGTCTGTGGAACAATTCCGTGTTCATCATTATATGCCGTCTGAATTTCACGGCGACGTTCTGTTTCTGAAATTGCCCGCTGCATAGAGCCTGTAACGGTGTCTGCATACATAATTACTGTGCCTTCGGCATTTCGTGCCGCACGGCCTATGGTCTGTATAAGCGACGTATCCGACCGCAAAAAGCCCTCTTTGTCTGCATCAAGTATAGCAACCAATGAGACCTCGGGGATATCCAGACCTTCACGAAGAAGGTTAATTCCCACAAGAACATCAAACACACCCAAACGCAAATCACGGATAATTTCCATTCGTTCAATGGTTTCAACCTCGGAATGAAGATATCTGACCTTTAAATCCATATCCTCAAAATATTCGGTAAGGCGTTCTGCCATCTTTTTTGTCAAGGTTGTTACCAAAACCCTTTCATTTTTGGCAACTCTCTTCTTAATTTCGCCGTACAAATCGTCAATCTGTCCGTCAACAGGGCGAACCAAAATTTCAGGGTCCAACAATCCGGTTGGCCGAATAACCTGCTCAACCACACGGCTTGAACGCTGCACCTCGAATTCTGCCGGTGTTGCACTGACAAAAATAGCCTGATTGATATGTTCATAAAACTCGTCAAAGTTCAGCGGTCTGTTATCAAATGCCGATGGCAGTCTGAAACCGTATTCCACAAGGTTGGTCTTGCGGGCACGGTCGCCTGCGTACATTGCCCTTACCTGAGGAATTGTAACATGTGATTCATCCACCACAAGTAAAAAGTCCTTGGGAAGATAGTCAAGCAATGTAAATGGCGGTGTGCCCGGCAAACGTCCACTGATATGTCGCGAATAATTTTCAATTCCCTGACAAAAGCCGGTTTCCCGCATCATTTCAATATCATATTTTGTGCGCTCTTTAATCCGCTGGGCTTCGATAAGACATTCGTTTGCCTTGAATTCCTCCACCCTGGCTTCCATTTCTGCCTCTATGTTTGCAATGGCACGTTCCAGCTTTTCCTTGCCCACAACATAATGGGATGCCGGATAAATTGCCACATGCTTAAGTACTTTTATTACTTCGCCGGTGACCGAACTGATTTCGGCAATACGGTCAACCTCGTCGCCAAAAAACTCTATTCTTATTGCATTTCCTGAAGAGTAGGAAGGAAACACATCAATCACATCGCCCCGAACACGGAATTTGTTTCGGATGAAATTTATGTCATTTCTTTCATACTGAATTTCAATCAGCTTGTCAATAACCTCGTCACGGTCACGTTCCATACCTGTGCGCAAAGAAATCACCATATTATTATAGTCAATGGGATCTCCAAGACCATATATGCACGAAACACTGGCCACAATAATTACATCACGGCGTTCAAAAAGAGCTGCCGTTGCCGAATGGCGCAGTTTATCAATATCTTCGTTTGTCTGGGCATCCTTCTCGATATATGTGTCAGAATTGGGAATGTATGCCTCCGGCTGATAGTAATCATAATACGAAACAAAATATTCCACCGCATTGTTGGGGAATATCTCTTTAAACTCACTACATAGCTGTGCTGCCAGAGTTTTGTTGTGTGCCAGCACCAATGTTGGCTTATTTACTTTTTCAATAATATTTGCCACAGTGAAGGTCTTGCCCGACCCGGTAACACCCATCAGAGTCTGGAATTTATCTCCATTTTTAACACCCTGTGCCAGAGCATCAATCGCCTGAGGCTGATCACCGGCCGGCTTGTACTTTGATACAACCTGAAAGTCCATTTACTGCACCCTTTGTCCTTCTTTTTATTTTTTATCCATTCTGTAGTTTTTTTCATACAGATTATCCAGATAGCCCTTTTCACGCATACTGAAGTGCTTATCCCCGGCAATAATCACACTGTCAGCAAAAATAATTTCTACCGCATCAAACGCCCTTGCCAGATCCCTTGACAATGTTACATCAACCGACGACGGGTTCGCCTCGCCACAGGGATGGTTATGTACCAGTATTGCTGAATATGCATTATCACGTATAGCCCGACGTACCACCTGGGTAGGATGAAGATACATCTCATCCTGAGCCCCTTTTGAAATTCTTTTACAAGACCTCAGTTCGTTCGCGGGGGACAGACAAAACAAGTATGCCTCTTCATCAATTTTACCATAAAAAAGGGTTTTTGCATGCTCGACGATTTTTTCGATAGTATCAAATTTCCTACCAACCTCTGACTTCAAGCTGTTATCCACAATTCTTAAAACAGAAGGCAACGTGGTCAAGAACATTGAGCATCTTCTTCCTACACCATCAACCTCCTGCAACTCTTTGGGGTCTGCACTCAACACTGCCGCAACAGTTTTATATCTGTCCAGCAAATTATGAGCTATCTCGTTTGTATTGCCACGGGGTATGACGGCATACAAAATATACTCAAGCTGTTCGTGAGGTTCAAGGTCTTCAAGACCGTTTTCGCAAACCTTTCTGTCCATCCTTTCTCTGTGTTTATCATGTAAACTCACAGTGTCTTCCTCCTCAGTTTTTCCAGAACATCTTCAAAGTATTCCGGTAGTTTGCAGGAGAATTCCATATATTCGCCTGTCTCGGGATGAATATATCCAATCATATGTGCGTGAAGAAGTTGTCCGTTCAGTTTAAACTCCTCTTTTTTCACGCCATACACCGGATCTCCCACAATGGGGTGACCGCCTTTGGACATATGAACCCTTATCTGGTGCGTCCTGCCTGTTTCAAGACGGCAACGGATAAATGTATATTTATCAAATCTTTCCAATACAAAAAAATGCGTGACCGCATTCTTTGAATTCTTTTGTGTTATTGTCATTTTTTTACGGTCTTTCTCGTCACGACCAATGGGTGCATCAATTGTCCCGGTATCTTCCTTTATTCTTCCGTGAACCAATGCAAGATATTCACGGGTCAAGCTGTGCTCTTTTATCTGTTCCGACAAGCCAAGGTGCGCCTTATCATTTTTTGCTACCATCAAAAGCCCACTTGTGTCTTTGTCAATACGGTGCAGAATTCCCGGTCGTATCTCGCCGTTAATTCCCGAAAGTCTGTCGCCACAATGAGCCATAAGAGCATTTACCAGCGTTCCGCTATAATTGCCCGCAGCCGGATGCACCACCATACCCTGAGGTTTGTTCACAACCAGCATACAGTCGTCCTCATATACTATATCAAGAGGGATTTTCTCGGCCTGGAGCTGAGTTTCCTTTGCATCAGGAATCTCTACGCTGATTTCATCGCAATTGCGCAGCTTATAGTTTGACCGCACCGCTTTTTCGTTTACCTTTATATTTTCTTCTTCAATCAGCTTCTGAATTCTGGAACGTGTCAAATCAGCAAGATTTTCCGCTAAGAATAAATCCAGTCGCTTTCCCGTATCATCAGCTTTTACTGTTATCTTCACGTTCTTTTTCCTTTCCGTCAAAGAAAATAAAAAAAATTGCCAATAACCCTGCGCCTATGCACACAAAAATATCAGCAACATTAAAAACAGGGAAATCTATCAATCGGAAATCAAACATATCCACCACAAATCCCCGCCAAATTCTGTCAATCATATTACCTAAAGCTCCGGCAGCCATAAAGGAAAGTCCTAAATCAAGAACTGTCGGGCGGTTTTTATATTTAGAAATCACATATACAACCACAGCCGCAAATACCAGCGTTATCAGGATAAAAAACACCCTCTGGTTCTGCAAAATGCCAAATGCAGCTCCGCGGTTTTCAACATAAGTGAGATGAAACACACCTTCAATCAAAGGTATTGTGCCAATTCCCTGAAGGCGTGTCTGTGCCCATATTTTTGTCAGTAGGTCGAAAATCAAAATCACAATGCCAACAACAAAATAAACCATTTTTCTCACCTGTAAGTACGCAAAAATCTTATTAAGTTATTCAAAAAACCCAATTATCTGTCAGTTTCTTCCTTCTGAGTGTCAGCGGCTTCATCCCCTGCTGCTACATACTCGCCTTTTTCGTTTACAACAATTTTGGGGAGCTCCTTTGTCATCTGTTCTAGCTGACGGAGCGCAGATTTAGCCTCAGAGTGCTGATCATCACCTTCCTCATTTATCTCAATAGGACTATGCTTAATTCTCTTTACAGGACCTTCAATTTCCTTATCAACAGGCATACTGAATTCCTTAACGATTTCAAGCTGTGATGTAAGTAAAGAAATAATTCTTGTTCGGAACACTTCAACATTGCGACGCATCTCTTCATACTCATAGCTAACACGGGTAACCTCGCGGCTGGCATCAGAAAGAAGCTGAGTTGCCTTGTTTTCAGCATCCTTTATTATGTTCTCTGCATTTCTTTTTGCATTCTGAACAACTTCATCCCCTGCATTCTGAGCAACAAGAATTGCATTCTGCAAAGCTTCTTCCATGCTCTTATACTGTTTGATCGCATTTGAGAGCATATTGATCTTATCTTTATTTGCAAGATTTTCTTTGTAGATCAGCTCGTAGTTTTCAGAAATTACACGCATAAATTCTTCAACTTCTACCTTGCTGTATCCGCCCATTTCCTTTTTAAATTTCCTATTTTCAATCTCTAATGGTGTCAACATAATATTTCCTCCATTTTTACACATTTATGTGTGTATACTAAAATTTATATCATTTTATATATGCAGATACCCAATCTGCCCTTTTTTGTTTCTCTGATGTCTTCACCTAGTCTGAACCTTCCGTAACCCCGCACAGAAAACACATCTCCCGGTTTTATTTTAAAGGCGGGATTGTCCTCCTGAATCCAATTAACAAACACTCGCCCTGCACTCAACACCTCTGTAGCAGCAGTTCTTGATGTCCGAATTGCCGAAGCCACCACCGCATCAAGCCTGAGTGCTGGAACCGTTGTAGAAATTTCCTCCATCCTTGGGGGTGGAATCTCAACCGCATCCGGCTGCACACATCTTACTTTAACCCCTTTGTTGCCCACCTTATCAAGATTTTTAACTATGTAGTCTGCTATATTCTCGTCCGCAAAAACCAGACATTTGTCGTCAAAAGTAAGTATATCTCCCAGCTTTTCACGTTTGATACCCAGCCCCAAAAGGCTACCAAGAAAATCAGGGTGTTTAAGCGCACCTATATCTCTTCCTGTAATTTCAATCACCGATAAAAGCTGTGCCGCATCTTCCGCAGTCAGATAATCAGGCAATGCAACAAACATCCTGCGCTCGGCATCAGGATATCCGCCATAGAAGGCCGTTTCAACCGATGGTCTTTTTAAATTGCGCCTGATAATCTCTGCTTCAGTGGGAGTCAGGAATCCCGTAGACTTTATGCAATTCTGTCTTTCGCACAAATTAACAGTATCCTCGGCACGTGCAATAAGCAGCTTATCCTCTGCACCGTTTGTCATTAGTTATTCCAGGGGAATATACCCTTGTTGCGAAGTTCATCCTTGAAATCGCCCATAATACCCACATTGTAAGGAGCAATAAGGAAAATTCCGTTTGCAACCTTCTGGATGTTTCCGTCAAGTGCATAAACAGCACCACTAAGGAAGTCAACAATTCTTTGAGCAGCGGCACGTTCAACTGATTCAAGATTGATAACAACAGGCTTTTTATTCTTGAGGTGATTTGCAATCTCCCTTGCATCCTCAAAGCTCTCGGGTTGCATAACAACCAGCTTAAGTTGCGCTGTTGTATGTATCTTTACAACCTTGTTGTTCTTACCTCCGTCAAAGAATTCATTCTCATCTTCTTCAAAAACCGAACTGTTTGAAAACTCACTATTTTCTATCAGTTCTTCTTCGTAATCATCATCCTGGGTGTCGAATCCGATAAGATTTAGCATTTTGTTTACAATACCCATTTTATCTTCCTCCAAAAATTATATATATTGATGGTTAATAATTTACAAATTCAAAGTCAAGTCATCTTGACACAAAGTCCTTATTATATTATAACACATAATTTTTATTTTGTATAGTTCCTTTTTCCAAAAATTCCGGTTCCTACACGAATAATTGTTGAACCTTGACTTATCGCAAGGGGGAAATCGTTGGTCATACCCATTGAAAGCTCCGTCATATCAACGTTTTTAATGTTTTTTGCACCAATATCACTTGCCAGATTTTTCAAGCCTGAAAATACATCTTTCAGTATTTTTTCGTCATCAACAAAGGGAGCAATTGTCATAAGCCCCTCAATTTTCACATTTTCAAGCTCACTTATCCTTTGGCAAAGCTCCTCGCAGTCTTCAGGGCGAATACCAAACTTTGATTCCTCCCCTGAAACATTGACCTCCAAAAGGATTCTTTGCACCTTGTCAATTTTTTTTGCATGTTTATCGATTTCTTTTGCAAGTTCAAAGCTGTCAACCGAATGAATAAGTTCTACCTTATCTATTATATACTTAACTTTATTTTTTTGCAAGTGTCCAATCAAGTGCCATCTGACAGGTTTAACCTTGTCATACTTTTCCATTATCTCCTGAACACGGTTTTCGCCTATATCTGTAACTCCATAATCTATTGCCTCATTTATAAGGTCAACCCCATAGGTCTTTGTAACCGCAACAAGACGCACATCTGACACATCCCTGCCGCAATCCGCTGTGGCTTGTTTCATTTGTTGGCATACACCGGTTAAATTTTCTTTTATAAAAGACATCTTATCTCACAACCTTATTATCATATAAATCTTTTCCGCTGATAATTAACTCATCATAAAGTTTTATTGATGAATTCTCTTCTTTTTTCTCAACAGCAATCACCCATTCTTTGCTGTTGTATATAATTTCCACAGGCACAAATCGTGCCCTATTGTTTCGTATAACATAGACACCCGCCCTGCCGTCAACAATACGGATGCTTTTTGAAGGAATTTTATAACCCTCGTGGTGATGCTTTATAAACTCCACCTTCACCTTTGAAGTAGAATAAATTTTATCAATATATTTGTTGGATTCAACAACTACTACCACTTTTCCTCCTTCTTCGGAAGAAATCTTTGAAATCTTTCCTTCTACGGTATGCACATCTATATCCGGAAAGCGAATGTCAATACGGTTACCTACATTCATATCCTCGGCCATATCCACGGGAACAAGGGCAGCAATACTCCATGTAAAATTATTTACAATCTTACCTATCGGCCAACCGCTTTCTATACGGGTTTCTGACTCTGTCTTTACCGATTTTCCATTTAATTCCCTTATATATCCAGGAGTGATTTCCTCAATCTGTTTGGGATCAAGCATTTCCTCAAGTCCGTCTACCCTTGATGTAAAAACACCTGCGGTGGGCGCATGAACCACCGTTCGTTCTATATCATGTTCTGCCTCAAGTGCCGATTTCTTCTGAAGTAATATCTCAAGCTCATGACTATTGTCTTTGGGCTGAACCTCACCGGTTATAACTCTTCGGTCCTCAATCAGGCTGTTTACTTCATCCTTTATCACATCAACCTCTGCAATGCGGCCCTGATATCCCAAAGCCGGCACACGTCCCAGTTGTTGCCCTATACTCTGTTCGATTTTTGCCGCATCGTTGCTGTATATCTCTCTGTACTGCGAACCAGACTCTATTTTTGCTATATCCTTTTCAATGGATTTAAGCTCGGCCATTGCAGATGTATTTATCTCGTTTTTATAAATATACGCCACGGTTTCGCCAATTTTTACGCGTTGCTCCTCGTCTTTTGCACAATACAGATATCCCTCTTCCTGTGCAGAAATTATTGTTTGTTCACGAAACAAATATCCTTCGGCTGCAATACTTTCTTCCTCGGTGCCCGTGCGCACAATCATTGTTTCAAGACGGTTATTAAAACTCATCGCAACATTAACCGCAACACACAGCACAAAGGCACCTATCAGGAAGGTAATAAACCCTCTGCGGCTTTTTCTTTTTTCCCTTCGCTCCTGCCTTGATGGTTTTTTGCTGTTATCCATCTCCAAAACTCCATTCCGCTATTTTTTCAGAAAACCTTCGCATTTCTCGATGACAATTTTCATATAATCGGGATTTCCCGTACTCACCCATTGAATTTTATCGTTGCGCCCGAACCATGTCATCTGCCTTTTTGCATATCGGCGACTTTCCATCTTGATTTTCTCTACCGCCTCGTCAAGAGTTGCCCTGCCCTCTAAGAACTCCAGAATTTCTTTATATCCAATAGCCTGCATGGCAGTTGTATCCCTGCCTATGCCCATCTCCTTAAGAGCCTGTACTTCTTTAAGCAAACCATCCTCCATCATTTTATCAACACGTTTGTTGATTCTGTCGTATAAAAGTTCACGTTCTGCATCAATTCCCAAAATCAACGCATCATACACCTGCTCACGCCTTGACTCAAGATTAACCTGAGTAAAGGTTTTGCCCGTCAGGTAACACACCTCCAAAGCACGTATCACACGTCTTACGTTGTTGGGATGAATTTTCTCTGCCGCCTGGGGGTCTCTCTCTTTAAGCAACTCATGAACCGTATCCACACCCTCTGCATCCGCAAGCTTTTGCATTTCCGTGCGGAAATCAGGGTCACTTCCAAAGTCTTCAAAAACTATATTTTCAAGAACGCTGTCCATATAAAGTCCTGTACCGCCTGCAAGAATTGGCAATTTGCCACGTTCAATTATATCATCAATGCAGTTCCTTGCCAATTTCACAAAATCCGCCACGCTGCATTTTTCACTTGGATGCACAATATCAATCATATGATGTTTCGCCGCCACAAGCTCATCCTTATCCGGCTTTGCCGTGCCAACATCCATAAACTTGTAAATCTGCATAGAATCACAGGATACTATCTCGCCGCCAAACCTTTTGGCAATCTCTATGGCAAGTGCCGTTTTGCCCGAAGCCGTTGGTCCTGCAACTGCTATAATTTTTTTCAGCATAGGTTAAACAATCCTCTTAAACATTTTCTCTATTTCACGCTTGGTAAACTCTATCTTTACAGGTCTGCCATGAGGACAGGTTGTAATGCCCGACTTCTCCAGCTCTTCAACATCCTTTACGATATTCTCCATTTCAATAAGGCTGAGCTTTTTATTAGCCTTAATGGCATATTTGCAGGAAATGGTGTCAAGAAGCCTTTCCTCAAAGCTTAAAAGCCCCGACGGTCTGCCATCCGCAAGTATGGATATTACCTCGGTGGCAAGGTCTTTTATGTCCTCCTCGTCCGAAATCATCGGCGTTTGACGTATAATTACCGAATTGCGGCCAAACTCTTCAATATCAAAGCCCATTTTTTCAAGAGTTTCTTTATTTTCCTTAACAACCACAACCTCGCGGCTGTCCACATCCATAACAATCGGTGCAAGAAGCATCTGTCCCGAAACACCACGGTCACGGTAATCTTTTTTTAACATCTCAAATCTTTTTCTTTCGTGGGCGGCATGCTGGTCTATCATAAACATTTTATCGCCTTTTTGAGCTATCACATAAGTGCCAAAAACCTGACCAACAACCGTTGATGCCTCGGCCACCTGAGGAACGCCCTCTTCAAACACAGACAGTTGAAGCTGATTGTCAATAACCTGCGAAACTGCAGGCTCGGTCTTTGCAGAAGCAACTTCATCCACCTTTTGCGGTATATTCTCCGCATTATATGAAGGAAATGTTTTAATATCACTACCAACAGGAATTTTGGCAAACAGTTCGCTCTTGCTTCCAAAAACATTTCCTTTATTGGGTGAATTAAATTTTCTGCCGGAACTGTTGGGAACAGTGTTTTTAAGGAATTCGGCAACAGTTTGTCTGTCAACCCTTTCCGGCTCTTTGGATGCCATAATCGGTGCCGCAAATGGCTTTGCTTCATATGCCGGCTTTTCGACTACCAATTCTTCCTCTTTTACAGGAATTTCAGGGCGGTGGTAAATGGCATTTTTTACACCGTGATAAACAATATCGTATATTTCTTTTTCATTTGCAAACTTAATCTCGGTTTTTGCAGGATGAACATTCACATCAACCAAACTTGGCGCAAGTTGAATGTTCAGCACAAAAAACGGAAACTTGCCTGTCATAATAACATTCCGATAGGCTTCTTCAACAATTTTTGAAACAACGTGGTTTTTTATATATCTGCCGTTCACAAACAAAGTCTGTCTGGCACGGTTGCCCCGGGCAAGCTCTGCCTTGCCCACCACGCCCGAAACTGTTACTCCCTGCTCGGTGTGATCTACCTCCAAAACGCCCTTTGCATGGTCTATGCCGTAAATGTTAAGAATTGCATTTTTTAGATTTCCGTCGCCTGAGGTTGAAAACTGTTCCTTGCCGTCACAGATATATCTAAAGGCAATTTCGGGTTTAGAAAGGGCAATCCGGCTGAGCACATCTGCCACATAGCCTGACTCTGTGGAATCCTTCTTTAAAAACTTCATTCTGGCAGGCACCGATGCAAAAAGATTTTCAACAATCATAATAGTGCCCTCGTTGCAAGCCACAGTTTCTTTTGCGGATGCCACGCCGTGATTTACCGTTACATGAGCACCATCAAGTGCACCCTTTTCCTTGGTAATAACCGTCACATCCGATACAGCACATATACTCGCCAACGCCTCGCCACGGAAACCCATTGTCTGTATTTCAAATAAATCGTCTATATCCCTCAGCTTGCTTGTTGCATGACGAAGAAAGGCAAATTCCACCTCATCATAGGGAATTCCTTTACCATTATCCTCAACTGATATGTATGTGATACCGCCTTTTTTGATTTCAACTGTAATTCTGTCAGCACCTGCATCTATTGAATTTTCAACAAGCTCCTTAACAACCGCCGAGGGTCTTTCAGCAACCTCGCCTGCGGCGATTTTGTCAGCAACATTCTGGGACAATACTTTAATTTGTGCCATAATACTTTCCTCTTTTAAATATTCTCCGCCTTTGCCTTAAGGGCATAAAGCTTTGTAAGCGCCTCCATAGGCGACATATTATCAAGAGCAAGGCTCTTTATTTCGGTGACAATCTCATTTTCCTCAAATCCGCCAAAGCTAAGTTGGTCAAGGCTGATGTCATCATTTTTCTTCTTTTGATTGTTTTTCACAACAACATTTGATGCACCGCCACCGTCACGGATTTCAAGTTCTTTCAAAATTTCTTTTGCACGTTTGGTAACTTCCTTTTTAACGCCTGCCAATGCCGCAACCTCAACGCCATAACTGCCGTCAGCACCGCCACGGATTATCTTGCGCAGGAAGGTGATGTCATCACCGTGCTTTTTAACTGCAATACAATAATTCTTAACGCCGCTAAGCCTGTCCTCAAGCTCTGTAAGCTCGTGATAGTGTGTTGCAAACAGAGTTTTAGCACCGCATTTAGCCTTATTTGCCATATATTCAACCACCGACCAGGCGATTGCAAGTCCGTCAAAGGTGCTTGTTCCACGACCGATTTCATCAAAAATAACAAGACTCTTTTTGGTGGCATTATCAAGAATGTATGCAACCTCATTCATTTCAACCATAAAGGTACTTTGTCCAGCAGATAAATCGTCGGATGCACCAACTCGGGTAAAGATTTTATCCACAACGCCGATTTCAGCAGAACTTGCCGGAACAAAGGAACCCATTTGTGCCATAAGAACAATAAGTGCCGTTTGCCTCATATATGTTGATTTGCCTGCCATATTAGGTCCGGTAATAATTGCAATCTGACTGTCTGCTCCATCTAGTTGGGTATCGTTGGGGATAAACATTGCCGCAATGTTTTCCACCACGGGATGTCTGCCATCTTTAATTACAATTTTGTCGGATATATTCATATCAGGCATAACATACCGGTTTTTCTCGGCAACCCAGGCAAATGAGCACAAAACGTCTGTCATTGCAATAGCATGAGCCGTATTCTGAATTCTTGCTACCTGATCTGCCACAAGGTCACGAACCTTGCAGAACATCTCATATTCCATATTAACAATCTGGCTTTCTGCCTCAACAATTTTTTCTTCAACCTCTTTTATCTGAGGAGTTATGTATCTTTCACAGTTTGAAAGTGTCTGCTTTCTTACAAAGTAATCAGGAACATCCCCTGTGCTTTGTTTGCTGACCTCAAGATAATAGCCAAAAACACGGTTGTATCCCACCTTGATGTTTTTAATGCCCGTCTTTTCCTTCTCTTCTTCGGCAAAATTCTTTATCCAGCTCACGCCGTTTTGCATAAGCTCACGTCTGGTATCAACCTCGTGGCTGAAGCCGTCACGGATAAGGTTGCCCTCTCTCAGAGAAATCGGTGGCTCGGGGTTTATTGCATCACGAATTACATCCCGCACATCCGAAAGCTCGTCCATCTGCTGATATATCCTCTGCAAAACACCCGATGAGCATTTGCTCAAAAGATTTTTTATTTCGGGCAGATGCTCAAGAGAATCGGCTATTGCCAGCAAATCACGGCAATTGGCAGTTTTATACGCTGCCTTTGCTATCAGCCTTTCAATATCCTGAATGGATTTAAGGGCTTCTATAATTTCTTCACGAAGAATGGGGTTTGCCACAAGCTCCGCCACCGCACGATGTCTGTTCTGAATTTTTGCACAGTTGGCAAGCGGCATTGTAATCCACTTTCTTAAAAGTCGGCCACCCATGGATGTTTTGGTCTTGTTTAGCACCGCAAGCAAGCTGCCCTTTGCCTTTTTATCACGCATAGTTTCAAGCAATTCAAGATTGCGGATGCTGTAAAGGTCAAGCTCCATATACTCCTGTTGCTCGATAACCTGAACTTCACGCAGGTTTGCAAGCTCGGTTTTCTGGGTTTCGCCAAGGAACATCAGAAGCGCCCCAAGGCTGCATATAGCAAACCCTTTTTCAAATAATTCCTGCTGTACTTCGCCAAACTTTTCTGCAACGCTCTTTTTTGCAGTTTCACGTTCAAACGCCCAGTTGTAATAATTCCGTATAGGGCATCCAAATCTTTCGGCAATCATTCCAAGTAAATGCTCTTTTTCATAAGCCTCAAGGTTAAGAATGATTTCAGCAGGCGAAAATCGGCTGATTTCATTAAGAAGCTGAGTTTCAATATCTTCGCCCTCAAACTCGTTCACCGATATTTCACCCGTTGTAATATCCACAAACGATATACCTGCGCCCATTCCCTCAATGTATACTGACGCAAGATAATTGTTCTTTGATTCATCCAAAGCGGCTGAATCCATAATCGTGCCCGGGGTAATAACACGAACAACATCACGCTTTACAATGCCTTTTGCCGTGCTTGGGTCCTCGGTTTGTTCACAAATGGCAACAGTATACCCGTTTTCAACCAGCTTTGCAATGTAGCTATCCACCGAATGGAACGGAACACCACACATAGGGGCACGTTCTTCCTGACCGCAATCTCTGCCGGTGAGGGTAATTTCAAGAACTTTTGATGCTGTCAGGGCATCGTCAAAAAACATCTCGTAAAAATCACCGAGACGGTACATCAGAATACTGTCTTTATACTGTTCTTTAATTTCAAAATACTGACGCATCATCGGCGTAAATTCAGCCATCTGTCACTCCCCCAAAATTAACTCATAAACAATTTGCCACTTTAAACCACACAAGATTCAATGAATCTTCGTCAAAACTAATGGCAACTATTACATCCTGCACAGTTGCCGCTGCAACCGCCCTCGGCGCTCTCCTGCTCCTGACCGGTAATAAAGTAGCTGAGTACAGCATTAACCTGCTGAACCATTAAATCAAATTCCTTGCTTGCTTCGATATATTCCGCAATCAATTTATTCTCGGCAATCTTTTCAAATTCCGCCTGAACATAGTTTCTGTATTCTTCAAGCTCTTCTTTTGTAGGCTCTTTACCTCTTAAATTTTCTGTTGCAGTCTTGCGGTTTTCGTTATAGGTGCGAAGAAGGTTTGTAGCCTCCTCGTTGTTGTTCATCGCATCACCTGCTGCGGTAAGTCTTTCCCTTTCGGGGCTGTCGGCAATAAGTGTACCAAGCTCCTGTGCTTTTTCAATAATTGTATTTCTCATATTTAACTCTCCTTCTGTATTATCTCGCCAATCAGCGACCATGTTTTAATCTCTGTAATTTTTACATCAACAATTTTACCTACAAGCTCTTCTGTCCCACGGAAATTAACAATCTTGCCGCCGTCGGTCCTTCCGCTTAAAAATTCGGGATTGGTCTTGCTTAATCCTTCAACCAAAACCCTTTCGCATCTGCCAAAATATGCATCATTCTTCTTTTTGGAAATCTCGTTTTGAAAGGCAACCATGCGGTCAAAGTTTCTGTGCTTTTCCTCATCGGTCAGGCAATCCTCCATTTCTGCCGCAGGTGTTCCCTTGCGTTTGGAGTAGATAAATGAGAATATCATATCATACTCAACTTCTGCAAGTATCGACATTGTATCTTCAAAATCCTCATTTGTTTCTCCCGGGAAGCCCACAATAACATCCGATGTAAGAACAATGTCCGGCATCCGTTCACGCACCTTTTTTACAATTTCAAGGTACTTTTCACGGTTATAGCTGCGGTTCATCTTCTTTAAAATTCTGTCCGAGCCGCATTGAACGGGCAGGTGTAACTGCTTGCAGATTTTATCCTGCCGGGCCATAACATCAATAAGCTCGTCCGAAATGTCCTTGGGGTGTGATGTCATAAACCGGATTCTCTCAATCCCTTCAACCTTGCAAACCATCTCCAAAAGCTGTGCGAAGGTGATTTTTTCGTCCAGATCCTTGCCGTAGGAATTTACATTTTGCCCAAGAAGCATAACCTCTTTATATCCACTTGCCGCAACCTCTCGTATTTCATTTAAAATATTTTCTACGCTACGGCTGCGTTCTCTGCCACGAACATATGGCACAATACAATATGTACAGAAGTTATTGCACCCATACATAATAGGAATTTTTGCAAGAGGGGGATTGTCACGCACAGAGGTAACCCCCTCAAAAATTCTGCCATCACTGTTTTCAATATCAATAACTCTGCCATCAGCCAGAACTTCATTAAGAAGCTGAGGAAAACGGTATACAACATGGGTGCCAAAAACCATATCCACGTGCTTATATTTTTTCTTTATCTGCTCGGCAATATGCTCCTGCTGAATCATGCATCCGCAAACACCGATAATCATCGACGGCTTTTTGCGTTTAAGATGTTTAAGCGCGCCAAGATTTCCAAACACCCTGAGCTCGGCATTTTCACGCACGGCGCAGGTGTTGTAAAGCACCAGGTCAGCATCCTCTGCTGACTCGCAAAATCCGTATCCCATATCGCTGAGCATACCCTTTAAATGCTCGGAATCATTTTCGTTCTGTGCGCAGCCATAGGTTTCAACAAATGCAAGAGGGTGGCGGTTTGCCATTTGGTTCTCTAAACGGATTTTTTGTATAAAATCACGCTGTTTCCCCATCTCTACACTGTCAATCTCCTTCAAAGACAAACACTCCCCTCAGTATATAATAATTCTATTTTATTATACTATTTTTCAGGGATTTTTGCAATAGTTAAATTCTAAATTTTTTGTTTATTTCTGCCTGGGCTTAAAAATAATCGCAGCTAAAAAACCAAAGAAAATGGATGCAGCAATCCCCCCTGCTGCCGCCATTGTTCCGCCGGTAAACACGCCCAAAAAGCCCTGCTGCCTTATCCCCTTCAGAACGCCTTTTGCCAGAGTGTTTCCAAACCCAATAATAGGTACTGTTGCTCCTGCTCCGGCAAAATCAACTATTCTTTCGTATATACCGATACTGCCAAGAATAACGCCCGCAACTACAAAAGACACTAATATTCTGGCAGGAGTCAGTTTTGTTTTGTCAATCAGAATCTGGGCAATGGCACAAAACACACCTCCAACCCAAAAAGCATTGAAATACTCCATAAACATATCCATCTTTTCTACTCCCTTTCCGCAGTAATTGCCACAGCATGAGCCACCGAAGGAATTGTTCCTCCCTGAAGGGTTGACGTTGGGCTAAGAAGTGCTCCTGTGCCCATAAACAATACATTTTTCAGCTTTTCTGCCCTTATCATATCCATAATATATCCGCACAAGGTCACCGCCAGACATCCGCAGCCCGAGCCGCCTGCGTGCATATCCTGCCCCTTTATATCATAAATCATACAGCCGCAGTCGTCATAATTGGCAGATATGCGATACCCTTTTTCATACATCAGGTCAATTAACGCCGATTTGCCCACAATTCCCAAATCGCCTGATAGAATAAGGTCGTAAAAGCCGGGCTGTCTGCCTGTGTCTTTAAAATGCGCCGCCAGAGTATCTGCCGCCGCAGGCGCCATTGCCGCCCCCATATTATTGGCATCCTTTATGCCATAATCCACAATCTTGCCCGAAGTAAAATGTGTTACATAAGGGCCGTCACCCATTTTTGAAAGCACCGCCGCACCCGAGCCGGTAACAGTCCATTGTGCCGTTGGGGTGCGCTGACCGCCATATTCCAAAGGGTTGCGATACTGACGTTCTGCAGTGCAGAAATGGCTTGAGGTTACTGCCGCCGTGAGATTTGCAAACCCACCATCAATTGCCATTGCTGAAAGACCGATTGTTTCTGCCATAGTGGAGCAGGCACCATAAACCCCCATAAAAGGAATGTCGAAATCCATAAGCCCGAAGGTGGAGCTGATACATTGATTAAGAAGGTCTCCGGCAAACAAATAGTTTATGTCCTTAAGGTCAACCACTGCCTTTTCGACCGCGCGTATAACCGCTGATTTTTGCATTTTACTCTCGGTTTTTTCCCAGGTTTCCTCGCCCCACTCTGCGTTCTCCATAATAATATCAAAATGCTGCGATAAGGGGCCCTGAGCCTCCTTTTGTCCTGCAACGCTTGCGGTTGCAAGAATGTTGACAGGATGCTCCATTTTTACCGTTTGTGCCCCAAGTCTTTTATTCATAATTACACTCCCAATCCAAAAAGATAATATAAAAGGCCGATGGCAATTGAGGTATTTATGCCGTAAACCAAAACGGGCCCTGCAATTGTAAACATTTTAGCAGCTACGCCAAGAACATAACCCTCTCGCTTAAATTCAATTGCCGGCGATACCACCGCATTTGCAAAGCCGGTAATGGGAACTAACGTTCCCGCCCCTGCAAACTTTGCAATTTTGTTGTATATATTAAGTCCTGTAAGCAAAGCACCAAGAAACACCATTGTGATAGGCACTGCTGTTTTTACACTTTCCTCGTCAAGTCCTAAGAACTCCTTATAAATATTCCCTATTCCCTGACCAATCGTACATATAATACCGCCGATTAAAAATGCACGCAGCACATTTCTCCACAGCTTGCTGTCAGGAGATTTTTTCTCTATATAGCTTGAATAATCCGCTTTTGTAAAATCCATTGTTTTCCCTCCGATTTAATATTATTAGTATTATTTGCAAACAAAGAGATTGTATGCATAAAAAAAGAGGTTGTTACCAAATGAAAAATGAACGGTTCGTCGAGGACGCCC
This sequence comes from Clostridia bacterium, assembly GCA_045592585.1. Lineage (GTDB taxonomy): Bacteria > Bacillota > Clostridia > Monoglobales > Monoglobaceae > SIG440. Next base: position 38,550 of record JAZNVB010000132.1, read on the forward strand.
CGAAACAATCATTTTGTAACAACCTCTTTTTTTGTCTTAATATTAAATTCTGTAATAAATTTCATTCAGTCGGCGGTATTCCTGCTTGTTGATTGAGTTAATCTGTTCGTGAGTTACACGGAAACGCCAGTTGTTTTCGGCTCTGCCGGGATAGTTCAATCGGGTATCAGAGCCGTATTTCAGCAGATCCTGAATGGTAAATATAACCACTCCTGCCGTGCTTTGCCATATTGTGCGCTGCATAGCAGAGAGGCCATGTGTCCAGTCGGCATCGGTATATCCGCAGTATTCGAGCATATTGCGGCGGTTTTCATCACCAAGCTCCCACAAATAACCCAAAAGAGTGTTATTATCATGTGTGCCTGCATATGCAATGCAGTTGTTTTTGTATTTGTGCGGCATATGGGTTGACTCGCCACCAAAAAAGCCAAACTGAAAAACTCGCATTCCAGGAAAGCCGCTATCTTCAACAAGCTGTTCCACCTCTTTGGTTATATGCCCCAAATCCTCGGCAATAATCAACTTGTCCCCGGCAATCGCCTTGATTTTTGCAATCAGGTCCATGCCCGGGCCCTTTATCCATGTTCCGTTTTTGGCAGTTTTTTCACCTGCGGGAACTGCCCAGAACGATTCAAACGCACGGAAATGGTCAATCCTTAAACCATCAAAAATTTTCAGCATAAACTCTATGCGGTCAAGCCACCAACGATAACCATTTGCTTTCATTTTATCCCAGTTGTATAAGGGGTTGCCCCACAACTGACCGTCCTCAGAGAAATAATCAGGCGGAACACCAGCAACAGATGATGGCATATGAGCCTTGTCAAGCTGAAAAAGCTCTTTGTTTGCCCATACATCAGCACTGTCGGGAGAAACATAAAAAGGAATGTCGCCGATAATTTCAATACCTTTTTGATTGGCATAGTTTTTTATATCCTTCCATTGAGCAAAGAATTCATATTGAATAAACTGCCACATAAAAAGAATATCGGCATCATAATTCTCAGTTTGCCAATCCTGAAATTGAACATTGCCGTTTGCAGTCTTTAGTGCCATAAATCGACAAAAGCTTTCTATGTACGGGTTTTCTGAAACAAATCTTTGTATTTCATCTATGTTATTGGCTCTCTTTGATGCATTCAACAGCAAAGGCAACCGTTCTGCCGAAAGCCTTTCAAATTCGCACAGGTATGGTGAATCTTGCCTTGCCTCATCAAGCTCTGATTGAGTAATCAAACCCTTTTCAAAAAGGATTTCCAGGTCAATAAAATATGGATTTCCTGCAAAGGTTGAAAATGATTTATAGGGAGAATTATATTCATCCACAGGGCAGAAAGGCAAAACCTGCCAATATGAAAAACCGCAGTCAGCCAGAAAGTTGATAAACTCCTTTGCAGCCCTCCCAAAGCTACCGCAGGAATATTCACCCGGCAATGATGAAATATGCATAAGAACACCGCTTTTTCTTTTCAAAACAAAACCTCCGCTAATATAAAATCTGCATTTATTTTTATAAACAGGCTTCCCCTTGAGGGGAAGCTGTCGAGCACAGCGAGACTGATGAGGTGTCAATATTATTCAATATATCCTGACATACATATTTAAATCTATTATTAATATCCATATTGGAATATCTTAATACTTTGTTACCTAAAGAATTTAAATATTCATCTCTTGTTGCATCATTCTCTATACCACTATCTTCATAATACTGTGAGCCATCAAGTTCAATCACCAACCTTGATGATGCAATATAAAAATCAACTATGTAATTGCCAATTACTTTTTGCCTGTTAACTGTAACATCTAAATTTTTCAAAAAGTCATACCAAAGATGTTTTTCCTCTTTTGTCATATTTTTTCTTAACGTCTTTGCATTATCTGTCAATTTTGAATTATATGTTTTATTCATTTCCACCTCATCCGTCAGCTAACACTGACACCTTCCCCTCAAGGGGAAGGCTATCTTAGATATATGTATTATTTTAACATAATATTTATGTTTGTGCAACTGGTAAAAATATCTTGTGTGCCAAAATCTGCTCGTAAAACACGCAAAAAAAGAGACGGCATAAAGCCGTCTCTTAAAGTTTTTAGTTTAGTAACTATTAGTCGATATCATATACGATTGTGTATTCAATACCATCAATTGTTACAACAACATCATTAGCGTTAGAAAGTCTGCGTGTGAGATTCCAAACATCATCATTTGCTGCATTTGTAACTGTCTTTGTTTCTACACCATCTGATACTGTGAATGTCTTACCAGCAAGACCTGTAAATGTCAAAGCAACGAACTTACCGTCATTCTTTGCATCATCTGTTGAGTATTCTGTCCAGTCAGTGATTTCTGCAGCTGTACCTGTTACAGTAAATGTTGTGCTGTTAGCATCAACACTGAATGTACCAAGATCTGCAGCATCTATACCGAAAACTGTGCCTGTTCTAACAGCTGCACTGATAGCAACAGCAGCACCGTTACGAACTGTGAGGGCATCAACACCCTTAACGATTACGAGGTCAGCAACCTTGCCATCGTATACTCTAGCGTATACATAGTCAGCAGCCTTCTGAAGTCGGATCGTAGCCATGTCGTTCTGTGAGCCAAGGAGTTG
>JAZNVB010000133.1:0-2710 GCA_045592585.1 Clostridia bacterium
TCACACTTTATCGTACATTGTAATACCTCCTTTGTATAAACAATTGATTAGATATGTTAACTAATATATTTTACAGTAAATTTCCGGTTTTGTAAAGGGATTTGCTAAAATTCCTTTAAATTTTGGAAAACTTTTTTTATTTATTAACAAAAAAGACATTGAAATCACAAGTTTTATGTGGTATACTATTCTTCAATTATTGAATAATGGGCACATTTGTGCCTTGGAGGTATAACAATGCTCTGTACAAGATGCAAAAAAAATATGGCCGTGGTTTTTGTTACCAGAATGGAACCCGACGGCAAGCAGGTGAATGAAGGCTACTGCCTTTCCTGCGCAAAAGAACTGAATATAGCCCCACTTGACAATATGTTAAAGGGCTTGGGTATGACCCCCGAAGAATTTGACAATATGAACAGCGAAACTCTGGAAATGATGCGCGGTATGGCAGAAGGCGGCGAGGATTTTGACCCATCACAGATGTTTGGCGAACTGATGGGCGGAGAAGATTTTGATGACAGCGAGGATGGCGGTGCAACAAAAAAATCACCCCTCTCCTTCCTTTCAAATATGTTTGGCGGCAATAATGCTGCAGGTGCAGAAGGTGCGCCCCAAAAGGAAAAATCAGCCAAGAGCGACAAAAAGGATAAACCCAAAAACAAGCGCAAGTTTCTTGATATGTACGGCACCAATCTTACCGCAAAAGCAAAATGCGGCGAGATTGACCGTGTGATAGGCAGAGAAGCCGAGATGAATCGTGTTACACAAATTCTCAACCGACGCACCAAGAACAATCCTGTGCTCATCGGCGAGCCGGGTGTTGGTAAAACTGCTATTGCCGAAGGATTGGCTCTCAGAATTGCAGAAGGCAATGTTCCTGCAAAGCTCCTTGGCTACGAAATTTATCTTCTTGATATGGCGGCAATGGTTGCAGGAACACAGTTCCGTGGTCAGTTTGAGTCACGCCTTAAAAGCCTTATTACCGAGGTTAAGGCTCTTGGTAACATCATTCTTGTTATTGACGAGGTGCATGTTCTTACCAAAGCAGGCGATGCCGAGGGTGCAATGAACGCAGGCAACATTTTAAAGCCTGCCCTTTCCCGTGGCGAGATACAGATTATCGGTGCAACCACTTTAGAAGAATACCGCAAGCATATTGAAAAGGACAGCGCACTTGAACGCCGTTTTCAGTCTGTTATTGTTGAAGAGCCCTCTGTTGAAGAAACAATCGAAATGCTCAAGGGTATAAAGGGCTATTACGAAGATTATCACAAGGTAAAAATCACCGATGATATTATCCGCACGGCGGCTGTACTTTCAAAGAGATATATTACCGACAGATTCCTGCCCGACAAAGCAATTGACGTAATCGACGAAGCGGCATCAAAGGCAAATCTTGACAACACCGCACTTGCCGACCTTGCAAAGCTGAAGGCTCAGCTTGAAGAGGTTAAAACCGCCCGTGAAGAAATCGAAACTGCACCGGAAGACGAAAATACCGACACAACTGCAAATTACGAAAAGCTTGCAGAGCTTAAAAGCCGTGAATGTCAGCTTGCATCTGCAATTGAAGAACTTGAAAAATCAACCGCAGACGTTTACCTTACCGCCGACGATTTAGCAGAGGTAATCGAAGGCTGGACAAAAATTCCGGTAAAGAATATAACCGAGTTTGAAACAAACAGACTTGTAAATCTGGAGGAAAGGCTTCACCTTAACCTTATCGGTCAGGACGATGCCGTATCTGCCGTATCCCGTGGCATACGCCGCAAACGTGCAGGCTTCAGTCTTAAACGCAGACCTGCCTCCTTTATCTTTGTAGGTCCCACAGGTGTGGGTAAAACCGAGCTTGTAAAACAAATCGCAAGAGAAGTCTTTGACACTGAGGATGCACTTATTCGTTTTGATATGTCAGAATTTATGGAAAAGCACACAGTATCAAGGCTCATTGGCTCGCCCCCCGGATATGTTGGTTATGACGATGCAGGTCAGCTTACCGAAAAGATACGCCGGCATCCCTACTCGGTTATTTTATTTGACGAGATTGAAAAGGCGCATCCTGATGTATTCAATATGCTTCTTCAAATTCTTGACGATGGCAGAATTACCGACAGTCACGGCAAAACAGTTTCATTTGAGGATACAATTATTGTTATGACCTCCAACGCAGGCAGCGACAGCTTTGGTGGTGTTGCAGGCTTTGGTGCAACAAACAATGCATCCAACAAAATGAAGGCAGAAAAGGCACTTAAACAGATTTTCAGACCTGAATTTCTTAACCGAATTGACGAAATAATTGTCTTTGAAGAGCTGACCCACGATGACCTTTTAAAAATTGTTGACCTTATGCTTGCAGACCTGAGCCGTGGTCTTAGCGAAAAAGGCATCTCTATTGAGGTTACGGCAAATGCAAAGGAACTTATCTGCAAAGACGGTTACAACAGCCAGTACGGAGCAAGACCAATGCGCAGATATATCGAAAGGCATATCGAGGATAAGCTTGCTCATATGTTTATCGGAAACGAAATTTCGGCAGGACACACAGTTATTGTTGATGAAACAAATAGCGAAATCACAGTAAAAACCAAATAAACAGCTACAGGGTGTACCATTTGGTACACCCTGTATTATTTTCATTATTGATTAAATGACGGTTTGCTTACCTCTTTTTCGTCAACCTTTTCACCGCCCGGTGATGGCTCTGACATAC
>JAZNVB010000134.1:0-2421 GCA_045592585.1 Clostridia bacterium
GTGAAAAAGGTGCCAGTGGCACGTTTTTAGGTGGGATTGAGATGCGAGAGCATCGGCAATAATAAGAAAAACTATGTTTTTCTACATAAGATTATATTTTCGGCTACGCCGAAACGCACATAGGCAAACAAAGTGTTATTGCTGCGACCGCCGTCTGCGGCGAGCGTCAAAGCCGCTTTGTTCTTATTGTCCTAAAAAATGCCAATAGCCGTGCAGTGCAATACAACTGTAACAGATACAATTAAGGCAGAAAAACTTAAAATTTCCGGTGAAGAGCTTTTGTTTTCTCTTGACTATAAGGACTAAGGATAATATAATGAATAAGGATTTATTTAAGCGAATGCAATATGGGAAACGTGATACATACACTTGATAACGGAGTGAAGGTGGTTGTTACCTCGCAAATATCTGAGAGAGATTAGTAGTGAATAAAGTTTTCTTTATACACATTGATTTGGCTGAAGGTATAGGCAAGGATAAGGCAGGGCTTAAATATGTCAGGAAATGCGGTATGGAATATATAAGTGAAATCAAGAAATAAAGAACTGAGTTGATATAATATGAAAAGCTTGAATATTATGATTAAACCGGCATCCTCTCTTTGTAATATGCGGTGCAAATACTGCTTTTATGCAGATGTTTCAGACAGAAGGGAAATCAAATCCTGCGGCATTATGACCAATGAGATACGAGAACTGCTACTGAAACGGGTCGAAGAAGAATTTGACGACGGTGACAGTGTCAGGTTTATATTCCAGGGCGGCGAGCCTACCCTTGCAGGACTGCCTTATTTCAGAGAGTTTATACATACGGTGCAAGGATGGAAAAAAGACATAAAAGTGTCATATGCACTGCAGACAAACGGAATTTTACTTGACAAGGAATGGTGCAGTTTTTTAAAGGAAAACCATTTTCTGGTGGGCGTATCCCTCGATATTCTGCCCGAATGTCACAATGCGGTGCGACTTGATGCACAGGGAATGGATACTTATAAGCGTGTTCTGAGCGGCATTGATCTGTTGGAAAAACATGGGGTAGAATACAATGTTTTGTGCACCCTGACAAACCAGGTTGCAAGATTTCCCCAAAGAGTATGGAACAAGCTTGTGGAGTTAGGTATTAAATATGTTCAATTTACCCCCTGTCTGGGCGAATTGGATGACAGCATAAGTTCATCCTATGAATTATCGCCAAGGCGATTTGCCTCCTTTTATATTCAACTTTTCAGGCTTTGGTATGATGCATACAGGCAAGGCAGATACATAAGCATAAAGCTGTTTGAGGACATTGTAAATCTTATCGTCCTTGGCAGACCAACCTCCTGTGGAATGAACGGCATATGTCAGCCGCAGTTTGTTGTAGAAGCAGATGCAAGTGTTTACCCTTGTGATTTTTATTGCCTTGACCAATACAAGCTGGGAAATTTAAAGGAACATAGTATTGCACAGGTGCTGGACAGTGACGGTGTGCAAAAATTTATAAGCCGACCGCACATACAGCCACAGCTTTGCAATGGATGTCGCTATATTTCTTTTTGCGGCGGAAATTGCAAACGGATGCAAAAGGAGATATGCAGCTTTGGTGAAAATTCACATTGCGGATACAGAGAGTTTTTAGATGCCTGCGGAGAAGGCTTTAACCAAATTGCAAAGGAAATAATTTATAAAAATAATATAAAAAGGAAGTAGAGAAAAATGGGAAATTCAACAGATTCAAGACGTAATGTAGTGCTGATATTGTGTGACCAGCTGCGCCCCGATTTTTTAAATGCCTACGGTGCGGACTTTATACCTACACCAAACATTGACCAGCTTGCGGCAAATGGTGTTACCTTTGACAATGCCATCACCGCATCAACAGTTTGTGCCCCTGCACGTGCTTCCATAATGACCGGTGAGTTTGTATCGGGACATTGCGGATGGACAAACGATATGCCCTGTAGGGACGGCATCAAATACCTCCCCGAAAGACTTAACGAGGCAGGCTATATGACTGCGGCAACAGGCATTTTTGACCACGCTCCCGCAGGCAACAGAATCGGTTTTAAATATTTAAGACCTCAGGATGTTGTTCCGGCGGCAAAATACCTTTGTGACGGCGAAAAGTATATGGAATACTTACAGTCCAGACATCCCGAGGCAACAACACCCTTTGCGGCAGACGGTATGTATTTTAAATATTCCGAAGAGGACCATCTTGACCGCTGGGCAGTAGACCGTGCAACCGAATTTATTGACAGTTACACTTCCACAGGAAAGGCACCAAACGGAGCAGCCCCTGAAAAAGAGGGTGCCCCCTTCTTCCTCTACTGCGGACTGCACGAGCCTCACGGCCCCCTTCGTGCACCTAAAGAGGTTGCAGGAACTGTTGATATTAACAAAATACCAGCCCTTATAAATTCTACCCGTCAGGATATCGGCG
>JAZNVB010000135.1:0-4450 GCA_045592585.1 Clostridia bacterium
TATCTAATATATCACACCAAACCACTCTTTGTCAAGTCTTTTTTAAAACTTTTTTAAAAAAATCTTTCATTCTTCCGTCGCTTGGCGCAACTCGTCTATATTACCACACTTTTCACTCCTTGTCAATACCTTTTTGCAAAATTTTCGGTTTTTTTATTTATTGACATCATGACATTTTGTGATATACTTATTTTATATTTTATCATGAGGTTATATTATAATGAATAAATTCAAATCTACCGACGATGTTTTATCCTTTAACACTATAATAACCCAGCTTGACGGTATCAACTTTGGCGATGTAATTGTACTGGAAACAGTAAACTCAACAAACACATACGCAAAAGAGCTTGCTCAAAACGGTGCAAAACATAATACAATTGTAATTGCAAATCATCAAACCTCCGGCAGAGGCAGACTGGGCAGAGATTTCTTTTCGCCCGCCGGCACAGGCATATATATGAGTATTATTATGCGCCCTGACGGATGTACCCTTGACCCTACTGCCCTGACAATTGCTGCAGGAGTTGCTGTTTGTCGGGCAATTGAAGATATTTGCAACAGGCACCCTCAAATCAAATGGGTAAACGATATTTTTCTTGATGGAAGGAAAATCTGCGGCATTCTGGCCGAAGCAGGAACAAATTCAGGTACGCTGGACTATATAATAGTGGGAATCGGGATAAATGTATCAACGCAGAATTTTCCTGCAGAGTTAAGTAATATTGCCGGTTCTTTGGGTGAAAACATAGACCGCAGCCTTATTGCAGGAAAGGTAATTGCTGAATTTTTTAATCTGCAACCTTTTTGCGGCAGCGGTGAATTGATTGAAGAATACAAAAGTCGTTCTCTTGTTTTGGGCAAAACATTATTCTTCACCAAAGACGGCAAAACTCATACAGGTGTTGCAACCGACGTTAATAATGAAGGAAATCTGATTGTAACCATTGAAAATGGTAAAACTGAAATATTAAAATCAGGAGAAATCAGTTTAAGCAGCAGTAAATTTACAAATATATAATTAAAATGGATGTATCTAACCGATACATCCATTTTAATATTATCTGAAAAGTTCTCCAAAATCACGTCCTAAGCCTTTGTCATCATCGTCGTCTTCATCATCATAATCATCTTCGTCATAAAAGCCGTCAGAATTGTCGAAATCGTCATCATAATCGTCGAGATCATCTTCATCCTCATCGTAGTCATCATCCCAGTTTCTGTCGCCGCCAAAGGCTTCGTCGGGGAATAATTCTTCATAACTGAGCATTTCGGGCTCGTCGGTTTCTTCCATTGTCAAATCTACATCAACAGTGTTGTAGTCGTTGTCCATATCAAGGCAGGCACCGCAACTGTCACAAACCTTTTTGGGGTCAAGGTCGCACATATTACACTCGCCACAGTTGTCGCAAATTTTATTATCATACAAAATACAATTTTTCTTTTCCATATATACACCCTCTGTTTATATTATCTGTTTAACACCGCTGTCAACAATTTAACCGCTGTATCAAAATCAGTTTTGTTTACCCTTTGCGGCCTGCCATCTTCGCAAAGAACCGATATTCCTATGGCGCCGCAAAGGTTATTTGATATCAGAACCTGTTCAATATAAAAATTATCATCGCTTATGGCTGTTTGGGCATCCAGTTCATTTTCATCCACTATTTGTTCCAGTTCAGTTCTGACGGCAACTGATGCTACCGACCTTGAGTCCTTGGCAATAACGGAACACCCATCGCTGCCACACGCATCAACTGTAATTACACTATCAAATTTGCGAGAAGCGAAAAAGGCACGAATTCCTCTTGCACCAAGCCTTTTTTGAGCTGAAAATAAAATAGTTACCTTTCCCGGCCTGTCAACCGCATTGAGTGCACAGCAAACCGCTGCCAGACCAATACGGTTTTTTAACCCATAGCCCGAAAATCCACATTCATACTCGCTGAATTCCGTAGCCACTGCACCGAAATCGCCGACATTTATGTCTGCAGTATCCATCTCGATATATAAATCGGAAATTTTTGCAGTTTTTAAATCCAGCTCGTCATCATATTTTACCACGCCTGTACTGCCGTTGTCAAAAACTATCTTCATATCTGCCAGTTCAGCAGGTTTTACCCCGCCAACTGATGCAAAATATGCCCTTGTGTCAGTTTTTGAAACAATCATAACACCTGCGGTGTCCATGCCACATTCAATACAAATTCCGCCTTCTCCTGCTCCTGCTATCAGGTTGCCAAGGTTGTCGGTTTCGATTTTTTCGAATATATTACCAAGTTGTTTTTTCAGCAGTTTTCTTATACATTCTTCGTTTCCCGAAGGCGAAAATGTTTCAAAAATTTCTTTTATCATCTTTCGTCCTTTCCGCAATCCTCAAGAAAGCCTTCTACTATTCTTTGACAGGAATCAAAATCCGCCTTGCTCATAACACACACAGGAGAATGAATATATCGACAGGGCACCGAAATTGAAGCCGTTTTAATACCGCCGTCGGTAAGATAAATAGCACCTGCATCATTGCCCCCTGCAGTTGATGCTTTGAATTGCCATGGAATACCCCTTGCATCCGCCGCAGAAATCAGCAGTTCCACCAATTCTTTATCTGCCTTGCTTGCCGAGTCAAGAATTGAAATTGCCGCACCGTTCCCCGACTTTGTAACCCTAAGATTTTCAGGGATGCCCGTCATATCGTTGCAGGTTGTGCCTTCAATCACCACGGCATAGTCGGGGTTCACTCCCTTTGCCGCAACTTTGGCACCACGCAGGCCGACCTCTTCCTGAACAGTAAATACACATACAAGGTTTATATTCCATCTCTTTTTGAGAATTTCAATCATAATTGCACAGCCAAGTCTGTCATCAAGTGCCTTTGCCTTTATCTGACTGCCAAACTCCACATATTGGCTATCAAAGCCAAAATAGTCGCCCTTTTCAACAACAGCCTCGGTCTCGGCTTTGGTCTTTGCGCCAATATCGGCAAACAATTCATCCTCGGTTGGTGTTTTTTTGCGTTCCTCCTTGGTGGTAAGGTGGATTGGTTTTAATCCTATAACACCCTTTCTTCCGTTTACGTAGACTCTTTTTGATATAAGAATTCGTGGGTCAATACCGCCCACCGAGGCAAACTTGATATATCCCTCGTCTGTTATATCAGTAACGATAAAACCAACCTCATCCATATGTGCAGAAAGTAAAACCGTTTTTTTATCGGTTGGTTCTTCTGCTAACTTAAACACAAGCATATTTCCCATGCTGTCAACCGATATATCAACGTCACAGTTTTCAAGTTCCTTCATTATAATATTACGGACCTCAGTTTCGTATCCCGAAACGCCAAAGGCTTCTGTCAACTTTTTAAGCAATGACCTCACCTCCGCAAATTATTTCACAAAGCAAGCGGCATACACTTGCCGCGTCGATTAAATCCGCAGTTTCAACAGTAGTATGCATATACCGCAAAGGAATTGAAATCACAACACAAGGAACACCACTACCCGATGTCTGCAAAGCCCAGGCGTTTGTTCCTGTGCTTTGAGGTGCAACCTCAATTTCATAAGGTATCTCTTTTTCCTTTGCAATTTTCATTACCTGTTTGGTAATTTCATAGTGAACATTTGGTCCACGGCAGATTGCAACACCGCTACCCAGCGGGAACGTATCACTGCCGCATGCATCAGGAGTTTCGCCATAAGTCACATCAACAACAATTGCAAGGTCAGGCCGACACTCATCAGCAAGGGTATAAGCCCCCTGAAGACCTTGCTCCTCGCCCGAGGCGAATGCCACGCATATATTGTAAGGAAGCTCTTTATCTTTAATCTGTTCCAATACAGCAAAAACCGTTGCCACAGAAAGACGGTTATCAAGGGCAGGGGAGGAAATTCTGTTGTTCATCAATTCGCAAAAATCCCCTTCAAGCATAATGGGATCACCCACCGAAATCAGCTCGGCAGCTTTCTCTCCAAGCCCTGTATCAATAAGCATATCTTCAACCCTCAACCCTTCCTTTTCCTCGGCCTTTGCCATGAGATGTGGTGGCTTTGCACCGACTATCCCAAAAACCTCTTTCTTGCCCAGAATACGAACCTCACAGGCAGGGAGAATTCTCTCGTCAACGCCCCCAAGAGTTTTGAACGACACAAAGCCGTTTTCGTCCACCGACGATACGATAAGACCTATCCGGTCAAGATGTGCCTCAAGCATAATCACGGGTGCATTTTCGTTATTTGACGGCAATGTACCCAAAACGCAGTTGGCTTTTGTAACCTGTGCATCAGGGCAGTAATTTTTCAGTTTTTTGCAGATAAATTCTGCAATATCACTCTCATAGCCCGAAACCCCCGGGACAGCAAGTAATTCTTTAGTTATCTGGTTAATAATATCCATAAGTATTGTCCTTTTTTTTGATTAAGGTATTTATTTCTACTATGCTGAATTCATTATACTC
>JAZNVB010000136.1:0-14175 GCA_045592585.1 Clostridia bacterium
GCCTTTACCGGCGGTTGCTCCTCTTTCCCAAAAAACTCGACGGTGTCTCCTTTTTCGGGAGCCCTGGTTTTTTGGTGCCCGTCTTTGCGGGCTTACCGCTTCTCTCTTAAGAGAGAGCCTATCTAATATATCACACCAAACAGCTTTTGTCAATACTTTTTTTGATTTTTTTCAAAAAAGTTTTTTAACCTTTGCCTTGTTTGGCACAACTCGTTAATATTACCACAAAGTTTTTTTGTTGTCAACCCCTTTTTTAAAATTTTTTATTATTTTTTCAACTTTTTTCGTTATATAGGTCGAGCGCACGGAAATGTATCCGTGCGCCCTGATATATTATATAGATATTTTCGTTATTTAGATAACCTTGTTTTCTACCTCTTCGCCAAGCATTTTGATAAACTCGTCAATAGACATAGCACCAAGGTCGCCCTGTTTTCTTGAACGAACAGAAACTGTGCCTTCGTTCATTTCCTTTTCACCGGCAATAATCATATAAGGAATCTTTTCAAGCTGAGCTTCGCGAATCTTATATCCAATCTTTTCGTTGCGGTCATCAACCTCAACACGGAAGCCTGCTTCCTTGAGTTTAGCATATACATCATCTGCATAGTCACGATAGTTTTCGGAAATAGGCAGAATCTTTACCTGAGTTGGTGCAAGCCAAGCCGGGAATGCGCCTGCATACTTTTCGATAAGAAGTGCAAGGGTTCTCTCATAACATCCGATTGATGTTCTGTGAATAATATAAGGATTCTTTTTGCTGCCATCCTTATCTATATATTCCATACCAAACTTTTCGGCAAGCATCTGGTCAATCTGAATAGTGATAAGAGTATCTTCCTTACCGAATACGTTTTTAATCTGAATGTCAAGCTTTGGACCATAGAAAGCAGCTTCGCCAATACCAATCTTATAAGGAAGTTCAAGATTATCAAGAATCTTCTTCATTGTATCCTGAGCCTCTGCCCACTGTTCCTCTGTACCAATATACTTCTCTTTATCATCGGGGTCCCACTGTGAGAATCTGTATGAAACATCCTCATAAAGTCCCAAAGTTTTAAGCATATAAATTGCCATTTCAAGACAATTTCTGAATTCTTCTTCCAACTGGTCGGGACGGCACATCAAATGGCCTTCAGAAATGGTGAACTGACGAACACGAATAAGACCGTGCATTTCGCCTGATGCTTCGTTTCTGAACAGTGTAGATGTTTCGCCGTATCTTAAAGGAAGGTCACGATAACTGCGCATTCTGTTGAGATATGCCTGATACTGGAATGGGCAGGTCATGGGACGGAGAGCAAAAACTTCCTTGTCCTTATCCTCTTCTCCCATAACAAACATACCATCTTTATAATGATCCCAGTGACCTGAAATCTTGTAAAGGTCGCTTTTTGCCATATAGGGAGTCTTTGTTCTTACCCAACCATTTTTATCCTCGTGGTCTTCAACAAATCTCTGGAGTATCTGAATAATCTTTGCACCCTTAGGAAGCAATATGGGAAGTCCCTGACCGATACTGTCAACAGTTGTGAAAATTTCAAGTTCACGGCCAAGCTTGTTGTGGTCTCTCTTTTTTGCTTCTTCCAATCTTTCAAGATGCTCATCAAGGTCAGCCTTTTTTGTAAATGCTGTGCCGTAAATTCTTGTGAGCATTTTGTTATTTTCATTTCCTCTCCAGTATGCACCTGCGGTGTACTGAAGCTTAATCGCTTTTATCTTGCCTGTTGACATAAGATGCGGACCTGCGCAAAGGTCAACAAAATCACCCTGCTTGTAGAACGAAATAACAGCATCCTCGGGTAAATCCTGAATGAGCTCAACCTTATAATCTTCGTCCTTTTCTTCCATCAACTTTATAGCCTCAGCTCTGGGAAGCTCAAATCTTTCAAGACGTGCGTCTTCTTTAATTATCTTCTTCATCTCGGCTTCAAGCTTTTCAAGATCTGCATTTGTAAGCGGAGCCTCGAAATCAAAGTCATAATAGAAACCGTCATCAATAGCAGGGCCTATTGCCAGCTTTGCTTTGGGATAAAGGCGCTTTACTGCCTGTGCCAGAATGTGAGATGTGGTGTGGCGGTAAACCTTCTTTCCTTCTTCATCATCAAATGTGAGGAAATTAACGGTGCAATCTGTATCAGGGGTATAGGTCAGGTCATGAACAACTCCGTCAACCTCTCCTGCAAGAATTACACGTGCAAGGCCTTCGCTTATAGCCTTTGCCATTTCGATAAGGCTTGTACCTTTTTCGAATTGTTTAGCGTCGCCGCTTTTCAGTGTTACATTTATCATCTTAACACATTCCTTTCTTCAATATTATATACACGGACAAAATCAGTCCGAACTGTACTAAAAAATAATTATATACCCTTTTAGTTCTTTCTGTCAAGAAGGTTGAGGGCAAGTTTTTTTACAAAATCTGCTTTTTTGCCAAATCTGTCAAGAATTTCAACCGCTTCGCGTGTAATCTCGTCTGCTTTTTTTCTTGCATTTTCAAGTCCGAGAAGGGTGACATATGTAGTTTTGCCGTTTTCTGCATCACTGCCTATGGGCTTGCCAAGAACACTTTCGTCACCTGTGCAATCAAGAATGTCATCCTGAATCTGAAAAGCAAGACCCAATTTTTCGGCAAAAACAGCTATTGCCGCAATATCATCATCTGTAGCATTTGCCGCAAGAGCACCGCTGACTGCTGATACTCTGATAAGGGCACCTGTCTTGCGGTAATGTAAATAATTAAGAGTATCAATGTCAATGTCTGTTTTGCCCTCGCACTCCAGATCAACAACTTGTCCGCCAATCATCCCCGCACACCCAGCAGCAGCAGAAATCTGCGATATAGCTTTTATGACAGTTTGGGGTGATGCTGATTTATAATGACTTAAATCTGAAAGATATTCAAATGCACCCGTCAACAATCCGTCGCCTGCAAGCAGAGCTGTTGCCTCTCCAAATTTTTTGTGGCAGGTTGGCATCCCACGGCGCAGGTCGTCGTTATCCATACAAGGAAGATCGTCGTGAATAAGTGAATATGTGTGAATATGTTCAATTGCCACGCCAAACCGAAGAGCATCATCAATGCATCCGTCCAGCATATCACATATTGCCATACAGAGTACAGGTCTTAGCCGTTTACCACCTGCCATTATGCTGTAATCCATAGCATCATATACCGACCTTTGAAGGCACTGTTCTCCTGCAAAAACTTTCCCGAGCTCAGTGTTTACCTTACTAACATATTCATCAAGTTGTTTTTTAAAATCCATAGCTTTTCACCATCACTGAGCCTCAAAGGGCTGCTCTTCCATTTCTCCCAAGCTGTTCTTTGTAAGAATACTTATCTTTTGCTCCGCCTCTTTGAGCTGTTGGTTACATTCTTTCGTTCTGGCAATTCCCTGTTCAAAAAGTTCGAGCATTTCGTCAAGAGAAACATCTCCGCCTTCAAGCTTTTTTACTATATCTTCAAGCTCTTTAAGGTTTTCCTCAAAGCCTATGTTCTTTTTTTCTGCCATCTGTAATCTCTCCCTATTTTACCGTTGCACATATTTCGCCGTCAGAAACAATAACCGAAATGTCATCCCCCGACTTTGCATCCACAACCGATTTTATAATATCGCCATCGGAATTTTTTGCCACCGAAAATCCACGTTTCAACGTGTTGAGTGGGCTTAGGCCGTCAAGTCGTGAAACAATCACTCCAAAGGACTGCCTTTTATCGTTTAATGAGGTCTTCGCAGCATTCTCAAACATACGAAAAACGCTGTCAAGCTGCATTCCTTTTTCATTTACCTTCAGCATTGGGTCACGCAAAACCTGCTTGTCGGCATAAACCTTTAACTGAAGTCTTCGTTTTTCAATAATCTTATTTACTGCATTTACAAGACGCATACCTGCCGTGCTGAATTTCTCTGCTATTTCCGCCCACGAGGGTACAGCAAGCTCTGCCGCCGCAGAAGGTGTTGGGGCACGCAAATCCGCAACAAAATCCGCAATAGTAAAATCGGTTTCGTGACCAACGGCAGAAATAACCGGAATTTTACTTTTGAATATTGCCCTTGCAAGAATTTCCTCATTAAATGCCCACAAATCCTCCATCGAACCGCCACCACGACCGATAATCAGAACATCTGCCGCAGAATTATCATTGAAATATTCTATTGCCCTGCATACACTCTCGGCAGCACCGTCACCCTGAACAAGCACAGGATAAAGGCATATGTCCGCATAGGGAAACCGCCTTGAAAGTATATTTATTATATCCCGTACAGCCGCTCCCGTTGGCGCAGTTGCAACACCCACACGTTTGGGGAATGTTGGTATCGGTTTTTTTATCGATTGATCAAAAAGGCCCTCTGCCTCCAGCTTTTTCTTTAGCTTTTCAAACTGCTCATACAGGTTGCCTTTGCCGTCCTGCACCATTGAGTTGATGTAGAGCTGATACTGTCCATCACGTTCATAGACCCCAACTCTGCCCTCGGCAATAACCTGCATACCGTTTTCGGGTCTGAAGTCAAGCCCCATTGCAGAACCACGGAACATCACAGCACGCAAAACACCTGTTTCATCCTTAAGGGACATATACATATGCCCGGAGGTGTGGTG
Source organism: Clostridia bacterium (assembly GCA_045592585.1). Lineage (GTDB taxonomy): Bacteria > Bacillota > Clostridia > Monoglobales > Monoglobaceae > SIG440. The sequence goes on from JAZNVB010000136.1 coordinate 4,603, forward strand.
CTTGAAATTGGATATTTCGCCCTTTATCCTGATGTCATTTAGAGCAGGAATCTGATTGAATATATCCTTTATAAACAAATTAAGCTGACTTACCGTTAACGTCATTCGTTCGTACATTCTGAATCCACCTTATTAACTCCACCTTGCACCGATTTCGCAAACTCCTACTGCATTATCCGTACTGAACTGTGGTTCGGCAAAATATACCCCCGGCATATCCGAGAATTCCGCCCTTAACATTTCGGAAGACGAAACGCCGCCAACCATCAGCACATTGTTAACATTAAACTTTTCCATTGCATGTTCAACCGATTTCTTAACCGATTGGGCAATACACTTCATCACACAATATGCAATTTCACTTCCGTCTGCACCCTCAGCAATTTTTCTGCTGTATCGTGTTTCCTCTCCTGAAAAGTTAATAAAACCCTCATTTACGCAAGTTTTCACTTTTGGAAATTTACCCCGGAAGTTAATTGCAGAATAATCAAGATATTTTCCGCAAGGGAAGTCCATCCCCAGAGCTACACCAATTCTGTCAATAAACTGCCCTGCCGGAAGGTCCTTTGTTCCGCCCACAATACGGCAGTCAAAAGTATTACCCTTTTTATTCACAAGCAAAAGCTCGGTTGTGCCGCCCGACAAATGATATGTCAGGAATGGCTCATCCAAAATACTGTATTTTTTGCAAGAATAAATTGCCGCCATAATATGCCCATCCTGATGGGAAGTTTCGATATACCTTGCATCAAGCACATCAGCAATTGCTTTTGCAAAAGACTGACCCGCAAGAAAAACAGGCATATATGACCCCTCAACCGACCTGGGCTTTGCGCTGACGGCAACCGTAATCTCATTAAATTGTTTAACATTTATGTTACTTTTGAGTTCATCAAAGAGTACCGGAAGATTTTTTATATGCTGAAACACCGCATCAGACTGTCTTAGTCCACATTCCCCGGATTTTACATCCAGCATCTTTTTAAAATGCAGAATATTGTCGCCGCATTTTGCGGCAACCGAGGTGGTGTAGCAGCTTGTATCAATCCCAAGAAATAATCTGCTGTCCTTCATACACGGCACCTACATTCCGCTGATTTTGCCCAAAATTCCGTTTACAAAAGGAGCTGCTTCTTCACCATCGTATTTCTTGGCAAGGCTTACCGCCTCATTAACCGAAACCACCGACGGAATGTCGTTGCAGAACATAATTTCGTACACTGCAAGTCTTAAAACAGCAAGACTCACGCAAGACATTCTTTCAACCTTCCAGCCACTGGAAACGTCGTCAATCTTTTTGTCAATTTCCTCAAGGTTTGAAACAACACCACGGACAATACGCTGAATATATTCCTGTTGCTGATCGGGCTTGTATTCTTCGATAAAGTCCTGAAGAATTGTTTCTATTTCTTCAGGCTGAAACTTATATTCAAAAAGCAGTATAAACGCAAACTCCCTTGCTTTTGTTCTGTTCATATCATACCTCAACTTAAAATCTTCTGTATATAATCTTTTTATTCTTCTGTGTCAGGTTGTTCCTCAGCAGTTTCTTCTTCGTTGCTCACAACCTCTGCTTTTGGAGTTGTGTTGATTCCATCGATATTAACATTAACCTCAACAACATCAAGGCCTGTCATAGCCTCTACCTCGCTTTTGGTTTTCTCCTGGATTTCCCATGCAACCTCAGGAATTTTAACCCCGTATTCAACAACCACAAACATATCAATCTTAACGTTCTTTTCAGTGATGGTAACCTTAACACCTTTAGAAGGATTCTTTCTGCCAAGAAGCTCTGCAAATCCGCCTGTCAATGAGCCTGCCATCCCGGCAACTCCCTCAACACCTTTGGCAACAATTGATGCGATTGTGGCAACCACCTCGTTTGAAATACAAACGTTGCCCTCATTGTCTATATTGGTATTAACATTTGTTTCTTCAATAGCCATAAAAATTCCCTTACCTTTCCGCCCATTTTAAAAAATCGGGCTGATAAATGTAGTTAAATCAATTATATCATATTGTGTGCAATTTTACAATTGTTTTTTCAAATTTTATACTTATAAATTAAAGATTATTCCGGCAACAGCGCCAATGCTGATATATAGCAGTGGATGTTTCTTTAACTTGAACACCATAAACACAAGCACAGCAAACAACGCTATCTTTTTATAGTCAATCATGTTCCATATTTCCTCGGCACCGGCAATGGTGAAGTTTTGTATAAACACATTCATAACAGAAAGAAACAAAAGTCCCGCCACAGATGCACGCAAGCCGTAAAACAAATATTTTACATACTTGTTTTCTTTGAACTTTTCAAGAACCATTGAAACAATCAATATAACAATAATGCTGGGCAGCACCAATGCAATGGTAGTGAGAATTCCGCCCCATATCCCGCCCGAGGTATAACCAACATAGGTCGCCATATTAACACCAATCGGTCCCGGTGAAGATTCGGATACTGCAATCATGTTGGTAAGCTCTTCTGCAGTAAACCAGTTATACTTGTCCGCAAGCTCAAATAAAAAGGGCAGAGTTGCAAGACCGCCGCCTACCGCAAAAAGCCCCACCTTGAAGAACTCTATAAACATTGTAATATAAAGCATTACTCTGCACCCCCCTTATTTTTGCCACGTTTCTCGCAGATAATCTTGTAAATTATCCCCACTATTCCGGAAACAACAATAACTATAATAGTGGGTATCTGTAAATGCCATGCTGTCAAAAAACAAACAATCGCAAGTATCCATGTGAATTTATCAACAAGTCCTGCCTTGCCGATTTTAAGAACAGCCTGCACCAGAATTGCACAAACCGCAACACCGATTCCCTGAAATGCTGCTTTCACAAATCTGTTATCGTAAAAAGTCTGCAACAGGGATGCAATAAGGGATATCAGTATAACCGATGGGGTTATTACACCAAGGGTTGCAACAATTCCGCCCAAAACCCCCATATTTTTGTAACCGATAAAGGTGGCAACATTAACTGCAATAACGCCAGGGGTACACTGACTCATGGCATAATAGTCCATTACCTCCTCCATTGTTGCCCATTTATGCTTATCAACAACCTCTCGTTCAATCATAGGAAGCATCGCATAACCTCCGCCAAAGGTCAATGCACCCATTCTGAAAAACGCGGCATAAAGTGACCAGAGTTCTTTTATACGTATCAATGCTGTCATCTCCATATATAATAATATCACTGTTATTATATACCATTTTTCACCATAATGCAAACAAAACCTGTGTGTTGACAAAAATTTATTTTAGGTGTATCATTATTGTTACTACTTTTTTTCAGATTGGAGATTGTAAAATGACAGAATCAACAGACATCAAAAAGGTAAATAATCAGAGTATCGGCGAGGAAATCGCAAACTCAATTACTCACGGAATCGGCGTGCTGCTTTCGATTGCAGGTGCAGTTGTTGCAATTGTGTATGCAGCCCTTCACGGCGATGCTATGAGTGTGGTTTCGGCATGCCTTTATGGAGCTGGATTGATTATTCTGTACACCGCATCAACTCTTTATCATTCACTAACCAATTACAAAGCAAAAAAGGTTTTTCAGATACTTGACCATTGCTCCATATATATACTTATTCTCAGCTCATATATTCCCATTTCACTGTCGCTGATGCGAGGAGCTATGGGATGGGTTTTGTTTGGTATAAATGCCGGCTGCACTGCATTGGGAGTTACCCTTACTGCAATCAACATGAAGCGTTTTCACCCCTTTGCAATGGTATTATACCTGCTTATGGGCTGGTCGATTGTTTTTCTTGGTTTACCCACATTAAAAACACTGCCATCAACTGCAATATGGCTGCTTGTATCGGGCGGTTTGTGTTACACCGGAGGTATAGTTTTCTTTGCTCTTAAAAAGCCAAGATATATGCATATGATATGGCACTTTTTTGTTCTGGCAGGAAGCATCTTGCAGTATTTTGCATTTTTATTCTATACCCTTCCCTATCCCAGATAATATGCTCAATCGAGGTAACATGCTATGAAATCAGGAATTGTTTTTGAAGGTGGTGCCAGCCGTGGGTTATTCTCCTGTGGTGTTATGGACGCCCTTCTTGAAGAAAAAATTTTTGCAAACTATGTTATTGGTGTTTCGGCAGGTATAGCCTATGGAACAACCTATGTTTCAGGACAAATAGGCCGCAATCTTGAGCTCTCAACCAAATATATGCACGACAAACGTTATATGGGCTTTCATCATCTTTTAAACCCTAAAAAACGCAGTTTCTATAATATGGATTTTGCATTCAGGGAAATCCCTGAAAAACTTGTACCCTATGACTTTGAAGCCTTCAGGCAAAGTCCGGCAAAGGCTGTTGCCACACTTACGAATATACACACAGGCAAACCCGAATATTTTGTTCTGCCCAAGGAGGACCGTGAAAGACATCTTCAGATTTTGTGGGCAAGTTGTGCGCTGCCCTTTCTGTTTCAGCCGGTGGATATCGACGGAGTTCTTTATATGGACGGCGGCATTAGCGACCCTATCCCATACAGACGCGCAATCGATGAGGGCTGTGATAAAATTATAACCGTGCTCACCCGTGAACGCGATTACACAAAAAACAGCGATACCGGAGCAAAAGTGGCCGGACTCGCCTATCACAGATATCCGAACTTTGCAAAAGCTCTGGCTGAACGTTCAGAAAAATATAATCAGTCACGCCGCAATATATTTGAACTTACCGATAAAGGACAGATGATAACAATTATGCCCCATGATACCTCGGGATTCAAGCGCACCGAACGTGACCCCGAAAAACTTGAGGAAATGTATCAGGACGGCTATCAGACTACAAAGACTATGATGCCCGAAATCAAAAAATATCTGGAGATTTAATCTCATAATAAAGCGCCCCGTTTAATATATTTAAACGAGGTGTTTTTATTTTGAAAAAAGTTATTATATTATTATGTTTAATTGTTATGCTTTTAAATATAGTTTGCATTAACAGCCTTGCCTTGTCAGCACAAAGTGCCGTTGTCATAGACGCAAACTCGGGCAGGATTTTATATTCCCACAATGCACAAAACAAAATGGGGATGGCAAGTACAACAAAAATTATGACGGCAATTACTGCTTTGGAAAATGCCGATATCAATTCGGTGGCAACCGTTTCACCCAACGCCTATGGTGTGGAAGGCTCGTCAATGTATCTTGTTCTTGGCGAACAGCTCAGCCTTGAAAACTTATTGTGGGGGCTTATGCTGGTATCTGGCAACGATGCCGCTACTGCCGTGGCAGAACACGTTTCCGGCTCGGTGGAGAAATTTGCCGTTCTTATGAATACTACTGCGCAGAAAATCGGCGCCGTCAATTCAAATTTTACTAATCCTCACGGTTTGTCCGACGAAAACCACTATACTACCGCCCATGACCTTGCAAAAATAACCGCCTATGCATTAAAAAATCCCAAATTCCGTGAAATTGTTTCCACCCGAACAAAAAGTATACCCTGGAAGGACCACGACTACAACCGCCATCTTGTAAACCACAATAAATTTCTCACTATGTATGATGGTTGCATCGGTGTAAAAACCGGCTTTACCAAAGCAACGGGCAGATGCCTTGTTACTGCTGTTGAAAAAGACGGAATGTGCCTTGTGTGCGTTACACTTAATGCACCGGATGACTGGAATGACCACAAAACGCTGTATGACAGCGCATTTGCTGAATATATCCCCCACACCATTAAAAATGCAGCCAGCCATATCAGCTCTGCCAAAATCAAAAACGGTACTGCAGACACAGTTGCCCTGACTGTTGACAGAGATATAATTATCCCGGTCAAAACTGGAGAGGAAGATAAAATTACCACAAAAGTCATACCTTTTGAAGATTTGCAGGCACCTGTCAAAAAAGGTGATATTCTCGGAACATTTGTAATAGAAATCGGCGGTCAACCAATGGGAGAATTCCCCGTGATTGCCGCCGAAAGCGTCGAACTTAAAAATATAATCTTCAGGCCCACATCGGGTAACCTTTGGGTTTCTTTAACGCGAGTGTTCCGTGCCTGGATAACCTGTTTTAACTAAAATTGTGTTTTTCTGCATTTTAGACATTGCCATAAAATATGCAATACCCAGTGTTATGATTGACAATATCCATCCAACCGGCCAAACCAGATACAAAAACGTGAGGTTGGGACACAAGGGGAATATTGCGTAAACCCAGATAAATCTTAACACGCACATAAATATAAATGTTGAAACTGTAGGAATAATTGGCTTACCCATTCCTCTCATAGTTCCACCCATTACTTCATTAACACCGCTGAGAAAATATGTACTCGATATAATAACCATTTTTTGTTTTGAATAAGCGATAACTGCCGGGGTTGAAGACATAATCGAGGATAACTGTGCTGAAAAAATTGCCGAAAGGGAACCAAGGCTTGCCCCAAAAGCTACCGTAATCAATATTGAGCACCAAAGTGTTTTTTTTACTCTTTTAAAGTTTCCTGCTCCTATATTTTGTGAAATATACGGCGTAGTTGCAAGTGACGGTGCATACGAAATCTGATATAATATTGCGTCAAACTGGTTTGCGATGGATATTCCGGTAGTTGCATCCTCACCAAAGCTGTTAACAACTGACATAATTATAACATTGGCAAGCGAATACATTGCTGTCTGAAGTCCTGCAGGTATACCTATATACAATATAGGTTTAAGCTCTGCTATGTCAAACTGAATCTTTTTAAAGTTCACAGTTACAACCTGACTTTTCAGCAAAGCACCAAAGGCAAGGGCGCTTATAGTGATTTGTGAAAGAATTGTGGCAACTGCAACTCCTTCAACCGTCATATCAAAGGTTGTAACAAACAATAAATTAAGCAAGCATTTAATTATTCCGCCTAGTATTAAAAAATACATAGGTTTTTTTGTATCGCCTGTTGCTCGTAATATAGATGCGCAAAAATTATACAGCATCATTACCGGAACGCCATAAAAATAAATCTTGAAATATAACGCAGCCTGAGGGAGCAGACTCTCGGGACAATTTGTCCACCTTAAAAAAGTTTCCGAAAAGATTACGCCAATACCCATCAAAATCAGTCCACCGGTAATTGACAACAGGATTGATGTCATAACAGCTCTGTCAGCAGCTTGTCTGTCACGTGCGCCTATTCGTCGGGCAACAATGACATTTGCTCCGGTAGACAACCCTATAAGCAAACTGGTGCACAATGTTATCAGCATTCCGCAAGCCCCTACGGCACCTACCGCTTTGTCAGTTGAAAATATTTTTAAAACCGTCATATCGACAATACTAAACAATGACTGCATAACATTCATTATCATAATCGGTACCGTCATCGAAAGTAGTCCCTTTGCAATCGGTCCTGAAAGCATATCAACATTTTTTGTCTTCATACTTAATCCCCCCATAATGCGTTGTCGTGAACAGTATATCATATCTCTGAAACTTCTGTTATGTTTTTTTATAAATTGACTTGCACAAAAGATAGATTTTATGTATAATACTCTCGGTGATACTATGAATTTTTTAATAAACTATACAAAAGAACTAAGTTCCCCCCATAAACACCCAAACTATGAAATTATTATTTACACAAAAGGTAACGGTGTTCTGCACGTATCCGGAAAAGATATTGAAGTTCATCCCGGTAAAATTATTATAATTCCTCCGCAAACTGTTCATTATTCTTCAAAAACCGGCGATGATTTTGAAAGAATCTACATAAACGGAGATTTTACTCAGTTTTTTAATATGGATACACCCACCGTCATTTTGGATAACTCCGAAAACGAAGGCTTGCTGCTTGCAAAAATTCTCTATAACAACAGATATTCAACGCCCGACTATGTTGCCTCACTGGTTAATGCTTTTACCCACTTTCTTCTTAAAAACATTAAAATGGAAAGCGATATTTTTCTAGCCACAAAGAACATTACCGAGGAAATCAGCAACGATTTTTACAACTGTAACATTGACCTTAGCTCTATACTGGCAAAAAGCGGATACGCCGAGGATTATATCAGAGCACAGTTTAAAAAGATAATGGGCAAAACCCCAACCGAATTTTTAACACAAATCAGGATAAATCACGCATGCTATCTGATTGACGTATACAGACATTCACTTTCATTGGCTGAAATTGCAGAAAAATGCGGTTACACCGACTATGTATATTTTTCAAGAAGGTTTAAGCAAATAACAAAAGTGTCACCACGGAAATATCTTGAAGGCAACTAAAGAATTTGTTGACAATTGGCATTTTTTGTGGTATGATAAATAAAACTGAATATTGGGGGAGCTTTCAAAAAGGCTGAGAGGGAATTGTGCATTCCGACCCAGGAACCTGATACGGATAATGCCGGCGTAGGAAAATATTAAAATTGCAATTTTCGGAGATTATCTTTTTAGATAATCTCTTTTTTATACCATTTCAAGTTCGGTATTCGGTTAATTTTTAAAGGCTGTGCGGCTTGACTTCCCACAGCTTAAAGGAGTGTTTATATGTCAAAAACAAAAAAAATTACTTTAAGTGCTGTTCTTGTAGCACTGTCTTTTGCATTGGTGGTTGTTTCAAAGTTAATACCGGCACCCTGGATGCAAGGCGGTTCTGTCACTATCGCAAGTATGGTTCCTATTATACTTGCCTCATTGCTCCTGGGCACAAAATGGGGTCTTGCCTGTGGATTGGTCTTTTCGCTTATCCAGATGATGACAGGCTTTTATCCGCCCCCTACACAGAACTTTATAAGTTTTATTGCCGTGATATTTCTTGATTATGTTGGTGCCTTTTCAGTTTTGGGTCTTGCAAATCTATTTGTAAAACTAATGGGCAGTAAATCCTGGGCAATTCCCTTAAGCGGAACTATTGTCACAGGTTTAAGATTTATAATGCACATACTATCAGGTATTTTAATCTGGGGCGTGTATGCTGAAGGCAGCAGTGTTCTGGTATATTCAATCACCTACAACGGCTCATATATGATTCCCGAAATGATTATTACCACCATTGTTCTTGCAATTTTAACACCCAAACTTAAAGGAAAGTATACTATTTAATTTTAATTGCATACAAAGCTTTGCTCAAGCAAAGTTTTCGGGAATAAATAAAAACCCGCACACTCTCGTGTGCTGATTTTTTGGCTTTCTCGTTCATAATAGATGCAACCTATTAAATGAAATCGTTCACTATATTCACGATGAAATCCAAACGGGGTTTGGATGAAATCAAAGTCTTACGACTTTGATGAAATTAAATCCGTCTAATATCCCGACAAAGTCGGATTTCATCTGCGTTAGCAGATTTCATCCACGAAGTAGATTTCTTCCGTCGTAAGACGGATTTAGTTGAAAAAAGCACTTCCGAAGAAGTGCTTTTTTCATGGTGCGCCAGAAGGGACTCGAACCCCTGACCTACTGGTTCGTAGCCAGTCACTCTATCCAGCTGAGCTACAAGCGCATATGCATTTTGAATGCCTGAGTATATTACCACAGTAAAAAAGAAAAAGCAAGCCTTTTTTATTATTTTTTATTTTTTATTTTTAAAAAGCCCTTTTC
>JAZNVB010000137.1:0-4202 GCA_045592585.1 Clostridia bacterium
TTTTATCAAATACAGGCTATGCACCCACCACCTTTACATATCCCTTTGGCAGTGTCAGCAATGATTCCTTTGACATCATAAAAGAAATGGGCTTTAAGGCAAGCCTTTCCTGCGAAAGCGGAATGAATCACATCAGCCGCAATCCCGAAGACCTGTTTATGCTTAAACGGTATCTTCGCACACAAAAGAAATCGGCAGCAGATTTATTAAAAAAATAGAAGGGTTGTTTTACAATCCTTCTATTTTAATTTTATCTGTAATTTTCTTCGATGAATTCAATAATCGGTGTGGGGTCTTCAAGTCCGTGAGGATGATGTCCGCAGCCGGGCTTTAAGATTGTCTTCATATTACCGCCCTTGGCTTTGTAATGTTCAACAAGCCACTTACCGCTTTCTTCCCAGATTACCGCCTCATCCGCATCGCCATAAACAAGAACAATAGGAATATCATTGTCTGTCAGCTTATCCATAAAATCAATAGGACTTCTGCGGAAGGCAACCAAGGATTCGGCATCAAGGTTATAGAATTCATACATCTCTCTTGTTGTTTTTTCCTTTGTTACGGTATTACGACCAAGACCGCACTGGCTGAGCATATTAACAGCAGGTGCATCAACGTACATAACCGCAACAAGCTCGGGATATTCCTGAGCAAACCTCAGGGCCTGCATACCCCCTGCACTCATTCCCTCGGGGATGCACTTTTCCTCTGTGCCAAGCTTCTTTGCACAGAATTTCACAAACTCTGCCATTACCCTTAAATCCTCGTCAATTGCCCAACGACAGATATGATTAACATGGATGATGTAGTAACCTCTGTTAAGCATAGCAATATCAAAGCCGGGGAAGGCACCCATATATTCAGTTTTCAGCACCATTCTGCCAATGGGTTCACAGTCAGGATAAACGATTATTGCAGCAAATCCCTGAAAGTCAAATTCTTCACTTTTAAAACCGTTCCACACACTTAATTCCTCCAAGATATTATTTATTTAATTATTTTACTATTGTTTCAAAACTCTTCTTTTTGCGTGTGCATATACACTGAGTGTTGCAATCAATGTCACAATCCACGAAGCAGGATATGAAAGCAGCAGCATTTCGTAGGTGTTATGAAGGGGCAAAACCAGCAGCACCCACGCCACTCTGAAAAGACACACTCCCATAAGATTTATTAACATAGGCGCATTATTATAGCCCATTCCCCTTAAGGAGCCACCCATAATATCGCTTATTCCCAAAACAAAAAACGGAGCAACCACAATTGCCAGATATTTGATACCTTCATCTATAACCGATACTTCGTTGGTGAAAAAGCTAAGGAAAATTCTGCCGTTAAGCACGATAACCGCATCAAAAGCAATTGTTATAACAGATGTGGCTATCATTGATGTTCTTATAACCTTTTTAACTCTATCATACTTTCTTGCACCCATATTCTGCCCTACAAAGCTGACACAAGCGTGTTTACCTGCCGCAATCAAAGTGTTGCTTAACTGATTATACTTAAGCGCCGCACTGTTTGCCGCAAGAACTGTACTTCCAAAAGAATTAACTGCCGACTGTATAACCGTATTTGACAGGCTAAACATTATGCTGTCCATACCGGCAGGAATGCCTATCCTTAAAATCTGCTTTGCCTCGCCACCGTATAAACGCAGTTTTTTAATATCCAGCCTGAGTTCAGGCTCTATCTTTGTAAGATAAATCAAAATTGAAACTGCGGAATACAATTGGGATGCCACCGTTCCGATTGCAACGCCTGCAACATCCATTTTAAATCCCACAACACACACGATATTTAAAACAACATTCAGCATTCCTGATACAATCAGTATGTATAACGGCTTTTTTGTATCACCTATGGCGCGCAAAACAGATGTGGTATACCAACTAATCATCGATACAGGAGTTCCTGAAAAATATATCTTCATATAAAGAGTCGCCTTGCCGATTACATCATCAGGGGTGCCCATCATCCTAAGCAGCGGCTCGGATACAAACCAACCAAGCAGCGCAAGAGGAATGCCCAATACAACGCCAAACACTATCGACGTGTGCATAGTTCTTGAAAAACCGCTGTAATCCCTTGCGCCGTAACAATTTGCACACACTACATTGCTGCCCACAGAAAGTCCCATAAACAGATTTACGATTAACGCAACCAGAACTCCGCTTGTTCCCACAGCCGCAATTGCCTGCATAGCGCCATCACCTGCAAATTTACCCACAATTACGGTATCGGCAATATTATAAAACATACCTAAAAAGCTATTCAGCAATATAGGCACGGCAACCTGTATAAAATTTTTCAGTATCGGCCCTTCGGTAAGGTCAAAACCCGTTTTCACACAAATCACCTCGTGAGATTTTGTGATACTCATTTTTATCAAGTTCATTTTATCACTTAAAAGCTTTTTGTCAATAGAAAAAAAACAACAATACAGGAAAAAAACAAACTATATTTTTGTAACCTTTTGTCGATTTGCACATAAGATAAACCGAGGGACTTTACACCCTCAGGAAAGGAATGAAAGCTTATGTTCAATATGCAGACAATTATGCCCGAAGGCTATGCATATGTTCCAATACAAATAGCAAACGACCGTAACCTTTACAGCCCCGAGATGGGTCTAAGCCGCGGAACAATCTTTCCCACTCTTGACCTTCCTCTTGGAGTTTACGGCAAACAATCCCTTGGCAAGGAGGCAATGGACAAATGAATGAACGGAATTCTCTTATGAAAGAAATTATGGCATACACCTTTGCCGCACACGAATGGAACCTTTATCTCAACACACATCCCACCGACCGTATGGCACTTGAGATGTTCCGCCGTATGGCAAACAAGGCGGAAGAACTGAAAAAGCAATATGCCGAAAAGTTCGGTCCCATTGTTGCCGAAGATGTAGACAACACTCACGAATGGACATGGGTCTGCGACCCCTGGCCCTGGAACAATTAAGGAGGTAAATGGTATATGTGGAATTATCAGAAAAGATTGCAGTACCCCATAAATATTAAAAATCCCAACCCAAAACTTGCAGCATTTATCGTATCCCAGTACGGTGGAGCGTACTGCAAAAAGATATAGAAGGCTAGGGGTACACCTAGCCTTCTACAACATCTAAACACCACTCTGTTTCCTTTTTGTGATTAAAAGCAAAACTGCATAATAAAATCAATACTTTGCTGAAATTTCATACACAACCGCTTTCTTTCGTTGTCCATCCTTGAAAATATGTTCATATTCATATTGAGTTGCAAAATACATATTTCCACTATCTTCGTTAATATATTTAGCTATATCTTGGGCCGTAAAAATCTTTCGACCGATACCAAACATATATATTGTTTCATATCCTTTATCGATATAGTCTTTAATCGATTTTATATAAGGTTTTATTCCAGACCTTTTCAACGTTCTGTCTTTCGCTGTCAGAATAATAGCTATTTTAAAATAATTATTTTTGATTTGTAGTAAACTTTCTTCGTTAGATTCACGCATCGCTATATTGTGCAAAAACCTAACTAATTCCCTTGATTCAAGAATCAAACATTTGTCTGGTTCTTCTCCAAACAACTCTCCTGCCGCTTTAGACAATTCTCTTAATAGTATATTTATAAACATTCCGTTTTTATCTATGTCCTTTAGCTTTATGTAAAAATCTTTTACTTCTTCATCAGTCAGCAAACAAGGAGGCAAGTATTCTTCCTCAAAGTACGTCAAGGCATTCTTTCCACTGCTTTGCACAATTTTCCTAATCATATTTAAATTAGCTGCTCTCGTTACTATTGTATCTAAATATCTTCGATAATTATAAAGCAAACCTGAATTCACAAAAGCCGCCGTTGCATTGATTAAATTTTCCTGAGGGTTGCTTTTTTTCTTTATTCTTACGATAACTTGATTCTCGAGGACAAAACTTTCCACTTCCTCCTCCGACACCCATTCAACTTTTAAATCGGGGGGAATTATATCTTTTTCCATTTCTAATTTAGTAACAGTTTTTATAATACTTCCTCTAACCTTGCTTGACAACGCAGCTTTTTGTGCCTTGGTCGAAAATTGTGAAAAGAATTCACATATTGCACCTTTCAACAAAAGAACGTTTTCAGCATTCATAACGAAAAAAGCTATTGCAACCACTATAAATGCAGGAATTCCCAATTTTGCAGCCACACTCTTTATAACCTCGATAT
>JAZNVB010000138.1:0-7674 GCA_045592585.1 Clostridia bacterium
TAATACATGTTGCAACTGTTTTTCTTTTCATATCCATACCCCGCATAAAAGGCGAACTGCCAATTGACAGTCCGCCCTATATAACACTCTAAATTTTCGCTATTCCCAAAGCATCAAGTACCGAAGAAATCAGAATAAGAATAATGCAAATTGGTGCAATGTACTTAATAATCAAAACAAAAAGCTTTTTTCTTTTAAACTTTGAAGAAAGCTCCACTTCATCAATAATTGCCTGGGGCTTGAGTATATATCCCACAAAAATTGATGTAATAAGAGCAACAATCGGCATAATAACACTATTGCTGATAAAGTCAAAGAAATCAAGGAACTGGAAACCCATAATTTTAATATGCGCCCACACTCCGTTACCAAGTGTTGATGGAAGTCCCAGAAGAACAGCTCCGATAAATACAACCAGGCAGGAAAGCTTTCTGCCAATCTTGCACTTGTCGCAAATAATGGAAACAACGGTTTCCATCAGGGAAATTGATGATGTAAGTGCCGCAAACAAAACAAGTATAAAGAATGCCGCACCAACAAACTGTCCAATCACACCCATTTTAGCAAAAACCGCAGGCAATACTACAAACATAAGGGTTGGACCTTTGCCAACATCCGCATTGGGGCCCTGAACTGCAAACAGTGCAGGAATTATCATAAGACCTGCAAGAAAGGCAATACCCGTATCAAAAATTTCAATCTGACTAACCGCCGACTCTAAATTTACATCCTTTTTCATATAGGAGCCGTATGTAATCATAATACCCATAGCAAGTGACATTGAATAGAACAACTGACCCATAGCAGCGAGTACGGTTGTTGCAGAGAACTTACTGAAATCAGGCAAAAGATAATAACGCACACCTACACCTGCACCGGGCAGACATACAGAATAAATTGCAATAGCGATTGATAAGAAAACCAGAACAGGCATCATAACCTTGCTTACCTTTTCGATTCCCTTTTCAACACCGCACATCACAACCAACGCAGTTACACCGATAAAAGCCAAAAACCAGAAAATAGGCTCGCCTACCTGGGATGCAAAGTTGCCAAAATACGTATCCGACGCTGCCGCTACACCATTACCGCTGATAAAAGCTACCATATATTTTGTAACCCAACCGCCGATAACCGAATAATAAGGCAGGATAATAATTGGAACAAGTGCTGCAAGCCAACCAATAAAGGAAAACTTTTTGTTAAGAGCCTTAAATGCACCGATTGCGCTGAGGCCTGTTTTTCTGCCGATTGCAATTTCCGCAGTCATAAGACCAAAACCAAGTGTTACTGCAAGAACTATGTAAACAAGCAAAAAGATTCCGCCGCCGTATTTTGCCGCAAGATAGGGAAATCTCCAGATATTACCTAAACCAACTGCCGAGCCTGCCGCAGCAAGAACAAAGCCCAATTTGCCTGTAAAACTGCTTCTTTTTTCGTTTGACATAAATTTACCTTCCTCTCAAAATCTTATGTATCTTAGACATTATACTGCAAATTTCCTGAAAATGCAAACATTTTTTAAACATTTGCAGGCAATACGGTTTTATCATTTCCCTGGAAATAATCAATACCGTATTCCAGAATTTCAAATCTGCCATCATCATACCGTGCGTGAGTTACAGACGCATTAGTTGCCCATTTAATATCCTTTATTTCATCCAGGCTGCAACCATCGCAAAAGGCTTTAAACACACGGATTGGTGTTGCATGGGTAAAAATCAGTACGGTTTTTCCGTCATTCTCCTTGGCAATACGGGTAATTTCTGTAACAACTCTCCGCTGAAGCTCCTCAACCGACTCTCCTCCGTCGCATTTTGCCCTTCCGATATTTGTAAGCCACACAGCATACGACTCTTTAAAATTTTTCTCAAGGTCACAAAAAAGACCGTTTTCCCACTTCCCCGCATAAATCTCACGAAGATTTTTGCTCTTTATTATATCAAGCTTCTTCATTTCAGCGGTATGTAATGCCGTGCTGTATGCCCTTTTTAAGTCGCTTGAATAGATAACATCCGCATTTATGTCTTGTAAAAATTCTGCGGCATTCTGCGCCTGATTATGTCCCGTTTCGGTCAAATCCAGGTCGGTATGTCCAAGAAAGGCTCTCCGTTTGTTGCCTTCGGACTCACCATGCCGTATAAGATATATATTTGTACGCATTTAATACTGCACCTCTATTATTTAAAATTAACGGTTGCCGTGTGTGGTCTGTGGTCTGATGCAACAATTGCAGGAATATCCGCCAAAATAACTTCAACATCAGGGCTTACAAATATGTAATCAATCTTTCCTCTTGGATTGTCCGACGGAAAGCTGCCCAAAGGTTCGGAAAATGCATCTGCAGTATCCTTCATTCTCTCACGGATTGGGTTAAGAATTTCGTTATCGGGTCGCAAATTAAAATCTCCCATAAGAATGCATTTTTCATTTTCAAGATTTTTAATAACAGTATCAACTGCATTTTTCTGCTCATCAGGATTAAGACCGAAATGTGTAACCAAAACGGTTATTCCGCCCTCAAGCTTTGCCTTAAGCAAGCATCTTGTTTCATAGTGTCTGTTTCCTGTCCTGGTTTCAGGGTCAGGTATCGGTATTGTTTCGGCACTCAGTATGGGCAATTTTGAAAGAAATCCGTTGCCATAGGGATTTGCACCTCTCACATCAAGAGCCTTTGCAAAATAATGGTGCTCCATTCCCGTAAGCTCAGACAAGGCAGACACCTGATCTGTAAATTCCTCTTCAATACCCTTGTTGCGCATTTCATTAAGGCCAACAATATCGGCACCGCATTTTTTTATTGCATCTGCCATAATCTGAAAGTCAATTTTCCTTTCAATGTAGTTAAGGCAGTGTTGTGTGTTAAATGACATTATCTTCATAATTTATCACCCCTAAAATACTCACCAAAACATTCTATCATAAATCCAAATAAAGTGCAATATCTAATTATATTAAACCATCCCTTACTTCCCGGGAAATATTTTTTTGCGCTATGCGGTATTCCGTTGGCGCTATCCCTACCTTTGCCGAAAAGCATTTAGAAAAAGCAAAACTGTCAGAAAAGCCTACCTTGTACGCAATCTCGGAAATCGTAAAATCAGTTTCCGAAAGCATTTCCTTTGCTACATTTATGCGATAATCGGTTATAAAGCTTTTGGGTGATTTGTCAAAGGCATCTTTAAATATTTTATAAAGGTACGGCTGGCTGATTCCCAGAAGCTTTGTAAGCTTTAAAACCGTTAAATTCTGACTGAAATGTGTTTTTATGTAATTCACCGAAAAATCAATATACTTTTGCGCCGCTGTTTTATCTTCAAGGTTGTCTGCTTCTGTATTGAGATGATACTTGAAAACAGATAGGAACAGTTCAAGCATCCTTGCATCATTAACCGTTTTTCTGTTTTCGGCAATTACCAGCTCTTTAATTTCAGAAAGCTCAACAGGACAGTTGTGTTTAAAAACAAGATTCTTATCCGCCTTATAATATTCAAACAGTTCTGTCATTTTGTTGTCAATGCTTATAAACCACAAAAGCTCCCATGGCTCATCATTATCAGGATAAATATGCTCGAATATTTCCGGTGTCACAAGAAAGCCCTCATCCTTGCCAACAGCAGTGTTATTATAAAACCCTTTACCCGATAAAACATAACAAATAATATAATATCCTCTTTTCTTCGGCCCAAAGGTTGTATCCTTTTTATCTGCCGAATAGCCAATTTTATTTATTTTCAGAATTGGAAGTTGTCCCATTGAATACAGTTTATAACGCATAACCACTCCCCCTTTGTTATGATTTTAACATAAACAGTTATTATTTGTCAATGTACAACACAATTTTACAGGAATATAATTTAACACGTACGTAAAAATTTTATGGAAGTGATAAATTTGAATCAATCTGAATCGAAATACAAATGGGTCATTACAGCAATGTGTGTGCTTGTTCTTGGCATCGGTCTTGGATTTTGTTCAAGTGCAAAAAACATATTTATTGTGCCTATCACTAAAGCATACGGTTTTTCCCGCAGTTCCTTTACCATAAACGACACCTGCAGATATGTAACCGTTTCGCTGACAACAATATTTTTTCACACCATGGTAAGCAAATTCGGCACAAAAAAACTGCTGCTTGCAGGACTTTCCTGTTACATAATATCAACTCTGCTTAACGCATATTCAACCACACTTATGGGTTTTTATCTTGGCGGTATATTCCTTGGTCTTGCCGTATCCTGGTCATCAACAACAATGATAAGTCTTATTATCAACACATGGTTTGACAAAAACAAAGGAACAGTGCTTGGATTTGTTCTTTCGTCAAACGCAATCGGCTCTGCTATTGCAACTTCAACCCTGACACCCGTTATATATCAGGACGGAAACCCCTTCGCCTATAAAAATGCATATCTGATTACAGCTTTGCTTCTGGTAATTGTAATGGTGGTTTTTGCAGTTTTCTATAAAGAGAAATCAACTACTTTTCAACCGCAAACTCAGTCCAAAGAAGAAAAATCCAAAACAAAAGACAGCTCAGGCTACGACTTCAGTCAGGTTGTAAGATTACCGCAATTTTATATTGTTTTGATATGTCTTGGTTTCTTTTCACTTACAACGGTTAATAGTTTAGTTGCAACACACTATCCTGACATCGGCTTTGAACCAAGTTTTGTGGCGTTTATACTCAGTTTATTTTCGGTTGGTCTTGCGGTATCTAAAATTCTTGTAGGTATCTTCTATGACAAATTCGGAATACGTGCTGCATTGAACATCTGCTTTATATCATCGGCGGTAGCAAAATTTCTGTTTTTTGTTATAAATGCAACATCTGCAGGTAAAGTGCTTGCAACAACCCAAAGCTTGCTTCTGGCCTTAAGTACACCGGTTGAAACGGTTATGCTGCCCATAATAGCCCTTGCGCTTTTCGGTCAAAAAAGCTTTACCAAAACCCTCTCGGTTATAAGCATTGCATCAACGGTCGGTTTTTCGCTTAATTCTCCGGTGTTAAACCTTGCCTTTGACATATCCGGAAACTACACCTTCTCATTTATCTTTGCATTTGTTTTAAGCATTATAATGATTGTTGCAATTAACCTGGTTTTAACATCACTAAGTAAAAACAGATAACCTAAAAGGGGCTGCTGCTTAACGCAACTGCCCCTTTGCCTTTTCCTTTTTAAATAAAATCACAAACATAATAAAATGCAAAATTGTTGTCCCTATCCAGGATATTGGATAACATAAGAACAATACTTCAAACGAATGAAAAGCCTTAAAAACGGTTAACAGCCAGATAATACGTATGCCGCAATTGACGATATCATATTTATAAGTGATGCCCCCATACCGCGAAGCACACCGCTCATAACATTCAGAAATCCCATCAATCCATACACATATCCAAGCAAATAGAACTTTCGCAGTCCATATGCTAAAACCTCAGGCTCATTCGGTGCATACAAGCCTATTAAAAATTCTCCACCGAAAAATGTTATAATACTTTGTATACCCCAAATACCAACAACATAAACAAGAGAAATTGTAAGTGTTTTTTTGATGCGGTCGAATTTTCTTGCACCAAAATTCTGGCTTGAAAAAACCATAGAAGATTGATATATACTGTTAAGCATAACAGTATAAAAATCTGTTATACTCGTTGTTGCCGCACTGCCTGCAATTGCCGCCGCACCAAAGCTGTTTATACCTGACTGTACCAGTATGTTTGATAGGGAATACACCGAGCTTTGAATTCCCGATGGCAAACCAAATCTTAAAATTCTGAGAAACGGTTTTTTATAAATTCTTATTTTATTAAGTGAAATCTTCATTTCATCAGTTTCGCGACAAAGAATATACATAATGCAAACAGCAGTAAAAATCTGTGAAATAACAGTTGCCGCAGCAACACCGCTTGCACCCATATGCAGTACACAAACAAAGAAAAGGTTAAGTGCAACATTGATAACACCCGATATTGTCACAATGTAAAGTGCGCGTTTTGTATCACCCTTGGCACGTAAAATTGCGGCACCAAAGTTATATAATAACGACGGTATGTAGCCGATAGCAGTAATCCGCAGATAAGCTGATGCCTCGGGATAAACCTCGTCAGGAACGTCAACCATTGCCAGAAGTGGCCGTGTAAATAAAAGGCATATACAGGATATAATGAATCCCCCAAATACAGCTATTGCTATGGATGTATGGGATGCTTTGTGGATTTCATCCTTATGGCCTGCCCCCAATTCGTGACCGAGAACAATTGTAGCACCTGCAGATAAGCCCAGGATAAAGTTTAGAAACAGTCCTGAAACAACCGCACAGGTCCCAACTCCGGCTAAAGCATTAGCACCTGCATATCTTCCTACAACCAAAATATCTGCCGCGCTGTATAATTGTTGCAGAACAGCTGTCAGCATATAAAGTGCCGAAAACTTTAAAATCTTGCCCCACAACGGGCCGTTTACCATATCAATACTGTTTTTATTGACTGACATACCAACACCCCTATTTACAGATTGTGTCACTTTATTTGATTATAGCACAACAAAACTATGTGTACATAGACAAATTGTAACAATATGGATTTTTTAAAACTAAAATTCATTTTATGGATTGCATTACTTTTTTCATTATGTTAGAATATAAGCGACTTAAATTGTATTGGAGGAAGCTCCGTGTTTAAAAATATAGAAAATTTAAAAATAGAAGACATCAGTAAAGGTGCATCAAAAAACAAATCCTCAGTTTACTGCCGCAAGGCTAACACCTTTATTTTACGTACTGCGGGCAGTATGCGATATGTTTTTTCGGACTATCATCTTGACTGTCACCCAGGTGAAATTATTTTTTTGCCAAAGGGATCCAGTTACGACTATGTGTCCCTTACCGATATCCCCTGCGAATATGTGGCTATAAGATTTGATGCCGAGCTTTCGGATATCGCCCCCTCTGTTCATTCGCTGGACCGTTTTCAGGAATTGGAAGAAATTACAAACAACCTGACAGACCTGTGGAAGTTTGGCGGTCGGCACGAACATTACAAATGTTATTCGGTTTTTTATAATCTTTTAGCACACCTTGAAGGGCTTGAAAATCAAGCCTATGCAGATAAAAAGAATTTTCATATAATTTCTCCCGCTGTTTCATATTTGAAAAAGCATATATATGATTGCAACCTGAAAATCGAAGCACTGCACCGGCTTTGCGGTATATCGGGAACATACTTCCGCAAAATATTTCAGGCAAATTACAACACAAGCCCACAAAAGTATATATTAACAAAAAGGCTATCCCGTGCAAAATCAATAATTGACAATGGTGATTTTGACTCCATTTCCGAAGTTTCAACTGCTGTGGGATACAGCGATCCCCTGTATTTCAGCCGAGCCTTCAGAAAAATGTACGGCGTTTCACCATCACAATATGCAAAAAGCTAAAAAAGCCGATCGGTTTAGATTACATATAAAAATCAGTTTTGCATTGACAAGTTTCATGAATAATACAAAACAAAAAATCCTATCTTTCGACAGGATTTTTTGTTTTGGAAGAGCCGAACGGTTTAGATGCCACTATTTATTTGACAAATTTACACTCCCATCTTCCTGTTATGTGCAGTGGTGCATCAGCTTTCGAAAGAGCATACATCTTTTCAATTACGATTGTATATTC
>JAZNVB010000139.1:0-9169 GCA_045592585.1 Clostridia bacterium
GGAATTATATTTAATTATCTTAATTCCAAATCGGGGAATATTTATGCTTCGTGGTTTGTGCATATGTTTGCAAACTTTGCTATTAATACAGTAGGTTTTATCTTGTTTGAAATAATATAAAAAGACAGGGAAAAGAAAAAAACGGCAAAATCATATTGACATAAACTGATAAAAGACTTATAATAAAAAGGTATAATTAACAATAAAATTTTTGGAGGATAACAATGCTTAAAGAAGACGTAATCAAAAGAATAACAGATGTTGGTATTGTTGCGGTTGTTCGTGCTGAAAGTGCAGATCAGGCAAAGAAAATCGCTGATGCTTGTATCGCAGGCGGTGTTCCCGCAATTGAACTTACATTTACCGTTCCCCATGCAGACAAGGTAATCGCAGAACTTGCTGATTCATATTCCGAGGACGAAATTATCCTTGGTGCAGGCACAGTTATGGATTCCGAAACTGCAAGAATTGCAATTTTAGCCGGTGCTCAGTACATAGTAAGCCCCTATTTTGACGAAAAGACAGCAAAGCTCTGTAACCGTTACAGAGTTCCCTATATGCCCGGTTGCATGACAATCAAAGAGGTTGTGGCAGCAATGGAGGCAGGTGCTGATATTATTAAGATATTCCCCGGCGAAGTATTTGGTCCTAAGATTATCAAGGCTATTAACGGACCTATTCCTCAGGCAAGAATGATGCCCACAGGCGGTGTTTCTGTTGATAACGTTGACGAATGGATTAAAGCAGGGGCAGTAGCTTGCGGTGCAGGTGGTGCTCTTACTGCAGGCGCAAAGACCGGCGACTATGCAGCAATTACCGAAACTGCAAAGAAGTTTGTTGAAAACATCAAAAAGGCAAGAACAAAATAATTATATAATATTGAGGAGAAATTAAGATGGCAAAAGTTATTACATTTGGTGAGTTAATGTTAAGACTTGCTCCCAACGGATATTACAGATTTTTTCAGAACGACCAGATGCAGGCAACCTTTGGCGGCGGTGAAGCAAACGTTGCAGTATCACTTGCAAACTATGGTCTTGAGTCAAGCTATGTAACAAAGCTTCCCAAGCATGCAATCGGTCAGGCGGCTGTTGACAGCCTCAGATATTTTGGTGTTGATACATCAAAGATTGTTCGTGGCGGCGAAAGAGTTGGTATCTACTATCTTGAAAAATGCGCTTCACAGCGTGGCAGCGTTTGTATCTATGATAGAAAGTATTCAGCAATCCAGATGGCAGAGCCCTCTGATTTTGACTGGGATGCAATTTTCGAGGGTGCAGACTGGTTCCACTTTACAGGTATCACACCGGCACTTGGCCCCAATGTTGTAGAAATCTGCAAAGAGGCTTGTAAGGCTGCAAAGGCAAAGGGCGTTAAGATTTCCTGTGACCTTAACTACCGTGGCAAGCTGTGGACCCGTGACGAAGCACGTGCTGCAATGACAGAGCTTTGTAAGTATGTTGATGTTTGTATCTCAAACGAAGAGGATGCAAAGGACGTATTCGGCATCGAGGCTGAAGGCACAGATATCTACGGCGGAAAGCTCAACCACGAAGGTTATAAGAGTGTTGCAAAGCAGCTTGCTGACAAGTTTGGTTTTGAAAAGGTTGCAATCACTCTCCGTACATCAATTTCTGCAAGTGACAACGACTGGGCAGGTATGCTCTATGACGGCGAGGACTATTACTTCTCAAAATCATATCACCTCCACATTGTTGACCGTGTAGGCGGCGGCGATTCATTTGGCGGCGGACTTATCTATTCATTGCTTACAGGCAAGTCATCAAAGGATGCAATTGAGTTTGCGGTTGCGGCATCAGCCCTTAAGCACTCGGTTGAAGGCGACTACAACAGAGTATCGGTTAGCGAGGTTGAAAAACTGGCAGGCGGCGACGGCTCAGGCAGAGTTCAGAGATAGTTTTTTATCAGGAGCATACGGCAAATTTGCCGTATGCTCTTGTTTTTTTGCGTGTTGTGGTGTATAATGTATTAACAAAAAAACACACGGAGGAAGTATAAAATATGAACCGGATTGAACACAGAGAAGATAAATGGGTATTTCCTTTTGTTGAATACTCAAATAGCGATAAAAACGAAAATAAACCTTTAATTGTGCAATTGCATGGTGCGGGTGAAAGGGGCGAGGGTAAAGAAGATCTTGCGAAAGTGGATGTGCACGGATTTTCTAAGCTTCTTATGACAGAGGATTATGATTGCACGGTTGTTATGCCTCAATGTCCTTTGAATTCTTTTTGGGCTGCAAGGGTTGAATCTCTTGTGAGATTTGTTGAGCAGTTGATTGAAGAATTTAATGTTGACCCAAAGAGAGTGTATCTCACAGGACTTAGTATGGGCGGCTTTGGAACATGGTACACAGCCATGGCACGACCTGATTTGTTTGCGGCAATTGCTCCCGTTTGCGGCGGCGGAATGGCGTGGAATGCAGGTGTACTTGATATGCCTGTGTGGGCTTTTCACGGTGCGGAGGATAATGTTGTCAGTCCTTTTTATTCTGACAGGATGGTTGAAAAGCTGAAAGAGCTTGGTGCGGATGTTACATACACAAGAGTTGACGGTGTTGCACATAATGTGTGGGAAAACGCTTACAACAAGGAATTGCTTGAATGGCTGTTGAGTAAAGAAAAATAAAAAAAACTTATAATGCTTCGGTATGCTTGTGTAGATTGAATAAATTTGTAAAAAGTTAGGTTTTTGCCTTGCATTTTGCGGTAGATTGTTATATAATAATCTATTATATATAAATACAGATAGGAGAATAGAATATGGCTTATTATTTTAATGAACCTTCACATACTTTCAGTGAGTATTTGCTTGTACCGGGTTATTCCTCGGCAGAATGTATGACAAACAATGTTAGTCTTAAAACACCACTTGTTAAATTTAAAAAGGGCGAAGAATCAGCAATTACCATGAACATTCCTATGGTTTCTGCAATTATGCAGTCTGTTTCAGGCGAAAAACTTGCGATTGCTCTTGCAAAAGAGGGCGGTGTTTCTTTTATCTATGGCTCACAGTCAATCGAAGACGAAGCCGCTATGGTAAGAAGAGTTAAAAATCACAAGGCAGGCTTTGTTGCAAGTGATTCAAACATAAGACCCGACCAGACTCTTGCTGAACTGATTGAGCTTCGCAGCAAGACAGGTCACAACACCGTTGCGGTTACCGAAGACGGTACAGCAGAAGGTGTTCTTCTTGGTATTGTTACACCTCGTGATTATCGTGTCAGCCGTATGGATCCCTCAACTCAGGTTAAGGACTTTATGACACCATTTGAAAAGCTTATCTGGGCACCTGAGGGTACAACACTTAAGGCTGCAAACGATATTATATGGGATAATAAGTTGAATTCACTTCCTATTATTGACGAAAATCGTCGTCTTGTTGCTTTTGTTTTCAGAAAAGACTATGATGCACACAAGGAAAACCCCACCGAGCTCCTTGATTCATCAAAGAGATATGTGGTTGGTGCAGGTATCAACACCCGTGACTATGAACAGCGCGTTCCTGCACTTATTGAAGCAGGTGCAGACGTTTTGTGTATCGACTCGTCAGAAGGTTTTTCTGAATGGCAGGCAAGAACACTTAAATTTATCCGCGACAAATACGGTGACACAGTTAAGGTTGGTGCAGGTAACGTTGTGGACCGTGAGGGCTTTATGTTCCTTGCAGAAGCCGGAGCTGACTTTATCAAGATTGGTATCGGCGGCGGTTCAATTTGTATCACTCGTGAACAAAAGGGTATTGGCCGTGGTCAGGCAACTGCAGTTCAGGAGGTTGCAGCGGCAAGAGATGAATATTTCGAGAAGACAGGTATTTATATTCCTATCTGTTCTGACGGTGGTATCGTACACGACTATCACATTACACTTGCCCTTGCTATGGGTTCTGACTTTGTGATGCTGGGCAGATACTTTGCACGTTTTGACGAAAGTCCTTCAAACAAGGTTTCTGTAAACGGCAACTATATGAAGGAATACTGGGGCGAAGGTTCAGCCCGTGCAAGAAACTGGCAGAGATACGATATGGGTGGTGCACAAAAGCTGTCATTTGAAGAAGGTGTTGACTCTTATGTTCCTTATGCCGGTAGCCTTAAGGATAATGTTGCTCTCACTCTCAACAAAGTTAAATCAACAATGTGCAATTGTGGTGTGCTTTCAATTCCTGAACTTCAGAAGAACGCAAAGATGACTCTTGTTTCTGCAACAAGTATCATCGAGGGCGGTGCGCATGACGTTGTCCTCAAGGATAAGAATGTAGCACCTGTTAAATAAACTGTGGCAAAGAAAACCATTACAAAGCTTGTTGATGCAAGATTTTTATCAAATGGCGGAAGCTTGTTATTTTGCGGTAACTGTGGCAAGATAGTGGGTAGTGTAAATAAATCAGGATATAAGTATTTATACCTTGAGTTTGAGTGTACCTGCGGCAATTGTGGAAAAGTTGAAGTTATACGTGACGGTCATTTTAATGATATCGAAATGCAAATCCGCAATGCTCCAAAAACAAGATTGGGCGTTTTTATCTGTTCTAAATGCGATACACCTTTGATTTCTATGATAGATGAAAGGGTGAAGAGCTATGCATATTTCACAGAATGTGTCTGTGGTGAAAGATATGATACAAAGCCACGTTTTGATAAGCGTCTTGGAGAAACTTTAAAAGCGTTTAAAAAGCTAAAAAAACACTAATTAAAAAGGAACAGAATTTCAACAATTCTGTTCCTTGTTTTTATCTTCAGATTGATAAAATGCCTCGAAATTTACTTTATATCAATAATAATATCTTCAAGTGAACGTTTGGGTACGTTAAGGATATTTTCTTCGTCCAGGAAATACTTAATGTCGCCGTCTTTCATTTCGCAGGCACGGCTTTTTTGTGCGGGATATCCAAGAGCAAGGACGTAAACGAGAGAGTAATCTTCTTTGCTGATACCAAGAATTTTCATAACTTCTGTTCTATTAAGCGAGCCTATCCAGCAAGTTGCAATGCCTTTTTCATATGCACCAAGCATCATTGATGTAACAGCGGCACCTGCTTCAACCTCAAAGGTTTTTTTGATGCTGTTGTCACCTAAAATTGCAATAAATGCGGTGGGACGTTCGTTAAACTTTGGAGTTCCGTCAGCAAGATAGCCTGCCCATTTTGTATTTTCAAAGACTAAATCAACCATAGGTTTGTTGTCGATAATTGCAAATCTAAGAGATTGATTGTTACCCGGATATGCGGCAAGTCTTGCATAGTCAATAAGGTCAACAAGGTCCTGCTTTGGAACAGGCTGCTGAGTAAACTTTCTTATTGTACGTCTTTCAAGTAATGCAGTTTTTACATCCATTAAAATCAATCCTTTCAGTTGTTCTTTTCCACAGCATAATAGTAGTAGAGGTATTGCTGTGCAACACCGCCAAAATTACCAAAGGTCTTTTCAACAAACTCAGGGATGTCCTTTTCCTCAACGCCGTAAAGGTTGTTGAGAATTCGTTTAATCCACACATCCTGAGGAAATGTTTTGTATCTGCCTAAAGCAAACAGCAGAACACAGTCTGCAACCTTGCTGCCAACGCCTTTGATTTTCATAAGTGTTTTCTTTGCATCAATGGTGCTCATTTTTGCAAGTTCCTCAAGACTTATTTCGCCGGATGTAATTTTTTGTGCGGCATCAATTATGTATTTATCTCTGAAACCTGCACGGATTGGAGCTAAATCCTCGGGGGTAAGCACCGAAAGAACTTCGGGCGAAGGAAATCCATAAAACACTTTTCCATCAAATTCAATCTTTTCGCCATAAGCCTCGCATAAAGCAGAGATTATTTTTTTTATTCTTGGAATATTGTTGTTTGCAGATATAATAAATGAAACAATTGTTTCCCACAAATCCTGACGCAGAATTCGTATTCCACGGCCTTTTTCGATGCAGGGGCGAAGCTTTTCGTCCTGCCAGAGCTTTTCTTCGATAAAATTGTAGTCATTTGAAAAGTTCAGGTAGTGACTCCAGTACACCAAATCAGGGTTTGAACTTTCAACATAGATTGTATTTGGGTCATAATAATACATTTTAACAGCGTGGTTTGCAACAACACCGTAAAATGTGCCGTCAATGTCCTTTTCCCAACGAAAACATTGTCCGCAGAGAAAGGTCTGGTCAAGGCTGAAATGGTCAATGTTATAAAGTCTTATCATAATAAATACACCTTTTATTAACGCAAAATTTATCCTTATTCGGCAGCGGTTTTCTCCGAAATCTTATAACACAACCGCATTAAACTGTCACCAAGGTGGATATTTTCAACTACAATATCATCTTGGGTTGTAATCTCGGCGTATGAAAAGTTGAGAAATGCTTTTATTCCGCAGTCAATAAGCTCTTGCGCAACGTGATTTACTACTGTCTTCGGGACAGAAAGAATAGCCATTGTTGGTTTATGTTCCTCTACAAAAGCCTTCATTTCTGATGAATCCAAAACAGTGAGGTTGCGAATTTCCATGCCAACTTTTGCGGGGTCATTATCGAAAATTCCGATAAGTTCAAAGCCTCTTTTTTCAAAATTGGTGTTCCGTGTCAATGCGTGACCGATGTTGCCGGCACCCACTAAGATTGCTTTGTATTTTGAATTAAGACCAAGGATAGTTGCAATCTCGCCATAAAGATACTCAACGTTGTAGCCATATCCTTGCTGACCAAAGCCGCCAAAACAGTTTAAGTCCTGACGAATCTGGGATGCAGTAACACCCATTCTGTTGCTTAATTCCTTTGAAGATATTCTTTCAACGCCTGAATTAAGTAACTCACCCAGATAACGATAGTATCGGGGAAGTCGGTTTATAACCGATGCTGATACCTGTTTTTCCATTAAATTTTCCTCCGGATTTTAAAGCATTGCTTTAAGATTTTCTCCTACTGCAAGTAAAAATTCTTCTGTGTTTACTTTTTTCTTGTTTTCAAGACTTGAAAGGAGATAAAGGTCACCTGTCATAGTACCCTCTTCAATTGTCTTGATTGTAGCCTTTTCCAGCTTGTCGGCAAAGGTGCAAAGGTCAGAAAGACCGTCAAGTTCGCCGCGTTTTCTGAGAGCACCTGTCCATGCAAACAATGTTGCAACACTGTTGGTAGATGTTTCTTCACCCTTTAAATGCTTGTAATAGTGACGCTGAACAGTTCCGTGTGCGGCCTCGTATTCATATGTTCCGTCAGGAGATACAAGAACAGAGGTCATCATAGCAAGGCTGCCGTAAGCAGTTGCCACCATATCAGACATTACATCCCCGTCATAGTTCTTGCAGGCCCAGATATAACCGCCCTCAGAACGCACAACACGGGCAACCGCATCATCAATAAGAGTGTAGAAGTATTCAATACCTGCGGCATCAAACTTTTCTTTGTATTCTGCTTCAAAAATTTCGTTAAAGATATCCTTGAATCTGTGGTCATATTTCTTTGAAATTGTATCTTTTGTGGCAAACCATATATCCTGCTTTGTGTCAAGTGCATAGTTAAAGCAACAACGTGCAAAGCTTGCGATTGATTTGTCAATATTGTGCAGACCCTGAATAATACCGTCGCTGTCGGTAAATTCGTGAATGGTCTGTCTGATTTCCTTGCCGTCTTTATCGGTGCAAACGATTTCACACTTTGAACCTGCAGGAACCTGCATCTCGGTATTTTTGTACACATCGCCGTATGCATGACGTGCAATGGTGATTGGCTTTGTCCATGTGGGAATGTAGGGGGTAATGCCCTTAACAATGATGGGAGCACGGAAAACTGTTCCGTCAAGGATTGCACGGATTGTTCCGTTTGGTGACTTCCACATTTCTTTAAGGTTATACTCCTTAACACGTTCTGCATTAGGTGTAATGGTTGCACATTTAACGGCAACACCGTATTTTTTTGTGGCATATGCCGAGGCAAATGTAACTTTATCGTTTGTTTCGTTTCTGTATTCAAGACCAAGGTCATAATACTCTGATTTAAGGTCAACGTATGGAAGAATAAGAATGTTCTTAATCATCTTCCATATAATTCTGGTCATTTCGTCCCCGTCCATCTCAACAAGAGGTGTTGTCATTTTAATTTTTTCCATTTTTATTTTCCTCCGTGTTTATTTACTGTTCTCTCTTGTGTAATTCAGCAGACCGCCGGCTTTAAGCATTTCTCTCTGACGCACTGATAAGTCAAGCTTAACCTTAAATTCAAAGCCTTTTGTCACGTTAGTTATTGTCAGCTCATCGGCATTGATAATACTTTCGTGAAGGTTTGTCATTTTAAGCTCGTCTGTTTGCTCAATTCTGTCATAATCTGCTTCGTTTGCAAATGTAAGTGGGATAATACCCGCATTTATAAGGTTTGCCATATGAATTCTTGCAAAGGATTTAACGATTACTGCCTTAACTCCAAGATAAAGGGGCGCAAGAGCCGCATGTTCTCTTGATGAGCCCTGACCATAGTTGGAGCCGCCCACAATAATGCTCTTGCCCATTTCAAGTGCTCTGTCATGGAATTTTTCGTCACATACAGCAAAGCAGTATTCCGAAATCTTTGGAATATTTGAACGAAGAGGCAGTATCTTTGCACCGGCAGGCATAATATGGTCTGTTGTGATGTTGTCACCAACCTTTAAACTGCACTTTGCAGTAATTTCGTCAGCCATTGCATCAGATACCGGGAAGGGCTTAATGTTTGGTCCACGAAGAACTTCAACACTGTCCATATCCTCGGCAGCTACCGGAGGAACAACCATGTTGTCGTTGATTGTAAATACCTCAGGAAGCTCAAATTTTGGCATATCCCCAAGAGTTCTTGGGTCTGTCAGCACACCGGTGAGGGCTGATGCCGCTGCAAGCTCGGGAGAAACAAGGTAAATCTGGCCGTCTTTGGTGCCGCTTCTGCCTTCAAAGTTTCTGTTAAATGTACGAAGTGAAATACCGCCTGAATTTGGCGACTGTCCCATACCGATACAAGGGCCGCAGGCACTTTCCAGAATTCTAGCACCTGCATCAATCATATCAGAGAGTGCTCCGCAAGCAGCAAGCATATTAAGAACCTGCTTTGAGCCGGGTGCAATTGAAAGTGATACATCGGGGTGAACAGTTTTACCCTTAAGAATGTATGCAACCTTAAGCATATCAAGAAGGGAGGAGTTTGTGCATGAAC
>JAZNVB010000140.1:0-7223 GCA_045592585.1 Clostridia bacterium
ATTCTTTCGTGTTATATTGTATTTGGTGAAGATTGCGTTTTTATGTATATATTGCGATTTATTATCCGCAAATCACAAAAACAAGGAGAAACAATTATGGATATGGTCATTACAATTTTAGGTCTGATAGGCGGACTTGCCCTTTTCCTTTTTGGTATGGACCTTATGGGCGACGGGCTTAAAAAGCTGGCAGGCGGCAAACTTGAATCCATTCTTGCACGATTGACTTCCAACAGACTGACAGGCCTATTGCTTGGTTTTGCAGTAACAGCGGTTATTCAAAGTTCTTCTGCAACAACAGTTATGCTGGTTGGTTTTGTTAACTCAGGCATTATGAAGTTGGGTCAGACAATCAGCATCATTATGGGTGCAAATATCGGAACAACCGTTACTGCGTGGCTTCTTTCTTTAAAGGATATTGAAGGTGCTGCTTTCATAAATCTTTTAAAACCTGAAAACTTTACCCCCATTCTGGCAGCAATCGGTGTTATCATTACTATGACCACCAAAAAGGATTCCAAAAGGAATATCGCAACAATTCTTCTTGGCTTTTCGGTTTTGATTTTTGGTATGGAGGCTATGAGTGACGCGGCAAGTTCATTTAAGGACAACGAAAGTTTTCAGAACCTGCTGATAATGTTCTCAAATCCGATTATGGGTATTGTTGTGGGAACAATCTTTACTGCAATTATTCAGAGTTCTTCGGCTTCGGTTGGTATTCTTCAGGTGTTGGTGGGCTCTATATCAATTCGGCACGCTGTTGCCCTCCCTGTTCTTTTGGGTATGAACATAGGCACCACCATAACCCCGATAATTTCTGCTATAAGCGGCAATACAGAATCAAAACGAGTTGCAGCATCTTGTCTATACATTAAAATGATTGGTGTTATAGTGGTAACAGTGGCATATTATCTGCTTTACTACCTTGGTGTAAAGCCTATTGTTAACTTTATGGCATCCGATGCTTCCTTCTTCTCGATTGCAATTACACATACCGTGTTTAACATTATTTCAACGATAATCCTTATGCCATTCTGCTCGCTGATTGAAAAACTTGCAATCACGACAATCAAAGTAAAAGGCAATAAAAAAGAAGAAAAAACAAACACCTTTGACACACTTGACGAAAGATTTCTTAACATACCTTCCTTCGCTGTTGAAAAATGCCGTGAGTTGGTTTGTGATATGGCAAAGCTTTCGGCATACTCATTCAATGCGGCAACAGCTCTTATGTCAGATTACAGCGACGAAAAGTTCAATGAAATCTTAGAACACGAAAAGCTGGTTGACAAATACGAAGACAAAACAAGTTCATATCTTGTAAAGATTGCCGCAAACAATATGTCATCAAAAGACAGTAAGGTGGTAACAGAGCTCCTTCACTGTATCGGTGATATCGAAAGAATTTCTGACCACGCAGTAAATATTGCAGAGGTTGCTCAGGAAATGCACGAAAAGGGAATTTCATTCTCGCCTCAGGCGCAAAATGATATTAAAATCATTACAGCCGCCGCTGCCGAAATCCTTGAACTTGCAACAGACGCTCTGGCAAAAGAAAGTACAGAAATCGCATCACGGGTTGAGCCTCTTGAGCAGGTTATTGACCGTCTTAAGCGCAAAATCAAAAGCAATCACATTTCGCGTCTTAAACAGGGCGACTGCACAATGGAGCTTGGATTTATCCTTTCCGACCTTCTTACCAACTACGAAAGAGTTTCGGACCATTGTTCAAACATTGCGGTTTGCATAATCGAAATTTCGCACGATTCATTTGAAACTCACGAATACCTCAAAAATGTTAAGGAAAATCCCAACGCAGTATTTGAGGATTTGTACGAAGCTTACAAAGAAAAATACGCAATTTAAATATTTACGCAAAAAGATAATCGCCCCGCCAATCGTAAGATTGGCGGGGCGATTTATATTTTAACGTTCTTATTCATTATTCATTCTTGCCAAAGCTTTTTTCTTAACTGCTTTATAGCACACAAAATGCATAATTATTACAAGTACCCACGAAATAGGCCAACAAAGGAAAAGAACTTCCGGTATGTGATTTAAGGGAAGAACAAACATTATCCAAAGTATTCTGAACCCACAGGCACCCACAAGAGAATTCACCATTGCCGTTACTGAATATCCAAGTCCGCGAAGCTGACCTGCCTGAACCTCCATTATGCCGCACAAAAAGTACGGAAGCCCTACAAAAAGCATTCTTATTACACCAAAATCTATTGCCTCTTGCGAGTCGACTATGTATATGCCCAAAAGCGGTCGGGCAAAAATTACTGTTGCAAGGCCAAGAGAGAATCCCACAACCGCCACGCTTGCGGCACAAACCTTTACCGTTTTACGAAGACCTTTCTCGTTTTTTGCACCATAGTTCTGGCTTACACCTGTTATTGACGCCTGATAAAATGCGTTCATGGCTGTATATACAAAGCCTTCGATATTACCTGATGCTGCCGCACCTGCAATTGCGGCCGTGCCAAAGGAATTTACAGAAGCCTGAATAAGAGTGTTGGCAACAGCAAAAAGCGAACTCTGAACGCCTGCAGGTAAGCCAATTTTAACAATAGACACAAACTCATTTTTATAAAATCTTAACTTCTTTAAAATAAGCTTATGATCACCCTCTGCCCTAACAAGAATAACTATTACTGCAATTGCAGAAATATAGTTTGATACACTGGTGGCAATGGCAACACCCGCAACACTCATATGGAAGCATATTACAAAAACGAGGTTCAAAACCACATTTACAACGCCCGATAATGCAAGTATATACAAAGGCCGGCGGGTATCGCCTACTGCTCTCATTATCGAAGCCCCAAAGTTATACACCAGCGTCGCAGGCATACCTGCAAAATATATTCTCATATATAATATAGAACCATTTAAAACCTCGCCCTCTGGAGTTCCCATAAGCCTTAAAACATATCCCGAAAGCAAAATACCGATGCCCATAGCCATAAATCCCGCAACTATACCAAGAGCGATTGATGTATGTACTGCCCTGTGGATACCCTTTTCGTCATGAGCCCCATAGCAGCGCGAAACAACAACACTCGCACCGGCGGTAAGCCCAATGAACAGACTTATAATAAGCGAGCACAAACTACCTGTTGCACCAACAGATGCCATTGCAGTGCTTCCGGCGAAGCGACTTACAACAATTATGTCCGCCGCATTATAGAGAAGCTGTAAAAAATTGCCCAGAATAAGCGGAATAACAAAGGCAACTACACTTTTGAAAACAGGTCCGTTTACCATATCTACTGTATGAGTTTTTTTGTTCATGGCATTTACCTCCGGTTAATTACATTTTATGCCTTGATAATTATATCCCTGCCACAATGTAAAGTCAAGATTATATTATAAATTTTCTACTATTTAACAAAGGTTCTAAACAGAAAATAAATATTAACAATTGGGTCTTGACAAAAGCTTAAACAATGTGTATAATAACATAGTTGACAATTTAATACATCGAGGCGTGGCGCAG
The DNA here is from genome assembly GCA_045592585.1 of Clostridia bacterium. Lineage (GTDB taxonomy): Bacteria > Bacillota > Clostridia > Monoglobales > Monoglobaceae > SIG440. Next base: position 3,506 of record JAZNVB010000140.1, read on the forward strand.
TTTGGTAGCGCACCTGGTTTGGGACCAGGGGGCCGCAGGTTCGAATCCTGTCGCCTCGACCAAAAAGAAACGACAATTTTCGACAGGAAGCTGTCGTTTCTTTTTGTACTTTTATCTTTTCGTTCTTCTCTCTTCACTAAAATTGTCGTTTCCAGATAAGAGATAAAAGCGAATAGAGAAAAGATGATTGTAGTTTTGCTTTGCAAAACACTTATTTTATAAAATACAATTCTTGAAACTCTTGCTATTCCTGCAAATTCAAGCAAATCCTATAACAGTATCCGCACCATTGCACTTAGCATTGTTGCTGAGTGCTTTTTGTGTATAACGAAAAAACGACTTGTCAGTTTGACAAGCCGTTTTTATGTAATATTAAATTAAATCCGCAAGGTGCGGTCTGAGTTTTTTGAAGAGCACGTTCCCAATCAGGATGATTACAGCAACTAACGCCCAGAAATAAACTGTTTGCCAGGGTTTTTGCCAGAAGCCGATTCCATAAACAAAAGTATCACGGTAGCCCTGGGTTACATAATATATTGGGTTAATCTCAAAGAATATATGAAACTTTTCGGGCAGAGAATTTATATCCCAAAACAGTGGTGTTATCCAAAAACCAAATTGCACCATAACACCTACAAAATTGCTTGTGTCACGCACAAATGCCGTAAGTGTTGATGTTATTCTGCCCATAGCAAGTGTCAGCACAAACGCCGCTACCATATAATATACAATCTGCAAATCAAGCCACTGCGGGGGATACCCACAGGCAAAATTAACAATAAAGGTAAGAACCACAAAAAACAAATGCACAAACGCTGCTGATGTAACACGCACTGCAGGCAAGAGTTCAATCTTGAAAACTACCTTTTTAACCAGATACGAATAATCAATCAAAACCCCCGTTGCGCCACCCCAGCCTTCGGAAATAAAGAACCAGGGAACAATTCCCGAAACAAGCCACAACACATAAGGAACGCCGTTAACCGGACCATTCTTAAAGGCTACCTGAAACACAAACCAGTAAATAAGTATCGTAATTATCGGTGTAACAAAGCCCCAAACCATGCCAAGTGCCGAGCCTGCATATTTTGACCTGAAATCATTTTTTGCCAATGAAAATAACATATTTTTTCACCTTTCCTGTTCTATGGGTTTCCAGTCCTCAAGCCCCGTTTTAATAGCTGTCATCATACGGGTTTTGAAGTGGTGGTCCATCTCATTTCTTTCGTTTATAAAATCCTTCATTTCCTGCCGTTTTGAAGTGCCATCCATGGGGCAGGGATTGTGAACAATAGGAATGTTCTCTCTTTTTGCAAATCCCTTTATATCGCCCTCGGCAACATAAATAAGCGGCCTTATAACATACATATCCGTCCGTGACAAGTACGTTACCGGCGAAAAGCAGTTGAGCCTGCCCTCGTAAAAAAGGGAAAGGAAAAATGTTTCAATCACATCCTCATTATGATGTCCAAGCGCCACCTTGTTGCAGCCGTGGTCTTTTGCCAGGTCATTAACACCACCCCGTCGCATTTTTGCGCACAGGGAACAGGGATTTTTTTCTTTTCGTACATCAAAGAGAATTTCTGCAATATCGGTATTTTTTACAACATATTCAACCCCGATTTCATCACACAGACTTTTGACAGGCGAATAGTCAACACCCTCAAAACCCATATTAAGGGTAACACCCATAACCTCGAAGGGAACTTCAGAAAACCTTCTGTATGCTGCCAATGCACAAAGAAGGGTAAGGCTATCCTTGCCGCCCGAAACACCAACGGCAATTTTGTCACCCGGTTGTATCATATTGTAATCCTGAATTGCACGGCGCATTCCGCTTAAAACTCTACGCATATAACCTAGTCCTCTATACTTAATTTAGCCAAAGCCCTGCTTCTGTGACTGATTGAATTTTTCACCTCGGGCGATATTTCCGCCATAGACTTGCCATATTCCTCTACATAAAAGACGGGGTCATAGCCAAAACCGTTTTCGCCACGTTTTTCGGTGAGAATAAATCCTTCACACTCACCGCAATAAGTGACAGGTTCTCTGTCAGGATAAGCCACCGCAATTACACAAACAAACCGGGCTGTTCTTTTTTCCCTTTCAACACCCTCAAGCTCCTTTAACAGCTTAGAGATGTTCTGATCATCTGTTGCATTCTCACCGGCAAACCGGGCGGTGTAAACCCCGGGAGCGCCGCCAAGTGCATCAACGCACAAGCCGCTGTCGTCAGCAATGGCCGGAAGCCCCGTGGCCTGCATAACAGTAACCGCCTTTTTTATGGCATTTGCCTCAAAGGTATCTCCGTCTTCTATTATTTCAATGTCACCACAGCCTGCCGCATCAAGGGTTACAAGCTCTGTTTTATCACCTAAGATAGCCTGCATCTCCTGCGCTTTATGCCGGTTCTGACTTGCAAGAATGAGTTTCATATATATTCTCCATTTCAATTTGTCAATTTGTATATATTATTTATACCATATTTTTTTGTTGTTGTAAATATTGATAGTTGCAAAATTTATTTTTTTGTGATATACTATCCAAGGTGTGTTAAAATTTAACACAAAACATAGTTAAATTTTTAACAATTTTTCAAAAACCCCCTTGTATATTTGGGGAATATATGGTAAAATATAATCAATAATCATATAATTTTATTTTTTGGAGGTAATTTAATATGTCAGTAAAAGTTGCTATTAACGGCTTTGGCCGTATCGGACGTCTTGCATTCCGTCAGATGTTCGGCGCAGAAGGTTATGAGGTAGTTGCAATCAACGACCTTACAGATCCCAAGATGCTTGCTCATCTTCTTAAGTATGACTCATCACAGGGCAGATACGACGGTCACACTGTTGTTGCCGGTGAAGACAGCATCACAGTTGACGGAAAAGAAATCAAGATTTACGCTATCAAAGATGCAAAGGAATGCCCCTGGGGTGCTCTTGGCGTAGACGTTGTTCTTGAATGTACAGGTTTCTACTGCTCAAAGGAAAAGTCACAGGCTCATATTGATGCCGGTGCAAAGAAGGTTGTTATTTCTGCTCCTGCAGGCAACGACCTTAAGACAATCGTTTTCTCAGTAAACGAAGATACACTTACAGCTGATGACACAATCATCTCTGCTGCATCATGTACAACAAACTGCCTTGCTCCTATGGCAAAAACTCTTAACGACTATGCTCCCATCCAGAGTGGTATCATGAGCACAATTCACGCTTACACAGGCGATCAGATGATCCTCGACGGTCCTCACAGAAAGGGCGACCTCAGACGTGCAAGAGCTGGCGCTGCTAACATCGTTCCTAACTCCACAGGTGCTGCTAAGGCTATCGGCCTTGTTATCCCAGAGCTCAACGGCAAGCTCATCGGTTCCGCACAGCGTGTTCCTGTTCCAACAGGTTCCACAACAATCCTCACAGCTGTTGTTAAGGGCACAGACGTTACTAAGGAAGGCATCAACGCTGCTATGAAGGCTGCTGCTTCCGAGTCCTACGGCTACAACGAGGATCAGATCGTTTCTTCTGACGTTATCGGCATGAAGTACGGCTCCCTGTTCGACGCTACCCAGACTATGGTTGCTAAGATCGCTGACGACCTCTATGAGGTTCAGGTTGTTTCCTGGTACGACAACGAGAACTCCTACACCTCTCAGATGGTTCGCACCATCAAGTACTTCGCAGAGATCTAATCTCGGCTTAGTATCTGAAAAAAT
>JAZNVB010000141.1:0-10919 GCA_045592585.1 Clostridia bacterium
CTTTGTTCTTAGGGGCAAAGACTTAATTTCGTATTTCAGCAATAAATCAATGCAGGATATTTTCTGCGTTTTTACAAAAAATAATATAAATTTGAGAGTGTTTACGCATTTAGCAGTTATAAATATGCTTTTTTTGAGAGCATACCTATAAGTGCTAAAAAGGTAGACCTCTTAAACAAAGGAGGAAAAATTATGAGTAAAATTTTTGAAACAGAAGTTGCCGGCAGAAAACTCAGTATTGAGGTTGGCAAAGTTGCAGAGCTTGCAAATGGCTCTGTTATCGTTAGATACGGTGACACTGTTGTTGTTACAGCTGCAACTGCATCAGCAAAACCCAGAGATGGTATTGATTTCTTCCCTCTCAGCATTGACTATGAGGAAAGAATGTACGCTGTTGGTAAAATCCCCGGCAGCTTTTTAAAGAGAGAAGGCAGACCTTCAGAGAATGCAATCCTTACCGCCAGAGTTATTGACAGACCTATGCGTCCCTTGTTCCCCAAGGATTTAAGAAACGACGTTTCAATCGTTTCAACTGTTTTGTCTGTTGAACAGGATAATGCTCCTGAATTCTGTGCTATGATTGGTTCATCAGCCGCAGTTTCAATCTCTGACATTCCTTTTAATGGTCCTATTGCTGCAGTTTATGTTGGTCTTGTTGACGGCGAATTTGTTATCAACCCCACAGTTGAACAGAGAGAGGTTAGTGACCTTAACCTTACTGTTGCAGGTAGCATGGCAAAGGTTGTTATGATTGAAGCAGGTGCAAACGAAGTTCCTGAAGATGTTATGTTTGATGCAATTATGTTTGCTCACGAAGAAATCAAAAAGATTTGTACCTTCATTAAGGGTATTCAGGACGAAATCGGCAAGCCTAAGTTTGAATATGACCATATTGTTGTTAATGAAGAAATCTTTGATGCAATTTCTGCTTTTGCAACAGACATGGTTAAGGAAGCTCTTGATACAGACGATAAGTCTATAAGAGATGAAAACCTTAAAGTTGTTTACGAAAAGGTTTATGAACACTTTGAAGAAACATATCCTGCAGAAGAATATGCTCAGGATATCGAGGATGCTCTTTACAAGCTGCAGAAGACAATAGTAAGACGTTGGCTCCTTGACGAAGGTAAGCGTGTTGATGGTCGTAAAATTCAGCAGATAAGACCTCTCTCATCTGAAGTTGGTCTTCTTCCCAGAGCACACGGTAGCGGTCTTTTCAAACGTGGACAAACTCAGGTTCTTACCGTTGCAACCCTTGGTGCTCTTGGTGATGCACAAATTATTGATGGTCTTGATACCGAAGAATACAGAAGATACATTCACCACTACAACTTCCCGTCATACAGTGTTGGCGAAACAAAGCCATCACGTGGCCCCGGCAGACGTGAAATCGGTCACGGTGCTTTGGCAGAACGTGCACTTGTTCCGGTTATTCCTTCAGAGGAAGAGTTCCCCTATGCTATAAGACTTGTATCAGAAGTTCTCAGCTCAAACGGTTCAACATCACAGGGTAGTATTTGCGGCAGTACACTTGCTCTTATGGACGCAGGTGTTCCCATCAAGGCTCCTGTTGCAGGTATTTCTGTTGGTCTTGTTACTGAGGGCGAAAGATTTATCACAATCCTTGACATTCAGGGTCTTGAAGACTTCTTTGGCGATATGGACTTTAAGGTTGCAGGTACAAAGAAGGGTATTACAGCAATCCAGATGGACCTTAAGATTGACGGTCTTACACCTGAAATTATCAAAAATGCACTTACCGAAACCCGTGACGCAAGATACTATATCCTTGATGAAGTAATGCTTAAAGCAATTGCTGAACCTCGTGCAGAAGTATCACAGTATGCACCAAAGGTTATTCACCTTGAAATCCCTGTTGATAAAATTCGTGACGTTATCGGCTCGGGCGGTAAGGTTATTCAGAAGATTGTTGCAGATACAGGTGCTAAAATCGATATTGAAGAAGATGGACGTGTGTTTATCTCTGCTCCAAATAGCGAGATGGGTGAAGCTGCAAAGAAGATTATCGAAGGCATTGTTAAAGAACCTGAAATTGGTGAAGTATATGATGGTAAGGTTGTAAGAATTATGGACTTCGGTGCATTTGTTGAGTTCCTTCCCGGTAAGGACGGTCTTGTTCATATCTCAAAGCTTGACAAGGTAAGAGTTGAAAAGGTAGAGGATGTTGTGAAGGTTGGCGACGATATCAAGGTTCAGGTTATCGAAATCGACAAGCAGGGCAGAATCAACCTCAAAAGAATTATAACAGAATAATTAAACCGAAAGGCCGCAGAAATTTCTGCGGTCTCAGACTGTCGAAAAACACCGGTCTACCGCAAGCGGGACTAAAATAAAAAAGAATTTTGATTTAGCAAATATGATATAAAATGTATGAAAATGGTGCGGTTATCATCGAGAAAACCGCACCATTACTTGCTTTCCGCGAAATTGTTCTCTGCAGTACCATCGTACAGCGACGAAAACAATTTCACGAAATATACCGTCATTTTTCGGCATCTGCTCAGCGTGTCGACTTTATCAACACGCTGAGATTACGAATAAAATTCGTAATCCGACGTACTAAAAAAATATATAAAAAACGGGGGCGAAAAATGTCGAAAATCAAATCGGTCAGGGCCGGGGGGCAAATCAACAGATCGTCGGGCAAAAAAGGCTGTAATGTCGGGGTTCAAAGCGTTTTTTATGAATTTTTTGTAAAAATTGCACAAAAACCTTGCAATTTGAAAAAAAAAGCGGTATAATGTTATGGCATTATGGTGGGAAGATATCTATTCCACCAGAACCATGGGGGATGCAATCCCTATATGGTTTAAAAGTGTTACACGGAGGTATCCAGATGCAAAACAGAATATTTCAGAACGCATGCAATCAACTAAAAAAGGATGTTCACCGCAAAATCGGTATTATGGATGACAGCGGCTATATAATCGCCTGCAGCGACGAAGCAAAGGTTGGTCATCAGAACGAGGCAGTGATTGCTCATTTTGAAACAAATAATGATGAATATGTGGGCGGTGGCTATGTCTTCAGAAAAATCGAAACCTGCAACAAAAATACATATGTTGTTTTTTGCGAGGGTACCGATGAGCTGGCAAAGGGCTATTCAGCCTTTCTTGGAACTCACTTTCTTACAATCAAACAATATTATGACGAAAAGTATGACCGCAACAGCTTTATGAAAAATGTTATTCTTGACAATGTGTTGCCCAACGACATAATATACAGAAGCCGCGAGCTTAAGCTTATGGTAGATTGTGAAAGGGTTGTTTACCTTATAAGAACTCACAAAAGCGTTGATATTTCCATGGTAGACATTCTTCAGAGCATCTTTCCCGACAAAGCTAAGGATTTTGTTATCCGCATTGACGACCGCGATTTTGCTATCATCAAGGAAGTAAAGTCTGGCACTGAGATGAAGGACATTATCAAGCAGGCTCAGGAAATGCACGACACAATCAATTCTGAAGCTATGGTTAAGGTATCCCTTGGCATCTCAACTATTGTTGATTCTATCCCCGAGCTTGCCCGTGCATACCGCGAAGCAAGGATTGCATTGGAAGTTGGCAAGGTTTTTGACACCGAAAAGAACATTATCAGCTACGACAACCTTGGTATCGGCAGGCTTATTTATCAGCTTCCTACCACCCTTTGTGAGTTGTTTTTAAAAGAAGTTTTCAAGAAGGAATCCATTTCTGTTCTGGATAGTGAAACAATCTATACCATACAGAAGTTTTTTGAAAACAACCTTAACGTTTCAGAAACCTCAAGAAAGTTGTTTGTACACAGAAACACTCTGGTTTACAGACTGGACAAAATCAAAAAGCTCACAGGTCTTGACCTGAGAGAATTTGATGATGCTATCATATTCAAGGTGGCTATGATGGTTAATAAATATCTTACTTCAGAGCCCACAAGAATTTAATCTGTGGGGTTGTTGCCTGCCACCTGTGGCAGTGCGGAAAGGCAAGCAAGAATTATGATTGAATTTAAAAATGTATCCAAAACATACGAAGATACCGGTGTGCGTGCCCTGGATGATGTTTCTTTCTTTATCGAAAAAGGCGAATTTGTCTTTTTAGTGGGTCCTTCAGGCGCAGGTAAATCTACCCTGACAAAACTGATTATTAAAGAAGAAGATCCCAACAGTGGCGAAATTGTTGTGAATGGAATGAACCTTAATGAGCTTCCTAAAAACCGTATCCCCTATCTAAGACGAAATATCGGAATGGTTTTTCAGGATTTCAGGTTGTTGCCCAACAAAACCGTGTATGAAAACGTTGCCTTTGCAATGCAGGTTATCGGCGCATCAAGGGCAGAAATCCGTCGCAACGTTCCCAATGTTTTATCACTTGTAGGGCTTGCACACAAAGCGCGGATGAAACCCAGTCAGCTTTCGGGTGGCGAACAGCAACGAGTTTCCCTTGCCCGTGCCTTGGTGAACAAACCTCCGGTTATTATTGCCGATGAGCCAACCGGCAATCTTGACCCCGACACCGCAAACGAAATTATGCAGTTGCTTGTGGATATTAACAAGCGCGGAACCACAATGATTGTTGCTACCCATGCCAAGAACTTTGTTGACGAAATGCATATGAGAGTTCTTGCCATTGAAAACGGTAATCTGGTTCGTGACGAGGAAGAAGGTGCTTACGGATATGATATTTAGAAATCTGAAATATTTTATTGCTCAGGGCTTTAAGGGTCTTATATCCAACAGTCTGATGACGTTGGCATCAATCGGTATCGTTATTGCAAGTCTTGTTCTTTTAGGCTTTTTTGTTCTTTTTGGAATGAATCTTCATTCCATTGGCAACCAGATAAAAGAACAGTGCGAAATCAATGTTTATGTACCTAATGAAATGGACCGTGACCATGTTCGCGCCATAGGCAGCCAACTGACAACAATTCCTCATGTCAAGGAGGCTCAGCTTTACACCAAAGAAGAACGTCTGCTGAACTACAAAGAAGGCGTTTATCACGAGCAGGCCGAGGTTATTGATACCTTGGAGGAGGACAACCCCCTTCGTGATGCATATATTCTTACACTTGATGATGTTACCAAGGCAAACGAGGTTGCTGCAGCAGCAGCTCAGATTGAAGGTGTTGAAGAAGTTGTTAACCGTCAGGATTTAATACAGCAGATACTTTCAATTACCAACACCGTACAGCATGTCAGCGTGTGGCTTATGCTCATTCTGGCGGCAATTTCGATTTTTATCATTTCCAACACTATAAAACTTGGAATGTTTTCAAGACGCAAAGAGATAAATATTATGAAATTTGTCGGCGCTACAAACTGGTTTATCAGATGGCCTTTCATTGTTGAAGGTATGCTGCTTGGTGCAGTAGGTGCCGCAGTTGCAACAGTTATAGTAATGCTTGGCTACGGTTCGGTGCTTCCCACCATTCAGGGATTTATGGGTAACATTACCCTCCTCTCATCTGCTCAGGTTCTTAACATTATCATTTTAGCCTCCCTTGTTATTGGAATGGGTATTGGCATGATAGGCAGTGCAATGTCTATACGAAAACATCTGCACGTTTAAAAATGTATCAGGAGTGATTTAAGTTGAACAAAAAAACAGTTCGAATTGTTTCGGTAATTATTGCCGTGCTTATGATTTTAGGTTTGATGGCTTCTGTTGTTCCCGTTTTTGTTTCTGCATCCCAGGCAGAAATAAACAGACAACAACAAAAAAAGAACGAAGCCCAGCAACAGCTTGAAACCACAAAAACCAAGCGTGAGAAAACCCTTCAGGCTATGGAGTCACTCGAGAAAGAAGCGGGAGATATTCAGGCTAAAATCAATGCAGTAAACAGCAAGATTGCCGAAACCGAAAAAAATCTTGCCGAACAACAGGTAAAGCTTGACGCCGCAACCAAAAAAGCCGAAGAGCAGTATGAACTTTTTAAAAGTCGGTTTCGGGTTATGTGCGAGCAGGGCGACGTAAGTTATATTGAAATGTTGCTTTCTGCAAAAACCTTTGGCGACCTGGTTGACAAGATTGAAATTGTAAAGGAAATTTCTCAGCACGACAAAGCTATTTTTGACAAGATGGAGGCAAACCGCCTTGAAATCGAAGCTGCCCGTGATGAAATTGTTGCTCTTAAACAAGCTCAGGAGGATTCAAAAAGCGATTTGACCGCACAAAAATCGGCACTTGAGAAAAAGCAGCAGGAACAGCAGGCATATATGAAAGAACTTGAAAGCGACGCCGCTTCATATCAAAGAATTATCGATGAAGCAGATGCTGCAATGGAAAGTCTGCGTCGCCGTCTTTCAGGCTCGCTTAGCTCCTCCTCTGGAGGCAGAGCATATGTTGGCGGCGAATTTACTTGGCCCACACCAAGTTGTTATTACATAACTTCACATTTTTCGCCCAGAAGAAAGAACCCCGTATCAGGAGTTTATAAAAGACACACCGGCACAGATATCGGTGCAGCATACGGTGCATCAATTGTAGCGGCAAACTCAGGTACCGTTACTCTTGCAGGCTGGAATTCAGGCTATGGCAACTGTGTAGTTATTGACCATGGTGGCGGCCGTGCAACACTTTATGCACATATGAGTTCTATCAGTGTTTCCTCAGGACAAAGTGTTCAAAGAGGTCAGCAAATCGGTCTTGTAGGTTCAACAGGCAACTCCACCGGACCTCACCTTCATTTTGAGGTGCTGATAAACGGCTCGGCAGTTGACCCTATGCAGTATTTTAATTAAAATATTGATGTAATTAAGTCATCTATACTTGCATAAGATAATGTATATACCTTTCATCCCTTCCCAATGTGAAGGGATGAACCTTTGTTAAGAAATTTCATCCGAAAGGTCAGTAAATTATGTATATAAAAAAATCTGTTCTGGTTATCTGTGCAACAGTGTTGATTCTTGCCACAGTTTTGGGAACAGTTATGGCGGTTAACCCCTTTGGTGCACTGAATTTCACAGATTTCATCAAATTCAAATTGGGGATTGACGTTCTTGAAAACTATTATTATGAAGATATTGATACCCAAAAGTTGGTGGACGGTGCACTTTTAGGTGCCTCGGCAAGTCCTGGCGACCCATACACCGTTTATATGTCCAAAGACGAAGCCGAAAGTTTTGTTCAGAGCGTCGAATCCGATGACTACACCGGTGTTGGTCTGTATATCTCAGCCGACAGCGACGGCGAAGGTGTAACTGTTGTTTCGCCCCTTAAGGACTCCCCTGCCGAAAAAGCGGGCATTATGTCCGGCGATAAGATTTTGAGTGTTGACGGACAGTCGGTTGCTGGGCTGAACATTGATACAGTTGCATCAAATATGAAAGGGCTTGAGGGAACCGAGGTGGCTCTGACCATCCTGAAAAAATCCACCGGCGAAATTGTGGATATAACCCTTACCCGTGCTACAATCAGGCGCGAAACCGTTGTATCTCAGATGCTTGATGACGAGGTTGCCTACATTCAGATAAGCCAATTTGGTGTTAACACCTTTACCGAATTTGCACAACAGTTCAACGACCTTATACATCAAGGTATGAAACGCCTTGTGCTTGACCTGAGAAACAACCCCGGCGGTCTTATGGATTCTGCCGTAAGTATCGCAGACTCCTTTATTGACGACGGCACAATTGTTTATACCCTGGATAAAGGCGGCAACAGACGCGACTATGCCGCAACCACCGGTAAATCGTCACTTCCTATGGTTGTGCTTACCAACGGCGGCAGCGCAAGTGCAAGTGAAGTTCTGGTTGGTGCGCTTCATTCATACGATCTTATCACCGTTGTGGGCGAAAAAACATTCGGCAAGGGCGTCACCCAGATACCATATAAGTTCAAAGACGGCAGTATTATGAAGGTTACAGATTCAAGATACTATACGCCGGACGATGTGTGCATTGATCATCAGGGAATTTTGCCCGATGTGGAGGTCACAATGACCGATGAGGACTATGCAGCAATTATCGGTGTGGATGTTAAGCATGACCTTCAACTTAAAAAAGCCCTTGAAATTGTAAAACAAAAATAAATCTTGTTGCAGGAGAGTACTTGCCGTGCGAATTGGTATTGTTGCTGAACGCAGGATAAAGACGCTTAACCCTTTTGAAAGATACAAAAAAGAATGGATAAACAGTGAAAAAAATCCCTTTGAACTGATAATTGCAACAATCCCCTACTCTATCGCAGGGCTTGACAAAACATCACCAAAACGAGTAAAAAAGGCTGTTTTTAAGGCTGCAAAAATGCTGAAAGCCTCGGGTGCAGATAAAATACTGTTTTCGACATTTTTGTCAGAGTATTCAGACATCTCAACCGATAGCAAAAATCTGGCGTTGTCGGGCATTATTCCCGACTGTATACGAACTGTTGCCCCCAAATGCGGTATCTTTCCGCCCGATTGCAAAATCTGCATAAGGGCAGATAAAATGGATAGAATAACTGAGTATCTTGCCACGGAGCTTTGCTATGACACAAAAAAGTTAGTTTTATGCATCTCCGATAACCATGGTGCCACAGATTTTCAGGAACGCTTTTTTAACGAAACCGGCTCCCTTGCGGAAATCAGTTGCAAGGTCCCGCCAGACGCCGAAATTCTGATTGATTTAACCGATTCAACGGTGAGAATAGGCAGGGATATATTGATTGATGGTGTAGAGCTTGACCTTGATATGGGAGGCTGCAGCGTGAATTTCCTTGATGTTGCGGCGTGTATCGGAAAGGATTATACGGCAAAAAAGATTTCTTCCTATATTATGGGCAAAAAAAAGTTGACTTTATAAGCAACTTGATATATAATATATAAATTGTATGCGACAAAGGTGCTTTACGGGCTCACGGTAAGGCTGGACAGGACTATTATGTGAGCAGGAAGGCCAAGAAACAAAATGGAAAACAAACAGATTTTACTTACAGATGCAGGACTTTTAAAGCTTGAGCAGGAGCTTGAAATGCTCAAAACACAAAAGCGCCAGGAGGTTGCCGAAAAAATCAAGGTTGCCCGCGGTTTTGGTGACTTGTCTGAAAACTCTGAATATGATGCAGCCAAAGAAGAACAAGCTCAGGTTGAAGCAAGAATTGTTCAGCTTGAAAATATGCTGAAAAATGCAAAGGTTATCGACGAAGACGATATTGATGTTAATGTTGTCAGTGTGGGTACCCGTGTAAAGGTTTATGACGAAGAGTTTGACGAGGAGATTGAATACAACATTGTAGGCTCAACCGAGGCAGACCCCGATATGTTCAAGATTTCTGACGAATCCCCCGTAGGACGTGCCCTTGTTGGCAAATCAGTCGGTGACGTGGTTGATGTTGAAACTCCCGGCGGCACCATTCAGTTTAAAATACTCAGCATAGACAAATAGATAGGAGAGAAATACTAATGAGCGAAAACAATGTACAAAACGAACAGATGCAGCAGCAGGATATAGGCGAGCTCATAAAGGTAAGACGTGACAAGCTTGCACAGCTTCAGGAAGAGGGCGAAAACCCCTTTGATGTGACCACCTATAATCAGGAATATCACACAATAGATATTATAGATAACTTTGACAAAATGGAAGGTGCACAGGTTTCAATCGCAGGCCGTCTTATGTCAAAACGTGTTATGGGTAAGGCTTCATTCTTTGACCTTCGTGACAGAGACGGCAAAATTCAGCTTTATGTTACCCGTGACGATATGGGCGAGGAAGTTTATAAAAAGTTCAAAAAGCTCGACATCGGTGACATAGTTGGTGTTACCGGCGAGGTTTTCAGAACACAAAAGGGCGAGATTTCGGTTCGCACAAACGGCTATACCCTTCTCAGCAAATCACTCCATCCTCTTCCCGAAAAATTCCACGGAATGACCAATACCGACCTCAGATACAGACAGCGTTATGTTGACCTTATTATGAACGAGGAAGTTAAGGACACCTTTGTTAAACGTTCAAAGATTATTTCTACCATTCGTAAATACTTGGACGCTCAGGGATTTATCGAGGTTGAAACTCCAATGCTTGTTTCAAACGCAGGCGGTGCTGCAGCAAGGCCTTTTGAAACTCACTTTAACGCATTGGGCGAGGATTTTAAGCTTCGCATTTCGCTTGAACTGTACTTAAAAAGACTCATTGTCGGCGGACTTGAAAGAGTTTACGAAATCGGCAGAGTTTTCCGTAACGAAGGTCTTGACACCAGACATAACCCAGAATTTACTCTTATGGAGCTTTATCAGGCATATACAGATTATCACGGTATGATGGATTTAACCGAGAATTTGTTCCGTCACGTAGCTTTGGAAGTTCTTGGCTCAACAAAAATTTCGTACAATGGTATCGAGATGGATTTAGGCAAGCCTTTTGAAAGAATTACAATGGTTGATGCTGTTAAAAAGTATGCCGGTGTTGACTTTAACGAAATCAAAGATTTAGATGCCGCACGCAAGGCTGCAGACGAGCATCATGTAGAATATGAACCCCATCACAAAAAGGGCGATATCTTAAACAGTTTCTTTGAAGAATATGTTGAAGAACACCTGATTCAGCCTACATTCGTAATGGATCATCCTATTGAAATTTCACCTCTTACAAAGAAAAAGCCTGATAATCCTGACTATGTTGAAAGATTTGAGTTCTTTATGAATGGTTGGGAAATGGCAAATGCATATTCTGAGCTTAACGACCCCATCGACCAAAGAGAAAGATTTAAAGCTCAGGAAGAGCTTTTGGCTCTTGGCGACAAAGAGGCAAACACAACCGACGAAGACTTTATGCGAGCGCTCGAAATCGGTATGCCCCCCACAGGCGGCATAGGCTACGGCATCGACAGAATGACAATGCTCCTTACCGATTCTGTTGCAATCCGCGACGTGCTCCTCTTCCCCACAATGAAGCCACTGGATAAATAAATGGCTTAAAATCAAGGGTTTCAAGAAGTCGGAGG
>JAZNVB010000142.1:0-13073 GCA_045592585.1 Clostridia bacterium
AATTGGAGTGATAATTTATGAAAAACAAATACATAGGACATCCGTCACAGCTTTTTGATATTCGGGAAACCCGAATGGTGGGAGGCAAGGCGGACGGAATGCGTCTTCTTGAAGTTCGCAATGGCAATGGTCTTGAATTTACCGTGTCACTGGACAGGGGTGCGGATATTCCATACTTATTTTATAAGGGCAAGAACATGGCATATATTTCGCCCTGCGGAATGGTATCTCCCCAGTATTATGACAACAAGGGTCTGGGATTTTTGAAATCCTTTACAGCGGGATTTTTCACAACCTGCGGCCTTACTGCTGTGGGAAGTCCCTGCAGCGATGATGGCGAGGAATTGTCCTTGCATGGTACAATTTCGCACATACCTGCAGAACAGTATTCATATACGGTGGAGGAGGATTGTATTAAAATCTCGGCAACAATGCGCGATGCCGTGCTTTTTGGACATCAGCTTGTTATGACCCGCCAATATTTGATTGGTCTTAATGATAATGTAATTACTGTTACTGATACTGTTGAGAATATTGGCTGCAAGGAATCTCCATATATGATAATGTATCATTGTAATTTTGGTTATCCTTTGCTCAGCGAAAATGCGATTTTGAGTATTCCGTCATGCAATGTAGGTGCAAGGGATGAGCATGCACTGTCGGGAATTACTGACTGGAACAAAATACCTGCACCAACACCTGATTTTGTGGAACAGTGTTATTATCATACCTTTGACAAGGAGCCGGTTGTAACACTTAAGAACCCTGAAATTGGCGTTGAGATGGAAATGACATATGACAGCAAAAATCTTGATTGTTTTACACAATGGAAGATGCTTGGCGAAAACGAATATGTTATGGGCTTAGAGCCGGGCAACTGCACTCCCGACGGCAGAGATGTAATGCGCAAAGAGGGCAAGCTGAAATTCATTAAACCGGGCGAAAAGAAAACAACAAGTGTGACCTTTAAGTTTACGGATATATAAATTTAATAATACAAAAATGGCAGATGCGTTTTGCATCTGCCATTTTTATTTGAATAAGAATTAGTGAATTACAATTACTGATGCCTCAAGCACACCTGATGCATTTGAACCGGTGATGGTAACACTCTTGCCCTTTTCTACAGACTTAAGCTGTACCGTTCTGCCGGATGAACTGTCGATAATCTTGGTTGTGCCGTTTACAAATACGTTGTATTCGGTACCTTTTTCTTCAACAATCATAAGACCATAAGTGGTGTTAATGCTCTTAACAGTGCCGTTGAGCTGTGACTTTGCAACTGTTCCTGCAGCTTCAACCGAGATGATTTCGTTGCTCTGGAGGCCCATGCTTACATCTGTACCGGGGCGAAGGTCATAAACTGTGCCTTCTTCTGTTGAGTCGATAACAATTTTAACACTCTTGTTAACTTTATATTCGGTAACCTTTTTGTTAACTTCGATACCGATTACTGTGCCTGATGTGCTGTGGGTAATGTAGGAAATGGTGCCGTCAACAGTTGAGTTTTTGCTGCTTGCCATAATCTTTGTAACCTTGCCATAGGTAAGTCTTAATGAAAGGGTATCACCGTTCATTAGCTGCGAAAGGTTGCTGTCAAGACTGTTGCGTGAAACCTGAACACCTTCAGAAGAGATTTCGTATTTAACAGTTTCGCCTGATGCGGTGTCTTTAACGTTAAGAACTGTAAATTCGCCTGATGCATCAACTGAGATAAGTGTACCGCCTGCTGTTGTGGTCTTATCAACAACTTCGAGCTCTTCAACCAGACCGTCAACTATTGTAAGTGCAACGTAGTTGTTCTTTTTAATCTTGCTGAACAGGTCAATTGCACCATTAACCCTGATTTTTGCGTTTTTGCTGAGAACGTATGTTTCAACAATTGACTTATCGTTTGCATCAGCAATGGTAACAGACTTTGTTCCGCCGGAATCGGTTGTTCCGGAAACAAGACCATAGATTACAGCATCGTCGATTGCTACGTTATTTTCAATCATCTTTACTTTGTCTGCAAGGTGAGTAACCTTAACCTGCATACCGGTAACCATATCATCAAGGGTAACGTCTTCACCATTGATTTTGAACATTGTGTTTTTGTCAACGGCAAGAACGATATCTTTTTTGTCTGCGGTGATGGTAACGGTTTCTTCAAAATCGTCAACCGATACAATAACACCTGACTGAACGGTTAAGTCAAGAACATCAATAAGACTGTAAAGCATCTTTGCCATCTGTGAACGTGTAACCGCTGTGTTGGGCCAGAATTCAGGCTTGCCCTGTTCGTTGTTGCCCATACCCTGCATAATGCCTGCATCTTTAACGTATTCAACGTATGCACGGGCATAATCGGGGATTTCAATGGTATCTGCGTATGAGGAAGATACAAAAGCATTGCTCTTAACCTCTTCTTCAGCACCGAGGAGCTTGGTGAGGAGGATTGCAGCCTCGTATCTCAATAGGGCTGAATTCTTGTTTGCGGCTGAGAGATATGTATCAAGCTCGTCAGCCTTGAGAACCCCTGCATAAAGAAGGAAGGAAACCTCGTTTGTGTAGTTGGTTGAATATTTTTTAAGGACATCCTTGTTTTCAGCAACGGCATATTCAAGCGAATCCTCAAACTGGCTGTCATTTACACCAATCATTCTTGAAAGAAGGATAAGTGCTTCGGTTTTTGAAATTGTGTTGTTGGGCTTAAAGGTGCCGTCTTCATAGCCCTTAAGGTAGCCTGCATCTGCCATTGAATTGATATAGGGCTTTGCCCATGCAACTGTTGGGTCGTTTTCTACGTCAGAAAAAGTTAACGCATAAACAGACACTGTGGAGAGCAGAAAAACCACGCAAAGGATTGCGCTTAGTATTTTTTTGTTAATCATTGGTTGTTCCCCCTTGTATATAAAAAATTCATATTTATACAACATATAGTATAATGCATTATTATTTTAGCACATATTTTTATATATTTCAACTATATTTAAAGAAAATTTTTTTAAATATTTGTTACAATATCATTAAAATTTCAAAATGCCGTAATTATTTGCTAATTGAGCCAAAAAGTTGGTGTTGTAAATTCCTTTTAACGACACACAATAAACACGAAACATTTTCAAATTTTAATAAGGAGGAATAAAAATGTCAAAAAAACTTATTGCCTTATTTGTGATATTCACAATGATTTTCACATTGGGCATAAATGTTTTTGCTGCTAACGGGGATATGCGATTAGCATCTGGCGAAACTGCCGAGATGCTTGATGCATCTTCCGGAAATGCTGCAGAAGGCACCGGAAAAACTCCGGGTGACCAGTCCGGCAGCAATTCAGCGCAAGGACAGACACAACAACAAAGCATCGGGGAGCAAGCAATTCCCCATGCAACACGTACAATGGATAACAGCGAGGCAATCGTTGAACAGAACAGAACTAAGCATAATGAAATGACTAACGACGAACTCAACGAGCAGGTAGCACCATCACGTTATAGCAGCCGTAGAGTGGCACTTCCGCCTGATATTCAGGGCACAAAGTATGAGGAAGCGGCTGAAGTTCTGGGCGCACTTGGTATTATGGTAGGTGATGCCGAAGATGGTGCATTCCGTCCCAACGACAACATTCTGCGTTCAGAAATGTCAAAGGTGGCGGTATATTCGGTAGGTCTTGAAGACCTTGCCAACGGTGCAAACACACCAACACGATTCCCCGACGTTGCACGGGATCACTGGGCAAACGGCGCAATCAATGTTGCAGAGCAGCAGGGAATGGTTATCGGTGATGCAGAGGGAACCTTCCGCCCTGATGACCCCGTACTTCTTCAGGAAGCAGTAACAATTATTGTAAGAGCACTTGGCTATGAGCCTGTGGCAAACGACCGTGGCGGATATCCTGTGGGATATATGGCGGTTGCATCCGAAAATCAGCTTCTTAAAGGTATTACAGCGGCAGGTGCCACAGCAGCAAAACGAGGCGACGTAGCACAGCTTGTGCTTAATGCACTTACCACAAACCTTATGGAGCAGACCGGCTTTGGCAGCAACGTAGTTTACGAGGTTGTTGACAAAACCCTGCTTTATGACAGACTTAATGTTGAAAAAGCCTACGGTCAGATTGTGGGCACAAGCGAAACAACACTTACAGGCGGCAGCACAGCAGCCGAGGACCGCATAATGATAAATGACAGTATCTTTATCGAAGGCGACACAATGGCAAGGGAGTATCTTGGCTATAACGTTGTATATTATGCAAGAGTTGACTCAACATCCGACGAAAAAACACTTATTCTTGTAAGACCCCAGACCAGCAAAAACAACACTCTTACAATCAACGCAACCGACATTGTTTCGGTAACAGGTGATGCAGGAGCAAACAAAACAGTAACCTATTGGAGAGCAAATACTTCTGACCAGAATGCAAAAACAGCAAGCATTGTGGCAGAGCCGGTTTATATTTACAACGGCAAGTATATTGCAACCCTTACCAACGAACAGCTCAAACCCGCAACAGGTAATATGATTCTGCTTGACACAGACATAAACAATGTATACGACATTGTATTTGTAAACAACTTTACAAATCTTGTTGTAGAAACTGTTTCAACCGTTACAGGCAGAGTGACCGACAAGTATAACAACGGCTCACTTCTTCTTGACCCCGAAAATACAGATGTTATGTATACACTTGTGAAAAACGGTGCCAAGATTGAACCCAAGGACTTAAACGAATGGGATGTAATTTCCTATACAGTCAGTCAGGATAAGGCACTTATTAAGGCTTATGTTTCAACCGAAAGTGTTCTTGGCCGTGTAACCCAGATAACAAAGGATGGCTTTAAGATTAACAACTCGGACACAGTTTATAAAAAGGCTGCAAATTATCCCAATGAAATCAACCTGAGAGATGAAGGCAGATTCTATCTTGATGTTGAGGGCAACGTTGCGGCAGTAGACCAGACTGCAACATCAACCGGTGTGGCAATACGTGGTGCTTATGGCTATCTGACAAATGCAGGCATAACAGGCACAATTGACAAGACTCTTCAGTTTAAGATTTTCACCGCAGAAGGCGAAACCGAAGTGTTTGACGGGGCAGAAAAAATTCGTGTAGGTGACACCTATGGTCTTACTCCTGAAGAAGCACTTGCACAGTTTGGCAAGGACGGCGTTGTAACACCTCAGCTTATAACCTATGAGGTGAACTCTTCAGGCAGACTTACCGGTCTTGACATCGCAGTTGACAAAACAGGCACAGGTGCGGTAAACAAGGGAGTGTTCACAAAGAACTTAGCCGCAGCAGATCAGGTGTATAAAAGTGCATCGGGTATGCTGGGAAGTGTTAGAGTAACTGCCGACACAATAGTATTCGATATTCCTGCAGAGGCAGGTACAGATACAACAAAGTATGCTGTAAGAACCAACACAATGTTCTCAAACAACACGCCTTATGACATCATAGTTTATGACCTTCAGGAAGACTTCACTGCAGGCGCAATTATTGTAACAAGCTCAACGGGCATTACAGAGGCAAAATCGCCTATCGTTCTTGTTGACGAAATTGCCGAAGCTCAGAATGAAGATTATGATGCAATTGACATCGTTTACGGTATCGAAAATTCAAAGAGGGTTGAACTTAGCTCAACAGATAAGAATGTGTTTGTAAAGGGCGACGCAGCTAAGCTTGAACAGGGCGATATCTTCCAGTACAGCACAAACGCTCAGGGCGAGGTAGACCAGATTACACTGCTCTTTGACCGTGACACCAAGGGCACAGAGTTCACAAGAACAATCGGCACAGATTTAACACTTGTTTACGGCCGGGTAACAAAGAAATTTGCGGATTCTGTGAATGTAAGCGTAAACGGCACAGTTCAGAACTATTCAACCGAGGGTGCAACTGTTTATGAATACAACTCACAGCGTAAGACCGGCAATGTTAATGTTGTAACAGCAGGCGATATTGAGGTCTTTGAAGAAGGAAACGAAGTAAGAGTATTTATCAAGATTTTCGAGGACAGAGTATCTGAAATCGTAATTGTGAGATAAAAATAGATTTGATTTGTTTGCAGGGGACGGATTTATTCGTTCCCTGTAAATGTTTTATAAAATTCGCAAAATTGTTCGATAAAATGCGCAAGTACACTTGACAAAGCCTTTTACAAATTATAAGATATTAGTGATACTTGAGGAATAGCAAAAGGAGAAAAGGGAGTGTATTCTAAGTGGAAAGACCATTTGATTTTGAAAAAAAGCTTGAGGTTGTGCACAAGCCCGGCAGAATAAATCGCCAAAGAATGAGTGGTTTATCGGGGACAACTGTTACAAGTGAGTGGAAGATAACAGCAAATGCTGATTTGGGCGAAGTTTTAGAACTGGCTGTTTATGATTTGCAGGATTATTTTAAGACATCTATGGAAATTGAACTTGATGTAGAAATTCCGGGCAAATCAGATGCAAAAACAATATTTATAGGCATTGACGACAGCCTAGACGAAAGAAGCTTTTCTATAAAGGTAAGTGACAAAATTGAAATTTACGGCAAAAATGAAAGATATGCGGCTCAGGGAATTTATGCTCTTGAAGATGAGATGAATTTAAACGAGGCGCCCATTGCAGAGCCGGGTGTTAAAACAATGAAGTGCAGATTTTCGGTACGTGAAATCTTTACCGGTATGCGACTTGGCAAATATACCGACAAGCATCTTTCAATGCTTGCACACGCAGGCTTTAACGCAATTCCCGTTGGTACGAAGGACGTTATTGAAAGCAAGGAAAGATGCGATGAGGTAAACGACATTATAAAACGTGCAAAAAAATTCGGCATAGATGTTTATACAACAAGCACCTTTAAAAATCTTTATCATCCCGACGACGAAAAAGCTTATGAATACTATGACAGCACTTACGGCAAGCTTTTTGAACTTTGTCCCGGAATCAAGGGTATTCAGATTGTTGGTGAATGCTGTGAGTTCCCTTCAAAGGACCTGCGCACAACCGGAAAGACCTGGCGCGAATCCCTGGATGATGAAAAAAGCAGTCCCGGATGGTTCCCCTGTTCTGACTATCCGCAGTTTGTTTCCATGCTTCGGGATGTTATAAAAGCTCATTCACCGGAAGCAGAATTTGTTTTCTTTACATACAACTGGGGCTATGAAACCGAAGAATTAAGAGCAGAGCTTTTAAGAAAGGTTCCCACCGATATTACAATGAAAGCAACCTTTGAGATGTTTGAAAAGGTAGATATCTCTCCCGAAATACAGGAAGTCACAACAGACTACACCCTTTGGCAGATAGGACCGGGTAAATATTTTTCAAGTGAGGCAAAGATTGCACGCGAACGTGGACTCCGTATGTTTGCTAAAACCAATACTGCAGGAAACACCTGGGATATAGGCGGAACACCGTATCTGCCTGCTCCTCAGCGTTGGATTAAACGTTGGCAGGCGGTAACAGATGCTCAGGACAACTATAAATTAGATGGACTTGAAGAATCACATACATATGGCTTCTGGCCGTCAATTTTGCCGGAGCTGGCGAAGTATGCGTTTATGTGTCCTCGCCCTGATATGAATGAGCTTTTAAGAAAGCTGATAATCCGTGATTGCGGAGAAGAAAATGTTGACGGAATGCTGGAGGTTTATGAGCTTTTCTCAAAAGGAATGGAGCATTGCGTATCAACCAACGAGGATCAGTTTGGCCCTGCCAGACTTGGCCCGTCTTATCCGTTGTTCTTCAAAAACTGGGAGCTTGTTCCAAAAGGCCCTGAATCAAGACGTGATGTTAATTACGAAGGCTATCCTGTTTATAAATATAATCTTGACAGAGAGGAAAAGCTTTTATACGAGCTTCAGGAATACAGAGAGATGGCACGGCTTTTTAATGAGGGTGCCGAAAAGCTTAATGTGATTATTTCAAAAATGGATGCCAAAAAGGGCAAGGCATTAGAGGAGCTGTGGCAGGTTGCAAAGTTTATCGGAAACACCGCAACTACAATCCATCACGTAAAGCGTTGGCATTATCTTAAGGGCAAGCTGGGCGTTTATGTTGATGCCAGAGCGGTTTGGTGTGGCGGAAGAAAGAATATGCCCGATGCCGAGCCTGCTAAATTGCCGTTGATTCCGGCTAAAAATCCCAAGGGTATTGTGCTTGAGCTTATTGACATTCTTAAAAGAGAAATTGCAAATGCCGAAGATACAATTCCGCTTGTAGAAGCAAATTCAAGACTTGGTTACGAGCAGGAATATGATTATGCAGCATCACCCGAGCAAATCAGGTGGAAGATACAGATGGCAGAAAAAACTTTGAAGGAAGAACTTTTGCCACTGCTTGACAGCATAAAATAATGATATGGGACTGTTTAAAACATTGGTTTTAAACAGTCCCTTTATTATGGTACATTCGGATATTGTAAAAAGATATTGAATAAAATATATTGTATAATGTTTTTGTCGGAGAAATCCGACAGGCAGTTCGGGAATGAGCATTCCGTGGACGGCTCGCCCCAAACCCCATTACATAATGGAAAGGGGGTGGTTGCTTTATGGGAAAAATGTTACTAAGAATATTGGTTTTTACAATAATCTTTTTGATTGTTTTCAATATAAAAGCAAATTAGTCGCCCACACGTCCAAATGTAGCGACTAATTATTAGTTCTATTTTGGCGAGTCGTTCAACGAACTGCCTTTTTCTATGTTCATTATACTGAATAAAATCTATTTTGTCAACACTTTTGCATAAACTTTAAGCAAAATACAGGACGTGTAATGAATATTTGACATTTTGGGAATAATATGTTATATTATCTTTGCGACGTAATTGAATAATTTTTATTTAGAGAGGGCATGCTTTTTACTTTTCGGTAAAAATGCACATACAAATAGCTTGCTCTTTTCTAAGTATGTTATTCAATTTGCGTCGCAACAAATTAAGGTATTGTGCATTTTTCGGTGCACGGTTCGCTGTGCACTTTTTTTGTGCAATACAAAATGCTGCGACATTCAACCTGAAACAACGAGAATAACCCGGGGATAACCCCGGGTTATTCTCGCTAATTGATTATACTATTTTTGTACTCCAGTCCGAAACATCCCATATATCACTGCATACGTCGGAATAAAATTCAGGCTCGTGGCTGACCAGCAGAACAGTCCCTTTAAATTCTTTTACGGCTTTTGCAAGCTCTGCTTTGGCGTCAATGTCCAAGTGGTTGGTAGGCTCGTCAAGGACAAGTAGGTTTGCAGGGCTTTGCATAATTTTACAAAGACGTACCTTTGCATTTTCGCCGCCTGAAAGCACCTTCATCTGCGAGGTTATGTGCTCGGTGGTAAGACCGCATGTTGCAAGGGCGGCACGTGCTGCGGCATTGGTAAGGGAAGGAAATTCGTCCCAGAATTCCTGAAGGGCAGTTTTGTCTGACGCACTTTCCTCCTGCTCAAAGTATCCAACATTCATAAACTGGTCGTGCTCGATTTTACCCTCGATTGGCGGGATAATTCCAAGCAGGGTTTTAAGGAGTGTTGATTTTCCCAAACCGTTTACACCTTTTATGGCAATTTTTTGATTTCGTTCAATTTGCAAATCAATCTTTTTGGTAAGGGGCGAGTCATAGCCGATAATCAGACCTTTGGCGGAGATTACCACTCTGCCGGGTGCACGGTCGCACCTGAAGTTAAAGGTGGGTTTTATCTTTTCGGGGGCAAGGCTGATTCTGTCCATTTTGTCAAGCTCTTTCTGGCGTGACCTTGCCAGGGTTGCCGTTGCGGCTCTTGCCTTGTTTTTGGCAACAAAGACCTCAAGATCGGCAATCTTTTTCTGTTGTTTTTTATATGCCTGCTCAAGCTGCTGCTTTTGAAGGTCGTACATTCTTAAAAAGTCTTCGTATGTGCCCTTATAACGTGTAAGAATGGTGTTTTCAAGATGATAAATAACATTGGTTACGTTGGTGAGGAAGGGCATATCGTGTGAAACCAGAATAAATGCATTCTCGTAATTCTGCAAAAAGTTGGTCAGCCAGTTTATGTGGTTTTCGTCAAGGAAGTTGGTAGGCTCGTCTAAAATCAAAATCATGGGGTTTTCAAGCAGAACCTTGGCAAGCAAAACCTTTGCACGCTGACCGCCGCTTAATTCGGATACGTCTTTGTCAAGACCGATTTCGCCAAGACCAAGACCGTTGGCATATTCCGAAATCTTGGTGTCTATGGTATAGTAGCCCGAGGAATCTAAGATTTCCTGCATTTCGCCAACGTCTTCCATCATTTTTGAAATTTCGTCGTCGGTAGCATCTGCCATTTTGTCATAAATTGCAATCATTTCTTCTTCAAGCTTGCTCAGGTGCGAAAAGGCATCACGCAACACATCCATAATGGTTTTGCCCTTTTCCAGTGATGAATACTGGTCAAGATAGCCATAGGTGATGTGTCGGCACCATTCAACAGTTCCGCTGTCAGGCTGAAGCTCGCCTGTTATGATTTTCAAAAAGGTGGATTTGCCTTCGCCGTTGGCACCAATCAGGCCGATATGCTCGCCTTTAAGAAGGCGAAAGCTGGCGTCCTCAAGTATTTGTCTGCCGCCAAAGCTGTGTGTTATATTTTCTGCATTAAGTATGCTCATTTGTTTTCTCCTGTGTTTGATATTTGCCTTCAATATTATAAATGTTAAGGAGAAATTTGTCAAATAATAATTTTGCAAAAAATGTGAATTATGGGTAGATTTTTTTGGAATAATATGCTACAATATATTTTGAATGTCAAGGTACATTCAAGTATCAATCAAAAGAGGTAAACCTATGGGCGAGCTAAAGCTTGTTGAGATTTTTCCCGACGGTGCCTGTAGCGGAAATCCGGGCCCCGGAGGGTATGGAGTTATTCTGAAATACGGCGATGCAGTAAAGGAAATATCAGGCGGTGAAAAAGAGACCACCAACAACCGTATGGAGCTTACTGCGGCTATCGTTGGGCTTGAGGCTTTAAATCAGCCCTGCCGTGTAAGGCTTTACAGCGATTCAAAGTATCTTGTTGATGCAATTCTGAATGGCTGGGCTGTAAAATGGCGGGAAAACGGCTGGATGCGAAACCGACGTGAAGAAGCCCTGAACCCCGACCTGTGGGAAAAAATCCTCAATCTGCTTGAAATACATCAGGTGGAGCTTGTGTGGGTGAAAGGCCACGCAGGACACACCGAAAACGAAAAGTGCGACAAAATGGCGGTTGCCGAGTCGCAGAAGTTTAAATGATTGATTAAAAATTTGCGGAGAATCTACTTTTCATAGATTTATACTCCAGAGAAAAGAAAGGTAGGGTTTTATATGGACAAAACAAGAGTTTATGTTGACCATTCGGCAACAACTCCCGTAAGGCGTGAAGTGCTTGATGCAATGCTTCCGTATTTCACCGAGAATTTCGGTAATGCGTCAACGGTTTATGCCGAGGGCAGAGAAACAAAAAAGGCAATCAGTCTTGCACGCGAACAGGTTGCAAAGGCAATCGGTGCTGATGTTAAGGAAATTTTCTTTACCGGCTCGGGCACAGAGGCTGACAACTGGGCAATCCGAGGCGCAGCTTATGCAAACAAGGCAAAGGGCAATCATATTATTACATCGGCGGTGGAGCATCACGCAGTTTTGCACACTTGTCAGGCTCTTGAAAAAGAGGGCTTTGAGGTAACATATCTGCCCGTTGACGAATTTGGCATGGTAACAGCCGAGGATGTACGCAAGGCAATTAAGGATACAACCATTCTTGTTACAATAATGACAGCCAACAACGAAATAGGCACAATTATGCCCATTGAGGAAATTGGCAGGATTACAAAGGATGCAGGGGTAATCTTTCACACCGATGCTGTTCAGGCAATCGGTATGATGGAGATTGACGTAAATAAGCTGAATGTTGACCTTCTGTCAATGACAGGTCACAAGTTCTACGGACCAAAAGGCAGCGGTGCGCTGTTTATAAGAAAGGGCGTAAAGGTTGCGCCATTCATTACGGGCGGTGCGCAGGAAAGTAACAAGCGTGCAGGTACCGAGAATGTGCCGGCAATTGTTGGTCTTGGCAAGGCAATTGAGCTTGCAACGGCAGACATTAAAGGGCATACCGAAAGACTTGCGGCAATGCGTGATAAGTATATCGAAAGAATACTTGCTGAAATACCATACACCCGTCTTAACGGACATCCTAAGCAAAGGCTTGCATCAAATGCAAACATTTCCTTTGAGTTTATCGAGGGCGAATCCCTCCTTCTTATGCTTGATATGCAGGGAATTTCCGCATCAAGCGGCAGTGCTTGTACATCAGGGTCGCTCGACCCCTCACACGTTCTCCTTGCAATTGGCTTAAAGCACGAGATTGCACACGGCTCACTCAGGGTTACATTTGGCGAGAGCAACACAATGGAGGATGTTGACAGAATAGTGGAGGCTTTGAAGACCATTGTAGCAAGATTGCGCGAGATGTCGCCTTTATACGAGGAAGTAAAAAACAGATAAAACAGAAAGAAGGATATATTATGTACAGCGAAAAAGTTATGGACCATTTCTCAAACCCCAGAAATGTTGGTGAAATTGAGGATGCAAACGCCGTAGGTCAGGTTGGCAACCCCAAGTGCGGCGATATTATGAAGATTTATATGAAGATAAACGACGACACCAAGCAGATTGAAGACGTTAAGTTTAAAACCTTTGGCTGTGGTGCTGCCGTTGCTACATCCAGTATGGCAACAGAAATGGTAAAAGGCAAGACCATTGACGAGGCTCTGGAAATTACCAATGTTGCCGTTGCCGAGGCTCTTGACGGACTTCCCCCTGTAAAGATGCATTGTTCAAACCTTGCTCAGGAGGCAATACATTCAGCAATTGCCGACTATTACAACCGCAAGGGTATTGACCCAACACATATCGTGGGCTGCAACGGTGATTGTTCCTGCTGTCACGCACACGACCACCAGGTTGAAGAATAATATCTGAAAGGGTAGAAAGGCTGGCAAAAGGCGTCCTCACATAGGGAGAAATCAATTTGAATTTCAAATAAATCAAAATCAAAAACAGTTTTACTGCTTGAAACGCAGTATTTTGGATGTCGGACAAGTAAAAAAC
>JAZNVB010000143.1:0-8315 GCA_045592585.1 Clostridia bacterium
AGTGACTGGATTCGAACCAGCGGCCACTTGAACCCCATTCAAGTACTCTACCAAACTGAGCCACACCCCGAAATCACTTGTACAAGTATACACCAAAAAGTGTATACTTGTCAAGCCTTTTCGCAAAAGTTTTTTAAATATTTTTATAAAATTCCTTTCATTCTGTTATTGTCTCTTTTTCTTTTGATAATTCAGTATTGTTATACCACCGCAAATAAGGATTAAGGCCAATACCAGATTAAGCGGCGCAACATTGCTTTTCTCTGTTAGCAAAAGGTTTGAAAGAAATACACCAAAAACAGGTGTCATAAAGCTGTAAATCGAAACCTTTGATACAGGATTGTATTTGAGAAGCACTCCCCACAGAGCATAAGCAACTGCTGACAACAGTGCCAGATACAACAGAACAGCCACAGCCTTAATACTTGTCAAAACAATAACACCGCCAAATAACAGACCAACAAGTATCATCACAAAGCCGCCAAAAATAAACTGATAACCGCTGATTACCACAGGGTCTTCACGATTGGAATATTTCTTCATCAGCGCACCCGATACACCATAAGCAAGATTTGAAAGAAGCACAAATCCGTCGCCTAAAAAGTTCAAATCAAAGCTTAATCCGTCAAGATTGATAAGAATAATTCCGGCAAAGCCTATAACGCAGGCAATTATTTTTTTAAAGGTTAATTTTTCGTGTCTGAAAATCAAGGTTGCACAAAGAATGGAAAAAAACGAATTTGAACCGCTTATAACAGCCGCCTTTACACCGATTGTGTTAGCAACTCCTATGTAAAACAAGAAATACTGAATAATTGTCTGGAAGCAAGATACGTTTATAACTGCTCTTAGATTTTCAACTTTAGGGAACAAAAACTTTCTGCGTGCAATACTGTAAATAAGCACGGTTACCACGCCGGCTGTAAAGAACCTGATTCCTGCAAAAAGTATTGTTGACGGAATATTCTGCTGAGGCAAAATAAGCTTGTATCCGATTTTAATGAATGGTGTGGCACTTCCCCATAGGGCGCAACAAAACATAGCCGCAGCCGCCACAAAAAACACATTTGTAAGTAATTTATTTTTCTTTTGTTCCATTTTTATTTCTCCAATTTTTGATTATTTCTGTGACATTATATCACAAAATTATATACTAGTCAATTTATAATATCAAAAGGAGCCTTTGCAATATTGCATAGGCTCCCCGTTTTTAACCTCATTTATTTATATCATCTTTCTCATACGCCTTGTAAAGATGTACTATATTTAAATCCTCAACCATATCAAGGCCGTGTGAGCCGCAGTTTCCGTCAATTTCGTGACAGCCGTGGTCCATAGCAAAGCCAACAAGAGTGTTATGACCTTTCCAGTGCTCCTTTATCATTTCAGAAAACATCCCAAAAGTTCTGCAGTTTGCACGAATTTCGGATAATGCGTCTATGCTTTCGGGACCGGTTTTATGCATTGTGCTGTCAAAGTTTCCGTTGTAGACCACATAAAAATCATACTCGTCTTTAACTATCAGCTCTGCAGCTTTGGCATTTGCCTGCTCGGAGCTGTTAACGAGATAGTAGTCCATATTTCTTTCAAGAAAAATCTTACCTATGCTGCAATTTTCGGTTGCAACAATAACCGGTTTCTTTCCCGCACGGATAAGTGCGTCAAAAATTGTATCAATACTGAGCACAGGCTTTTCGTACTTTTGTATTCCGTGAACAGACGGTTGTGCGCCTGTGTACATAGTTCCAAAGCAAACCGGTGTAACCGAAGGCATTACCGTTACAAAAGGCACCTCCACCTCGGCATTGGCAGTTGCCTGAACAAATAACTGTGGATATTTTTCATATATCCACTGCCCGATAGCATCGGGGTTATACATAAATATTCTGTCTGCCTTTTCGCCGCCAAATTTTTCATCAACATATTTTGTCAGTATTTCATTTGCAGGATGGCTTTCCTTTGGCGGCTCAACCCCCATTGTATAACAGAGGGCGGCACATAAAGTATCAAGTGATTTTTCGTTAACCTTCATCTTTTATCTCCTTATACGTATTTTCTTTCATCTGCGGCTTTTGCCTTTTCTATGTCCACACCATTTTGATTGTCAAGAACAAACTGAACAAAGTTCTGTGCGCCATAAATAAGGGCATCCTCGTCAAGCTTAAAATCAACCTGATGAGCCAACTGGGTGATTCCCTTTTCCGCATTTCGGGTACCCAGACGGAAGAAAACACTTGGTACTATATCGGTAAACCTTGAAAAGTCCTCTGACCCCATACCAAACTCAATTATGGACACATTTTCTTTGCCCACAACCTTTGCCATACTTTCAAGCATCAGTTCAGAAAGATACGGGTTGTTGTAAACACAGGTTGATTTAAGGGGTGCGTGGACTTTGATTTCAACCCCATATAAATCGGATAAGCTTTTAGCCAGCTTTTGCATTCTGTCGTGAATATGTTCACTTACAGGAACATTGAGAGTGCGGATTGTTCCCTGCATAAGTGCATAGTCGGGAACAATGTTCTGTGCCGTGCCCGAATGAAGCTTTGTAACACGGCAAACCACTCTCTCCTTGGGATTAACTTCATTTGCGAAAATCGACTGAATTCCTTCATACATCTTTACCGCTATTGCCAAAGCGTCGATGCCTTTATGGTATGTTGTTGCGTGGATGCTTTTTCCGCCTACCTCAATTTTAAAATGACGGCTTGATGCACTTGAAATACCTGGGCAAACCCCAAGCTTTCCTACATCCAAGGTAGTGCCAACATGAAGACCCATCATCATATCAACATCATCCAGAACACCGTTTTCAATCATCATTATTGCGCCGCTTGTAACGCCTTCCTCACTGGGCTGAAAAACGAGCTTTACTCTGCAGGCAAGCTCACCTTCTATCGCCTTTAAAGCTTTAGCTGTTCCAAGCAAAATGGCTGTGTGCGCATCGTGGCCGCAGGCGTGCATCATTCCGTCGTGACTAGAACGGTATTCGCAGTCATTTGCCTCGGTCATTCTGAGGGCATCCATATCAGCACGGATACCGATGGTAAAGTCGGTTTTATCAGGGTTTATGTATCCTACCACACTTCCCTGTCCGTATTTTTCAGTATAGGGAACTCCCATACCCTCAAGCTCACGTTTAACAAGTGCCACCGTTTTAGGTAAATCATAGTCAACCTCGGGATACATATGTATCTCACGTCTTAATCTGATGATATAATCCTTATCTACATTTATCATTTCATTCACTCCTGTAATTATATTTTTACAATGCCAACTCCGGCAGAGTTTATATCAATTTTTGTTCCATATGGTGCAGACATCTCTGCATACCTTTCAATAATTCCGCCATCAGGACAGAACCTTGGATTCCCCACGCGATACCGTGGCTCACCAAAGCCAAGCTCTATGGGAAAAAGCTCCAGATGTGTCAGTTTTCCGTCTTCCATTTCAAAATATGGAATTACTGCTTCAAACATTCTTTTGTCGGTAAGCAACCCAACCGTGTAATCACGGGACCTTTTTCGGTAAATATCACAAAGAGGGTCATCCGAGGTCAAGCCATACTTTTCATACATATCCTCGGGTGCAAAGGTTACACTCTCATTATGTAACATAAAGTCACCAAGAGAATAAAATATCGGATATCCTTTATAAATCTCCAAAGGTCTTAAAAGATGGGGGCCGTGCCCCAAAACTGCGTGTGCCCCCATATCAATTGCGCGATGTGCAAACTCCACCAGAAATTCGGCAGGGTTCTCTTTTTTATCACCCGATACCTCATGGCTGTGGATGCTGACCAGAATATAATCTGCCTGAGCCTTTGCTTCATAAATAGCCCTTTCAAGCCTTGCCATATCCTTTTCGTTAAGCTGTGCGTGGTATTTTGTTTTATCACCAAGACGAAATTCCACCATATTGCCAAGCTCAACGATGTTATTATCTTTTTTCAGGGCAGTATATCCCTCAGCTCTTGAAATTTTACGGCCGTCGTTCACTCCGCTTATTTCAGAAATTTCATTCAGCATATCAAACTGTTCTTGTGTAACCTCGATATACTTATTGGTACGCAAGGCATTAACTCCAGGACGCCCCGGAATTCTTCTTGATTGCCGTCCTGCCATAGCAGATTCCCCTGCAATAGTTGATGCCATAGAAATTAAAGCTACCCTTCCGGTTGGCGTTTCAAGATAAACGGGTGCGGCTGCCTCGTCAAGGTTCATTCCCACTCCGGTATGTACAAAATCTGTTTGCTCCAACGTCTCAAGGGTGGAAATAAGACCGCCATAGCCCCAGTCAAATGTATGATTGTTTGCAAAGGACATCATATTGAAGCCATAGTCCTTAGCAATATCAAGTGTGCAAGGGTCTGAATTATGAAAGGAGCCTCCGTTGAACTGATTACCCCAAATGCCCTTGCGATATATGATGGATTCAAAATTAAAAAATCTTGCATCGCCTTTTTTTATATAATCACTGACTTCACGAAATCCGTCATATTCGGTAGAAATTACTCGCTGAATCAGCATATCGCCAACTGCAGTAAACTTTATCTTTGGCAATTTCATAGCACCCCTTCCTTTCACACCTTTCTATACTTGATTGTATCAAATAAATATGATATAATCAAATACAAATAATATTATATTTAATATAATTAAAACATTATAGGGAGCACTGCTATGAACAATGCAGAAAAATATATATATGCTGTATATCAGAATAAAAGCTTTTCAGAAGCTGCAAAAAAACTTTTTATTTCACAGCCTGCACTAAGCAATACCATTAAAAATTACGAGGCGCAGCTTGGCTATCAGATATTTAACAGAAGCACCTCGCCAATAAGCCTCACACGTGAGGGCAGCCTCTATATTGAATATCTTGAAGAGAGGATATATCTTGAAAAGCAGTTAACGGATCGTCTGCAACAGCTTAACCATAATTACGAAAAAAAAATCTCAATAGGCGGTTCAAAATCTGCTGCTTTTAATATCATCCCAAAGCTATGCAGCAAATTTAACCGACGGTTCCCCGATGTCAGCCTGAAAATTGATGCCGGTGAAAGCGGCCCTGAAGGCGATTTGTTTGACAAGCTCAACCGGGGCGTTCTTGACTTTGTCATAAGCACCAATGTCAATCCCGGTGAGTATAACACTCTGCTTCTTAAAAAAGAAAAGTATATGATTGTTGTTCACAAAAGCTATACCGGAATAGATAAATTAAAAAAATATTCCCTTACTTTTGACGAACTTTTATCAGGCGAATATCCTCCCAGAAAGGAAATAACCGACTGGAGTTTGTTTGAAAATGTAAAACTCTTCCGTCCCGGTTCAAACACAAAAACCTGGAAGACATTTTCACAATTCTACAAAATAACCGCCGACGAGCCCTGCCGTGTAATAAATCATCGCAGGCTGGATTTGCAATACAGCCTGATGAAGGAAGGTATGGGAGCTATCCTGATGCCAAGGAGTTCAATTCTTGCCAAGGGTGATGACAGTGAAAATCTTTATTATTTTGATGTGAAGCTACCCAATAATTTAAGAGAGATAGTGCTTGTATACAAAGACGAATCTATCCATTCACAATGTGCAAGAGATTTTATCGACCTTGCAAAGGAAATGTATCCGCAGGAATAAACAGCAAACCGCCCCAAAGCTATAACTTTGGGGCGGTTTGTGACTTCGTATCTCAAAAATCAGAAACAAACCTTTTCGGGGTTTAAAATATTCTTTTCATCAAACACCTTTTTGATGCCCTGCATAATGGAAATCGGCACATCACCAAGCTGGTCTTTAAGGTATCCTTTTTTTGCATAACCGATACCGTGTTCGCCCGATACAAGGCCGCCAAGCTCCTCCGCCTTTTCATACATACGGTCAAAGCATACTTCAAGAACTTTCTCCCAGTCCGAATCTCCAAGTTGGTCGCGGCATATGTAAATATGCAGATTTCCGTCGCCTGCGTGGCCGAAGCTTGGGATTCTTACTTCCATCTCCTCTGCAAGCTTATGTGTAAATCTTATAAACTCATCAACCTTATTTACAGGCACAACAACATCACATTCGTCCATTTCGGGGGTTGATGCCTTGATTGCCTCAAGGAATGCACCACGAGCCGACCACACCGCTTTTTTGCGTTCTTCTGTGTCAACAATATACACATCAACGGCGCCGATTTCAAGGCAAAGGTCAGCAACCGCCTTCATATCCTCGTTTACCTGTGCGTCGGTGTTGCCGTCAAAGGTCAGAAGAATGTATGCATCATTCTTTTTATCGGGGAACTTTTTGCCCAAGTAGTCCTCAGCAAACAAAATTGTATCTCTTGACATATATTCAATCGCCGTAGGTGTAACCTTTGACCTGAAAATTTTAGGTACTGCCTCAATCGCGCTCTTCATATCAGGGAAGGGTACAAGAAGGCTTACCGAAATTTTAGGCAGCGGAATAATGTCGAGAACAGCTTCGCAAATTATGCAAAGTGTACCCTCAGAGCCCACAACCAAATCCTTAAGGCTGTAGCCCGAGCTGTTTTTGGCAACCTTTGCGCCAAGCTTTACTATCTCGCCGTTTGGCATAACCACGGTAAGGGCTCTTACATAATCTCGTGTTACGCCATATTTAACAGCACGCATACCCCCTGCATTTGTGGAAATATTTCCGCCAATGGTGGCAGATTTCTCACCCGGGTCGGGTGGATACATAAAGTCGTTTTCCTCAACAAATGCCGCAAGCTCCATTAAAAGCACGCCCGGCTGAACTGTAACAGTTAAATTATCGCTGTCAAGCTCGATAATCTTGTTCATCTTTGTTGTTTCAAGAACAATGCCACCGCAAACGGGCACGGCTGCTCCCACAAGGCCTGTTCCGCTGCCTCTTACCGTCACCGGGATAACTCTATCCCATGCCAGCTTCATAATCTCTGAAATTTCTTCTGTCTTGCTGACTCTTACCACAGCTTCGGGCATTTTTTCAACCGTTCCAAGCTCGTCGTGAGCATAATCGGGACTTATATTGCCCCCTGTGAGGACATTTTCTTCACCCACAATGGCAACAAGCTTTTTTATATCTGCATCTGTCAGTTTATTATACATTTCCAAGTCCCTCCTTTATGTTGGAAATAAGCTGCGGTACGATTTCATTCACATCTCCCACAATTGCATAGTGAGCAACGTCAAAAATCGGTGCATTCTTATCGGAATTGATTGCAACAATACAGTCGGATGATTTCATTCCCGCCGCAAATTGAACCGCCCCGGATATACCAAGACAAATTATAAATTTAGGCTTTACCGTTCTGCCTGAAAGACCAATCTGCCTTTTGGCATCAAAAATGTTTGCTTCAACAAGGGGTCTTGTGCAAGCCACAACTCCGCCCAGCAAATCAGCAAGCTCCTTTGCCGCCTCACGCATGCCTTCGCCTGATGCGCCACGACCTACCGCAACAATCACATCAGACTCCGAAATGTCAATATCCTTAGGCTTGTCAATATAAGAAAGTACATTTATATCAGATTTAAGTTTACCTGCATCAATTTCAAGTTTAACGATTTCACCCTTTGCTTCAACGGATGGAGCAGGCTCCGAAAACACCTTATATCTCACAGTACAGAACTGTGGTCTAGTATCAGGCGATATAATCTGCGCCATAATGTTTCCGCCAAAAGCCGGTCTTATCTGGACAAGGTCGGTGTTCTCCTTCATTTCAAGAACGGTACAGTCTGCCGTAAGCCCTGCTCTTCTTCTTGCCGCAACACGTGGGGCAAGCTGTCTGCCTATGTTGGTTGCCCCAACTAAAATTGACGAAGGCTTTACCTTTTCGATAAAATCACAAAATGCCTCGGTATATGGCTCAATTCTGAAATCCGCAAACTCAGGGTTGTCATATACAAACACCTTGTCTGCGCCATAGTGCAAAAGCTTGTCTGCACTATCACCGACAGATGCACCTATCATCAGGGCATAAACGGGATGCCCTGTTACTTTTGCAAGTTCAACTGCTTTCCCCAAAAGCTCATATGTAACTCTGTGAATCTTGCCGGCAAGGTGGTCAACATAAACACAAATGCCCTTCCATTGGTCTTTATCTATCTGTTGTTTAACCTCTTCCTCATAGGTAATAACACCCTCGCCCTTTTTTACGCACATTTTGCACATTTTGCAGGCCGACGAAATATCCAGCTTGCCTTCATCATAAGAAATTGCACCGAAGGGACAAATTTTAACAAGAGCCTTGGCGTTGTCTTCTGTAACTAAATTATGATTTATAACCAGATTTCCCATTTTAATCTCCATAGCCTTTCCGCCCACAAA
>JAZNVB010000144.1:0-3198 GCA_045592585.1 Clostridia bacterium
GTTGGTTACGGCACTTCCCAGCATAAGGGTACAAGTGACGGTTACAGCTACGAAATCTGGATCGACCAGACAGGCGGTAACGGTACAATGACTCTCGGTCAGGGTGCTTCATTCAAAGCTGAATGGAGTGCAAACGTAAGTGCAGGTAACTTCCTTGCCCGTCGTGGTCTTGACTTTGGTTCAAAGAAAAAAGCTACAGATTACGAATACATCGGTCTTGATTACGAAGCTGAGTATCGTCAGACAGGCAGTGCAAACGGTAACTCACGTCTTTGTGTATACGGCTGGTTCCAGAACAAGGGCGCAGCAGGAAATGTTCCGCTTGTTGAATACTACATCATCGAAGACTGGGTAGACTGGTGTCCTGATGCTCCGGGTAAGATGGTAACAATCGACGGCGCACAGTATAAGATTTTCCAGATGGATCACACAGGCCCTACAATCAACGGCGGTTCTGAAACATTCAAGCAGTATTTTTCAGTTCGTCAGGATAAGAGAACATCAGGTCATATTACAGTTTCCGATCACTTTAAGGCTTGGGCAGATCAGGGTTGGGGTATCGGTAATCTCTACGAAGTTGCTCTCAACGCAGAAGGCTGGCAGAGCAGCGGTGTAGCTGATATCAAGAAACTTGATGTTTACACAACACCAAAGGATAATACCGGTAATAACAGCGGTTACACACCACCAACAACCGAAACACCACAGCAGCCATCAATACAGGGTACAGCTCCTTCCGGTTCAGGAACAGGTATCTCGGACGGATTTGAAGGAAGCGGTACAACATGGACAGGACGTGGTGACGGAGTTAAGCTCCTTCTCACAAGTGATCTTAAATCAGGCGGTTCCAAGTCTCTCGCAGTAACAGGCAGAACAGCTTCATGGAACGGTGTTTCTGCATCTTCTTCAGAACTCAAAGCCGGTGGATCATATTCATTCAGTTCACAGGTTACATACAAAAACAGCAATTATGCATCATCAGGTTTTGAATTTGGTGTTCAGTATGACCTTAACGGTAAAACAAACTATGATAATATAGGTTCAGCAACAACAAGCAGTGGAAAGTGGACAGAGCTCTCAGGTGATTTTAAAATACCTGCAGGTGCTGAAAATATCTCGCTCTATATTCAGTCAACTTATTCTGAAAGTGATACAGCAGCCGATCTTATCGACTTTTTCGTAGATGACGTTGAACTTTCTGGAGGAAGCACATCAGGAAGCGGTAATACGGGTAGTGACAATACCGGAAATAATAACACAGGAAACTCGAACTCTTCATCAATGTCACCAAATGAATATCTTGAACAGGCAAAGCAGAGCTTTACTTCAAATGTTCCGGCTGATGTAAAGAGTGGAGATAAAGGAAAGACTTCAAAGATCACATATTACTCAAAGAAAGCACAGAGAAACAAGCCTGCAAATGTATGGCTTCCTCCGAATTATTCAGAAAGTGAGAAATATCCTGTAGTTTATATGAATCACGGAATTATGGGCGGTGAAGATGATCTTCTCACTGGCTGGAGTATTCGTGAAATGGCTTCAAATCTTATTGAAAAGGGAGAAGTTAAACCTTTTATAATAGTATTTACACAGATGTACACAGACCCTAAGGCAGAAAGACCTTCCGGGATCACTCAGGAATCAACAGATCGCTATGATGACTTCCTTTATGACCTTACAGAGAGTCTTATGCCATATATGTCAGAACATTATTCGATAGCAGAAGGCAGAGAAAATACAGCTATTGCAGGTTTCTCAATGGGTGGCAGAGAGTCACTCTACATTGGTATGAAGGCTGCTGACAAGATTGGTTATGTGTGTGCTTCATCACCGGCGCCGGGAATCGTTCCGGCAAAGGATATGTTCCTTGATCATCGTGGAAGCATGACAGAAGCAGAGTTCGGATTTAGTGCATCAAATATGCCGTATCTTCTTATGATAGGCGGAGGTACAGCAGACCAGGTAGTCGGAACATTCCCTAAGCAGTATCATGAACTCTATGAAAAGAAAGGAATAGACCACATTTGGTTTGAAGTTCAGGGAGGCGGACATGACGCAAGCGTAGGAACACCTCTTTTCTATAACTTCTTTAGAAATCTTTTCAAGGCTTCAGGTTCAAATGAACCGGCAGTAACAACCCCTGTAGTTACAACAACTCCTGCACCGGTTACTACAACAATAAAAACTACAACATCTAAGGTTGAACCTGTTGAAGTAAAGGGTGATATTGACGGTAATGGTGCAGTTACTGCGACAGATGTAGTTAAACTCATGCAAGCTATGACCGGAAAGATCTCTCTTACATCACAGCAGACAAGTAATGCAGATCTGAACAATGATGGAAAAATTTCAATAGTTGACCTTATCAAATTAAAAAATATGCTTATCTGATCAATTTATTTTATCTGTATATTGCATAATTAAAAAAGATAAATAAAAAGGGCGATATATCCAATACGACGTGTATTAAAAAAAGTTGTATACTATAAAATAGAAAGAGGTGGTAAAAATGAAGCATAAAAATAAAGTAAGATTATTAAGTTGTTTTGTTGCAGTGTCTCTCATGCTTGGTATGTCACCGGCAGAAGGGTTACTGAATAATGTTTATGATATTGTAGATGCAGCATCTGTTGGCGACAAGCTTTCTGTTGATAATGATACTCCTGAGCGTAAAGGTATAAGTGATGGTTACAGTTATGACGTATGGATTGACCGGACAGGCGGTAACGGTACAATGACTCTTGGTCAGGGTGCTACATTCAAGGCCGAATGGGATGCAACCGTACCCTCAGGTAACTTCATTGCTAGTCGTGGTCTTGACTTCAGTTCAACGAAGAAGGCTACAGATTACAGTTATATCGGTCTGGACTATGAAGCTGACTATCGTCAGAATGATAGTCAACAGGGTAGCTCATATCTTGGTGTATACGGCTGGTTCCAGAACAATGGTGTTCCAGAAAATGTTCCGCTTGTTGAATACAACATCATCGAAGACTGGGTAGACTGGGTTCCTGATGCTCCCGGTAAGATGGTTACAATCGACGGCGCACAGTACAAAATCTTCCAGATAGTTCACGCAGGTCCTACAATCAACGGCGTTTCTGAAACATTCAGGCAGTATTTCTCAGTTCGTCAGGATAAGAGAACATCAGGTCATATCACAGTTTCCGATCACTTCAAAGCATGGGCAGCTGAGGG
>JAZNVB010000145.1:0-6748 GCA_045592585.1 Clostridia bacterium
TGAAATTGAAAGCATTCTTACAAATTACACTCTGCCATCATGGGATTTACTCCCTGATATTGATTTATACATGGACCAGGTTGTATCTGTTGTAACAAAATATCTTGATGTACACAGCACCACCATTGAATTTACCCGCCCTGTCACTCCTGCTATGATAAACAACTATGTTAAATTGGGGATTATTCCTGCACCCGACAGAAAAAAGTATTCAAAAATTCATCTTGCGTACCTGCTGATTGTCTGCACTTTAAAGCAGACATTGGATATGTCTACCATCCAGCAGATTATTCCTGTTGGCATTGACAAGGATGAAGTGCGAAAAACCTATAATTCCTTTGTAAAAAACCAGCATACAGCATTCAACTATGTTTTTAGTCAGACCCGTGCCGTTGCAGACCCGATTTTCACCCTTGAAGGCAATAATCAGGATAGAATGAACGACCTTATTATGCAGGTATCCGTGTCGGCCAACCTGTTTAAGTTGCTTACCGAAAAGATTACTCATCTTGACAAAGAATAGCTTTATTACAGAAAAAACGGTAGAAATAAATCTACCGTTTTTTGTTTCTTTAATATCCAATCTCTCTTGCCAGTTCCTTTAATTTTTTTGCCGAATTGTGAAGTCCCTGCAATTCTTCGTCGTTAAAGCCTATCTGCAAAACTTTTTCAGCACCTTCACCTGATACAATTGTGGGCACCGAAAGGCAAATATCGTTAATTCCGTATTCGCCGTCAAGAAGGCTTGAAACCGTTAAAATGGATTTTTCGTTGCCTATTATGCTTTCCACAATACGTTTAACGGATAACGCGATTGCATAATATGTTGCGCCTTTTTTCTCGATAATTCCGTATGCAGAATTCTTTACTGTTTCGTGGAAGTGCTTGTTTGAAAGCTCGTCTGCATCACAAACCCCACTGCATGAACAAAACTCCTTTATATTCATACCGGCAACAAATGTTCTGCTCCACGCTGCAACCTCCGAATCGCCATGCTCACCTATAATATAGGTGTGAACGTTTCGTACATCAACATTGGTATATTCACCAAGAAGATATTTAAGCCTTGCGGTATCAAGCACCGTTCCCGAACCTAAAACGTGGTTTTTTGAAAAACCTGATATTTTATATGTTACATATGTCAGAATATCAACAGGATTTGTTACCATAAGCAAAATGGTGTCATCGTGACAGTATTTCATCACTTTTTCAACAATGCTTTCCATAATTTTTGCGTTTCGTTTTAATAAATCAGTACGTTTTTCTCCAGGCTCCTGGCTTGCGCCTGCTGTAATTATAACCATATCAGAGCCTTTTATGTCCTGATAATCGCCTGCGATAATTTTTACAGGACTAACAAAGCTGATACCGTGGTTCATATCAAGAGCATCACCCTCGGCCTTGTTTTTGTTAATGTCAATCAGAACAATTTCCGACACCAATCCGCTTAGCATCAGGGTATAAGCTGTTGTAGAGCCAACTGCACCTGCTCCGACTACTGTAATTTTTCCTTTAAACATCTTCTTTTCCTCCTGTCTTTCTCTTGTAGTTTATTTTTTGTATGTTTACAAAATATATACAAATATTTATTATTTTAATATTTACAATTTTTCGTCAATATAGTATAATAAATGTATATTTTTCGTGAGGTGATTTATATGTATATAGGTATAGATTTAGGTGGTACAAATATAGCTGTTGGTCTTGTTGATGAAAGTGGCAAAATTCTTGCTCAGGATTCAACACCTACTCTTGCTAACCGTGAGTATACAGAAATTGTTAAGGACATGATAACAGTTTCTGAAAAAGTCGTTGCAAAAGCAGGTTTAACCATGAATGATGTCAAAGGCATTGGCATCGGTTGTCCCAGTGCGGTTGATAACGAAACCGGCGAGGTTGTTTACACGGCAAATATTCCTTCGTTCTGCAACCTTCCTTTAGCTAAAGAAATTCAAAAATACTACAACATTCCCGTAGTTCTTGAAAACGATGCTAATGCTGCAGCCCTTGGCGAATATG
The DNA here is from genome assembly GCA_045592585.1 of Clostridia bacterium. Lineage (GTDB taxonomy): Bacteria > Bacillota > Clostridia > Monoglobales > Monoglobaceae > SIG440. Next base: position 2,020 of record JAZNVB010000145.1, read on the forward strand.
CCGCTAACGGTGAAGGTGCCAAGGTATTTGTTGCAGTTACATTAGGTACAGGTATTGGCGGCGGAATTATTCTCGATGGCAAAATTTTTCGTGGCTCCAACGGTGCAGGTGTTGAAATAGGACATATCCCCCTTGTTCACAATGGCATCAGGTGTAGCTGCGGCAGTCGTGGCTGCTGGGAGACTTATGCATCTGTTACAGCTCTTGTTCAGCAGACAAAAGTTGCTATTGAAAAGCATCCTGAAAGCCTTATGAAAGCAATTGCCGAAAAACGTGGTGCGGTAAACGGCAGAACTGCCTTTGATGCCGCAAAACAAGGTGACAAGGTTGCACAGGAGGTTGTTAAAAAGTACATAGAATACGTAGCCAGCGGTGTTGTTGCAATGGTAAACATATTCCAGCCCGAAAAGTTGGTTATCGGTGGCGGTATCAGCAAAGAAGGTGACTATTTAATCAAGCCCATTGCCGAATATGTTAGGAAACATGACTTCAATCAATTCTTTACCCCTGTTAAAGTTGAAGCCGCAACACTCTATAATGATGCCGGAATAATCGGTGCGGCATTTGCGGCAAAAAATTCTTTGTAAAAAACATTGCACCCGCTAAAGTAGCGGGTGTATTTTTTTCAAATTAAAAGTTCATCAAGAAAATCAAAGCCGTCGTTGTTTACAACACGAACCTTTATATTAAGTTCTTTCTCAATATCTGCAATTGTGACATTATCAAGAAAAACGTCTTCCTCGTGCTTTAACATTGAAATTGGTATAAGAAGATATTTGCCTAAATTTTTGCCTTTTAACTGGTTTATGATATCACCGCCGGTAACAAGGCCGCTTACGGTGATTTTTTCACCAAAGAATGTGTTTTTAATCTTTTCAACCTTGATTTTATCCGAATTAAGCTGTGACACAAGATTACATATAAAATCATATGCAAGATATCCGGTAACAACAGTTTTTTCACTTTTTACAGTTTTATCTTTGCACATATCAAGTGCATCCTCAAATTCCCAGTTAAGCGACGAACAAAGACCTACTCCGTTCTCAATCTGCGGGAAACCGTCGTATTCGTTGTGCAAAGGTATTTCTTCCTCTGCCATGATATAAAATTCATCAGCTAGATAGACAAAATTTATATCACGTTCTTTTTTGAATTTTTTCTGCCATAAAGAAACCTGTTTAATTACTGCGGCAGAACTCTCTTTATCAAAAGGCTTCAGTTCTGTCAGACCATTGCGGTGCGCCGAAAGTCCCACAGGAACAATTGAAAGGCTTTCAACTGAATCACCCAGGGAGTAAATGTCACTGATTGTTCTGTCAAGCTCTGCTCCGTCGTTAAACCCGCGGCAAAGAACAATCTGACAGTTTATCTGCATACCACTGCCCGAAAAACGTTTCATTTGCTCCATAATCTTTCCTGCAAATTTGTTGTTAAGCATCTTGCAACGCAATTCCGGATTGGTTGTATGAACCGATACGTTTATTCTGGGAATAGCATACTCAATAATTCGGTCTAAATCAGCATCACTCATATTTGTTAGAGTAACATAGTTTCCTTGAAGAAATGAAAGCCGATAGTCATCATCCTTAAAATAGCAGCTTTCACGCATATCGGGTGGCAACTGATCAATAAAACAGAAAATACATTTATTGCGGCAGGAACGAGGCTTATCAATAAGTAAAGTGTCAAACTCAATACCCAAAGGCTCATAATCTTCGTTAACCAGCTCAACAGTTCTGTTTTGCAGTTTAATATTCAATTCTTCATTTGCGGAAAGAAACATATAATCAAGGTAGTCACAAACTTCCTTTCCGTTTATGCTGATAATCGTATCACCGGGCTTTATTCCACTTTTTTCGGCAATTGAACCGGGCAATACTCTGCTTACTGTTGCTGCCATTTGTCTGCTCCTTTGTTTTTTACTTGTTGAGAATGGCCTTATATCCCTCGCCGTATGTAAGCGCCTTATTCACACGTGAAATCGTGGCACTTGATGCACCGGTTTGTTCTGCAACTTCAGTAAATGTTTTGCCCTGATTTAACAGCTTTGCCACAGTCATTCGCTGAGCCATTGCAAAAAGCTCGTTAATAGTGCAAACATCCTCAAAAAAAGCCTTACAATCCTGCATATTGTCAAGGGATAATACCGATTTATAAAGATATTCTATATCCTTTTCAGTAATCTGATTCATTCTTCTACCTCTTATCTTGTAAACCGGTTAAGAAAGGTTTTTGTGCGCTCGTTAACAGGATTATCAATAACCTGTGCAGGTGTTCCTTCTTCAACAATATAACCGTCAGCCATAAAAATTATTCTGTCTGCAACGTTCTTTGCAAACTCAATTTCGTGAGTAACAATTACCATGGTCATATCCTTTGCAGCAAGGTCACGGATAACCTTAAGTATCTCGCCGGTAAGCTCGGGGTCAAGTGCAGAGGTTGGCTCGTCAAACAACATCACTTTTGGATTCATGGCAAGAGCACGCGCAATTGCAACCCTTTGTTGCTGACCGCCCGAAAGCTGATAGGGATATGAATTTATTTTTTCAATAAGGCCTACCTGCTCCAAAAGTTCCTTTGCGGAGTTTGTTGCTTCTTCACGTGATTTGCCGTTTACAAGCATAGGTGACATAATTATATTTTCAAGAACTGATTTATGAGGAAACAGATTAAAGTTCTGAAAAACCATTCCAAGCTTCTGATAAGCAGGCCTGTTTTCCTCGGCTTTTCTGTAAATTCCGTTATGAACAACCGTTTCGCCATCAATAATTATGGTTCCGTTATCAATGGTTTCGAGGTTGATTATTGAACGCAAAAATGTACTTTTGCCCGAGCCTGAAGGCCCAATTATTGCTACAACTTCGCCTTCCTGTAAGTCCATACTGACATCTTTTATTACTTCAAGCTTACCAAAGCTCTTTTTGATATTCATAGCATAAATGATAGACATTTGTTGTACCTCCCTTATCCCTTATAATAATCAAGCTTCTTTTCAACATAACCAAGCAAAAGGGTTAATACACCATTGAAAATAAGGAAATAAAGTGCGGTTGAAAACAGAGGCCAGATAAGACCCTGTTTTGAAAATCGTTCAGCTACCATAAGAATTTCCACAACGCCAATAACACGGGCAAGAGCTGTGTCCTTAACTAAAGTTATTATTTCATTGCCCATAGGGGGAACAATTCTTTTTACAACCTGAAACATTACAACCTTAAAAAACACCTGAGTCTTGGACATAGCAAGAACCTGACCTGCCTCATACTGACCCTTGGGTATACTTTCAATGCCACCACGGTATATTTCTGAAAAATACGCCGCATAGTTGATTGAAAATGCGATAAATGCGGCCATTAAACGGTCACGCATGGGAATTCCCCACAAAAGACCGGGAGCATACAAAACCACAAAAAGCTGGAGCATCAGCGGAGTTCCCCTGATAATCCAGACAAAAGTTTTCATTAAATATTTAATTGGTTTGAATTTTGCCATTGTGCCAAAAGTAATAAGCAACCCAAGGGGGATAGCCACCAACAGAGTAACAGCAAACAAAAGGCAGTTAAGGCCAAAGCCTTCAAACAAAGCTGAAATAATCGATTGAATTTTATCCATATGAAAATTTTATCTACTTTCTTTAAAATCGTTCAGTGGGAGCTTTGCCCCCACTGAAACTAAATATTCTGTATTTAATTACTGAGCTTTTGATACCATAACCTGCTTGTTTTCCATATAAGGAACAGAAATGCTCATGTTTTCGAGTCTTTCATCAGTAATTGTCATACCATTCCAGATACAGTCGATGTTCTTGGAGTTAAGTTCGATTTCCTTTGAATTCCAGTTGATTTCAACAAAGTTTGCCTCCACTCCAAGCTTTGCACAAACTGCTTCTGCAAATTCTGTTTCAAAGCCGATAAGCTCCTGATTGTCATCTTCGTAGTTCATAGGAGCAAAAAGTGTAATACCGATAATCAATTCACCCTTGTCCTTTATGTATGCAAGATCGCCTTCTGTTACAGCATCATCATATGCTTTGCCGTCCTTAATAAGAAGGTCATCTAATTTATACTTTGCAGCAATTGTATCCATTGTGCCGTCAGCCATAAGTTCTGCAATAGCGGCATTTACAGCAGGAACAACGTCGCTGCCCTTGCGGAAAGCAATACCATACTCTTCGGGATTGAAGTCCTTGCCTTCAACAACAGCAAGGTTTGCAAAATCTGTACCTTTGCCGATAGAGCCGATTGATGTAACATAGTCAACAATTGCAATGTCAGATGTGCCTGATGCAACATCCATAAGAGCTGTAGCCATTGAGTCAACTGCGGTAAACTTTGCGGTTGCAAAAAATTCGTTTGTGGTTGCAAGCTCCTCACCTGCTGAGCCTGCTTCTGCTACAACCAAAGCACCATCTACTGATGCAGAATAATCAACTGCAACATCTTCCTTTTTGTCGCAAGCAGCCATTGCAAATGCAACAACCACTACCATCATAAGCGCTAATACTTTTGTTAAATTCTTCATTTTATAAAATCTCCTTTTGAATAGATTTAAATTACTTTAATAGTTTAGCACACTAAATTGATAAAGTCAATACTTTTAATAAAAAAAGACCGCAGAAATTTCTGCGGTCTCAGCGTGTTGATAAAGTCAACACGCTGAGCAGATGCCGAAAAATGACGGTATATTTCGTGAAATTGTTTTCGTCGCTGTACGATGGTACTGCAGAGAA
>JAZNVB010000146.1:0-10237 GCA_045592585.1 Clostridia bacterium
TCAGGAAACCCAACTGTAGCGGTTGATACAATTACAGGTGTTCAGTTATATGTTTCTTATCCGTCGGATAAAGTTCAGATGACAGGTGCTAAGGTTGAAGATTTAGCTAAGAGTGTGTTATATCAGCCAGAATTCTTGCCAGGTGTTTTGGGTTGTGCATGGAACAATTTGTCCGGTATAACAAAAGAAGAAGGTTCAGGATTTGATGTTGTGACAGCTATACAGGAAAGTGGTACATTGTGGGTATTGCAGGCAGAGGCTCTTACAGATTTAACAGCAGATGATTTGGCTGATATAGAGCTGGTAGCTACAGTAGAAGGTGGAATGACAAAGATTGAAGCAGCTAACTCTGGTTCAAGCTTGTTGTTCAACATTGATGTTCCTGGTGGAGATCCCGTTCCTGTAACAAAGTATGTTACACCTGATACTCTTACAGAACTTGAAGTAGCAGGCGATGCTACTTATACAAATGTTGCTATCTGGAAGGCAACATATGCTGCTGCTGATATTGAAAATGCTACAAAGATTGGTTACAAATTTGCACATTCAGAAAAGCCTGATAAAGTTAAGGATGTAGAGATCGGAACAAGATTCAGCGGTGACGGCGATGTAGTATATGTTCTTGCTTTCTATGGCGTATCTGCTGACGAGTATGCTAAGTTGACATTTACTCCTTACTACATAGTAGAAGAATAATTTATCGGTTGATATTTAACCAGAAAGGTGGAAAATTATAATGAAAAAGTTTTATGAAGCTCCCGTTGTTGAATTCGCCGGTTTTGATACTGAAGATGTAATTACAACAAGTTCTGTAGATACTACTAATATGGTTGATGCTGGCACAATTGCTAATTTTAAAGCAGGTGTTGATGCATATGCAGGTGAAGGTGCTGTAGCAGATACTTATAAATACAGTTCATACGAATGGTAATTCAATAATATGAATTCATAAAAGAAGCAGGCATAATGCCTGCTTCTTTTTTTGCCTTCCCGTGTGGGAGGGGAAGGTGGGTTTTGCATAGCAAAACTCGGATGAGGTGGAAACGTAGGGAACAGCCTTCAGGATGTTCCGAAATAATGGATATCGGTTCGTCGAGGACGCCGAACCCTACAAGGATTAACGTATATGGCGAACAATATGGCAAAATTGAACCATTGCAACAGCATGCAAACGCCTGCTTCTTTTTGCGATCTTGGATAATTTTGCGACATTTTATTTATACTGTTGCATTTTATTCAAAAATTTGTTATACTATAAAAAAGGAGTGAGTTTATGCCGGAAATAACAAGATTTTATGGTATCATTATTAAAATTTTTTTTACAAGGGAACACAATCCACCTCACTTTCATGCTGTGTATGGTGAGTATAACGGAACATTTGAGATTTCAACCCTGGATATGATTGAGGGCGATTTGCCTTTGAAAGCACAGGCTCTTGTAAAAGAATGGGCAAATCAGTACATTGATGATATTATGAAAATGTGGGACACTAAAACCTTGAAGAAATTACCGCCCCTTGAATAGGTGTTAAAGGAGGGTTTATATGAGCTTATCAATTAAAGTAACAAAAGTTGTTCCCGATAAGGATATGAATTTAATAGTCCAATTTGAAAACGGTATAACAAAGAGATATGACACAAAACAACTGTTAGAGCAGTTTCCCATATATGAGAAATTGAAGAATGAGACTTTTTTCAAACTTGTTCAGATAGATTGCGGAGGCTGCGCTGTCGCTTGGGATGAAGATGTTGACATTTCAGAAGTTGAATTGTGGGAAGGCGGAACTGAAATAACCAACGATAAGCCTTTTGCCGAGATGCTGCGACAATAGACGACAAGCTAATTGGAAGCTGCTATCAATGGCACTTACGGCAAAGCTATTAACTACGGCACAGGTTCATACCAGTGGTAATTCAATAATATGAATTCATAAAAGAAGCATGCAAATGCCTGCTTCTTTTTATGCCTTCCCCTGTGGGAGGGGAAGGTGGGTTTTGCATAGCAAAACTCGGATGAGGTGGTTGTGTACATTTGGGGACGTGCGTTTATGACTTTTTAAATTGACAACACCAAAAATATGTTATACAATATTAACATAGCAAGAGAAACGGCGGCGGTTGTTTCCGATACCTCTATAAAAGGGGGTGTTGATATGGAAGAAATAATTTCTTTTACTTTGTTAGTAATGATAATTATCCTTTACATAAAGAAGTAACCGCCACTTCTGCCAAAGTGACGGTTATTTAAAATAACAGTTTATTTGCAGAAACAACTAATGCCGTTCCCTCTTGCTATTATAATATCACAATTTTAGCTTGATGTCAAGTTTTATTTTATTTCAAAATTGAACCATTGCAACAGCAGGCAAACGCCTGCTTATTTTTTGTATGTCAGATAATTGTTTTTAATTTACTAAAGTAATTCATTAAGTCTGAAATATTTCATTATCGTATAGAAATCATCTTGAGCCGACAAACAAGTATCTCTCAGGTAACCCTTGTCATAATCCCATTCTTTTAGTCCACGATAATAATATAATTTGTGTGCCTCGTCAATTATAAATGGGGTAATATTATTTTTCAGACATTCTTTAAGCATTATAAGGCGGCCTATACGTCCGTTGCCGTCCTGAAACGGATGTATACGTTCAAAATGTACATGAAATTCAATAATATCATCCAGAGTAATTTCTTTTTTTAGATGGTATGAATTCAGGAGTTTTCTGATTTCATCATGGACTTTTTCCGGAACAACTGTGTTCATCCCTCCGACTTCATTGGGCAGTTTTTTATAATCTCCAACCACAAACCAATCTTTTTGGCTGTCGCTGGTACTGCTTTTTAAAATGCGGTGCAATTCCTTTATATATTTTTCGGTTAGCTCATATCCGGCGTTGTCAATAACAGAATCTATGCATTTAAAGTGATTCACTGTTTCCAGAATATCGTCAATATTTATACTTTCACTTGTTACACCAATGGTGTTGGTTTCAAAAATATACCGGGTTTGATCGTGAGTAAGACGGCTACCCTCTATATGATTTGAATTATATGTTAAGTCTATTTGTATTCGATGATAAATACCGCCTGAAAGCTTTGATTCTTTTTGTTGTTTTAATATATCAAGCAATGTTATGGGCTTGGTTGATTTTCTTTTTATGCGAAGAGGTTTTTGTGCGTCTTCGGGGATGTTCCACGTCTTTCCGGTCAAAAATGCACCGGGGATTTTGCCGTCGGCACAATATTTTCGCACACTGCGATTGGTCAAGCCCCATTTTTCGGCAAAATCGGCTACCGATAAGTATTTCATACACAAAACTCCTTTTAAATATCTCTTATATAGTATATCACACTATGGGAAAAATATCAAGCAATATTGGTGGTAAAAATGAAGATATTTTTCCTATAAAGGAATATTTGAAAGAAAAATAGCCCCTGCTGTACAGGAGCTATTGAGTTTGATAAGCTGTTATTTTATTTCCTCAAAATCTGCTGCGCCGTGTTTGCAAAGGGGACAAACAAAATCTTCGGGCAAAACCTCGCCCTCATAAACGTATCCGCAAATTTTGCACACAAAGCCTTTTTTCTTTTGGGGCTGTGGCTTTGGTTTAACATTATCCTGATAGTAAGTGTATGTCATTGTTTCTTTATCCACAATGTTTTTAGCTTCGGTAAGGGTGCACACAAACATTCCATGAGTGTCAAAGTCGATGTACTGTTCCACCTTTAATGATATAAAGGCGTTAACATACTGCGATGGCACTGCCAATCCGTTTTCCGATGTCCAAAAGGGTGTGTCGGCAAATTTGTCGGTATCCTTTCCGCTTTTAAAACCAAAGTTCTGAAAAACAGAAAAGGGTGCTTCAACCGACAGACAGCAAACATTCATTATGCCTGTAGCTTTTATAACATCGTGAGAATAGTTAGCTTTGTTGATTGTTACAGCTATGCGGTTTGGGGTGTTGGTAACCTGTGTAACAGTGTTCACAATCAAGCCGTTGTGGCGATTGCCGTCAAAGGATGTTACAACATACAATCCATAGCCGATTTTAAATAGTGCAGTGTTATCTATGTTCATGAGCCAAGCCTCCTTGTTTTTAACTAGTTTATGCAATTTTTTGATAAACTAAAACAGTTTTGGAGTTTTTTTCAATGCCTTCACTTGCGAAAGTGCTTTAACAAGAACGATTGCAATTACATAGTCAACAATGTGGTGAATTATTGTACCCACGCCGGTAACATAAAATGCGATATAAAACATATTTCCGTTAGACTCCGACCAGCCGGCGCTTAAGAACAGCAACGAAACAAGAGCCTCAAATATTGCGTGAAGTATCATGGTTACAGCACCAACAAGAATAATGCTGCAATTCTTCTCAATCATAAATGCGCCAACAACTGCAAAGATAATATGCGAGAAAGCGCGTGCGGTAACAGCCGGGTCAAGACCTGCAAAAACAAAACCCAAAGTCGTGCCCAGTGAGGTGAAGATTGCAGAAACCGGTGAAATAAACATAGCCACAAAAACAGGAACGTGTGCTGTGAGGGTTGCTGAAAAGGGTGGAAGATATACCCGAAGCCCGCTGAACATTGTGGGAATCATTATTCCAAAAGCGATAAGCAATGCGGTGATGACCATATCTTTAGTGTTGAATGTTTTTCTCATTTTTATCTCTCCTCATTTTTTGGTAATACCACCATTTTAAGCCTTTTATTAAAATATGTCAAGTTTTTCGGACGAATAAATGGCTATTTCGTTGAAATATAGAGCCTTTTGTGGTTGACAGAGAACAAAAAAAGGGTTATAATGTTATTTAGTAAAATAGGTGGATTGTGTAAATATGTAACACAGAAATTTACACGGTCTTTAAGATACAGGAGGAATAAAAATGAGTTACAAGAAATTGTTCACATCAGAGTCGGTTACTGAGGGACATCCCGATAAAATTTCCGACTTGATTTCCGATGCGGTTCTTGATGCGATTTACGCTCAGGACCCTCAGGCTCGTGTTGCCTGCGAGGTTACTGTTACCACCGGTCTTGTGGTTGTGGTTGGCGAAATCAGCACCAGCGCAAATATCGACGTTCAGGAGATTGTAAGAGAAACCGTTCGCGAAGTGGGTTACGACCGTGCAAAATACGGGTTCGACTGTGACACCTGCGGCGTTATCTGTGCTCTTGATAAGCAGTCAACCGATATTGCAATGGGCGTTGACGACAACGGCGAAGGCCATGGTGCCGGCGACCAGGGCATGATGTTTGGCTTTGCCTGCGACGAAACCGACAGCTATATGCCTATGGCAATTGACCTTGCACACAAGATGGCAAGACGCCTTACCGAAGTAAGAAAGTCAGGAAAACTCCCATATCTGAGACCCGACGGAAAGACTCAGGTTACTGTTGAATACAACGAAGACGGAACAGTAAAGAGAATAGATGCTGTTGTTGTATCAAGTCAGCATGACGAAAAGGTTGATATGGCTGTTCTCCGTGCAGATATTGAGAGAGAGGTTATTCGTGCAACCGTTCCGGCAGAACTCATGGATGCAGATACAAAAATATTCATCAACCCCACAGGCAGATTTGTTATAGGCGGTCCTCAGGGTGATTCGGGTCACACCGGCAGAAAGATTATTGTTGACACCTACGGCGGATATGCACGTCACGGTGGCGGTGCGTTCTCGGGAAAGGACCCCACAAAGGTTGACAGGTCTGCAGCTTATGCGGCAAGATATGTTGCTAAAAACGTTGTTGCGGCAGGTCTTGCAAAATCCTGCGAGGTTCAGCTTGCATATTCAATCGGTGTTGCACAGCCTGTATCCCTCAGAATCGATACCTTTGGTACAGGCAAAATCAGCGAAGAAAAGATTTCCGAGCTTGTTGGCAAGGTGTTTGACCTGACCCCAAGCGGAATTATCAATACACTTAATCTCAGAAGACCAATATACAAGCAAACGGCCGCTTACGGTCATTTCGGACGTACTGATATTGACCTTCCATGGGAAGTAACCGACAAGGCAGATGTTCTTAAGGAAATGGCAGGATTATAAAAATTCCAAAACGGAAAGGAAATTCTTATGAAAAAATTATTTATTGCTTTATTTCTGGTGAGTATGATTGTATGTGGTGTTACAGCTTTTGCGGCAGAGGACGCTGCAGCAGAGGATGTTATGCTTATAATGGCACCCCCTGTGGATGTTATTGATGCCGAAAAAATGGCAACAGATTCTATGATGATTGACGGCACTAAACTGGTTATTGCACCGGTTATGGGCAAAATTGTTGAAAAAGACGGTGTGGTTTTTGCGCCTGTAAGAGTTGTTCTTGAGGCAATGGGTTATCAGGTAAACTGGACAGATGCAGAAAAGATGGTTATGGCTGTAAATCCGTTAACCGGAGCAATTCTGGTTATGCAGGTTGATAATGACTTGCTTTTCTCAACTCAAGGTCAGGAGGAAGGCAAAATCACAATGGAGGCACCAAGCTTTCTCAATCTTGACGAGTGCAGAACCTATGTTCCTGTAAATGCACTTGCTCAGGCTATTGGGTATAAGGTTGGTTTTGATGCGGAAATTAACACTGTGACATTAAGCAAGTAGAAATATAAAAGATCTGTCAAGGCATCGGCAGGTCTTTTGCTTTAAAAGAGGATTAGTGTTCAGCGTAGAGGATTATAAAATGGATTATTATGTTTCACCACTGCAAAATCTTATAGACGAATTTCAAAAGCTGCCGGGCATTGGCAACAAAACCGCACAACGGCTTGCGTATTATGTGCTTAATATGCCCGAACAATCGGCTAACCGTTTTGCAAATGCAATTGTTGATGCAAAGAAAAAGATTACCTATTGCAAGGTGTGCCAAAACTTTTCCGACCGCGAAGAGTGCTCGGTTTGCAGCAATCCCACCCGTGATAAGGGTGTTATTTGTGTTGTTGAAAACCCACGTGATGTAATTCAAATGGAAAAGACAAACGAGTTCAAGGGCACATATCATGTTCTTCACGGGGCGATTTCGCCTATGGACAACGTCGGCCCGGAGGATATACGTATAAAAGAACTTATGGCACGAATCACTTCAGGCGAGGTGCGTGAGGTTATTATGGCAACCAACCCCAATTTGGAGGGCGAAACAACGGCAATGTATATTTCAAAGCTGATAAAGCCTTTTGGAGTAAAGGTTACAAGAATTGCCCACGGTGTGCCTGTGGGCGGCGAGCTTGAATATGCCGATGAAATAACTCTTGCAAGGGCGCTGCAATGGCGTATTGAATTATGATTAAAGAGAAAATCCGTGAGTTTGCAAAGGAATTGGGGCTTGAGAAGGTAGGCTTTTCACACAATGCGGTGGTGGCGTTGTTCCCATACTTTGTTAAGGACGAGGATGGCAACATATCAATGTATGCCAGGGGGCTTGACTACCACCGTGTTGCAGAAGATAAACTGAAAAGATTAGAGGCCTTTCTGCAGACTTTGGGTGCCACCGAGACGTTTGTTCACGCAGATAAGGGTACACTTGACGATCGCAGGGCGGCATATGATGCAGGGCTTGGCTTTTTTGGAGAAAACGGAATGTTGATTTGCCACGAATACGGGTCGTATTTCTTTATCGGGCAGGTGGTACACAATCTGCAGATTAAAGGCGATACACCAGTGGACGAAAAATGTCTTTCCTGCGGGGCGTGCAAAAGGTTGTGCCCCGGTGGTGCATTGAGTGGCGATGGGTTTAAGATTGACAGATGTCTTTCGGAGATTTCCCAAAAACGGGGCGAGCTTTCTTCTGCCGAGCAAAAGCTGTTAAAGGATAGCGGAATTTGTTGGGGCTGCGATATGTGTCAGGCGGTTTGTCCACACAATAAGGATTTGCCCACCACGGCTATGCCGGAATTTTTGGAACAACGGATAACCCAACTTAAACCACAGGATGTTGAAGGCTTGAGCAACCGTGAGTTCAAAGAAAAGTTTGGTGAATATGCGTTTTCGTGGCGAGGCAAAGGCGTTCTTGAAAGAAATCTGCAGATATTGTTTTCTCATCGGGAGGACATAAATGAATAAAAATGATATTTTTGAAATAGAAATAACCGGAACAACCGACCAGGGCGACGGCGTGGGCAGAGCAGAGGGTATGGCGGTGTTTGTTCCTTATGCTCTTATGGGTGAGGTTGTTCGGGCTTTAATTGTTAAGGTTAACAAAACCTTTGCCTATGGCAAGCTGCTTGAGGTAATTACTCCGTCACGGCACAGAATAAAAGCCCAGTGCGATTATTTTTACAAATGCGGCGGATGTCGATTCTGGAATGTGGAGTATTCTCAGGAGCTTGAGTATAAACGTCAGAATGTTGAGGATTGCCTCAAAAGGATTGGTAAGATTAACATTGATGTTCCTGCAACTTTGGGTTGCCAAAGCTGCACAGGCTATCGCAATAAGGGGCAGTTCCCTGTAAGTGCCGACGGCATCGGCATATATGCCCAGAACAGCCACAGAGTTATTGATGTTGACAGATGCATTATTCAGGGGGACGAAAACCCTCAGGTTCTGGCTGCTGTCCGTGAGTGGATGACAGAGTGCGGTGTGGAGCCGTATAATGAAGAGAACCATTCGGGATGCGTGCGGCATATTTACACCAGATTTGGTCAGTCGGGGGTTATGGTGTGCATTGTTACAAGAACAGAAAACGTTCCCTGTCGGGAAAGGTTGGTTGAAATTCTGCGTGAAAAGGTAAAAAACCTTTCGGGCGTTATTCATAATATGAACGAAAAACAGACCAATGTGGTGCTTGGCAGAAGGTTCAGGACCCTTTGGGGCGAAGACTATCTGATTGACAGCATCGGCCATTGCAAATTCAAACTGTCGCCCTTGTCCTTTTATCAGGTGAACAATGCACAAACAAAGGTTTTATATGACAAGGTGGCAGAGTTTGCGTGTCTCACAGGCTGCCAGGTTGTGTGGGATTTGTATTGCGGTATAGGTACAATCGGGCAGTATCTTGCAAAGGATGCAAAAAAGATTGTTGGGTGCGAGGTTGTTCCGCAGGCGATTGAAAATGCCAAGGAAAATGCAAAACTCAACAATATTGATAACACAGAATATTATTGCGGAACAGCAGAAGAGGTTGCCCCCAAATTGAAGGGAGAAAGGCCTGATGTTGTTATCCTTGACCCGCCAAGAAAGGGTTGCGAGGAAAGCCTTCTCAAAACTGTTGCAAAAACCGGTGCAAAGCGGATTGTATATGTTTCCTGCAAGCCCTCAACATTGGCAAGAGATTTAAAAATTCTCGAAGATTGGGGATATAAAACTCAAAAGGTTCAGCCGGTGGATATGTTCCCACGGACGCATCATATAGAAACCGTCGCTCGGCTTGTGAGAATTGATTAAGAGGTAACTAATGAAAAAATTTAAAGAAATTCCATTGATGAACTCGTTTTTGTGCTTTTGCGTTGTTATGGTACACCTTACCTCCGACCCGGTTGAAAATTTAACCTTCGGAACCTTTTGGCATACCATAATTTATATTACAAACAGAGTTTTGTGGTTTTCTGTTCCGGCTTTTTTGTTTTTGAGTGGTTTGAAACTGTATAATAAATACACCGACATTAAAATAGATTTAAGACGTTTTTATGTGGGAAGGCTAAAAAAGATTGTTGTTCCATATGTGATTTGCGTGCTGGTTTATTTTTTGTATTTTTTCGGCAAGGGATGGGCAGATGTCAAAAGCCTGCCTAAGTATATACTTCTGGGCACACTGGTGTCCCATTGCTATTATATTGTGATTGCTGTGCAGGCGTATATTATATTCCCTTTGCTGAAGAAGGTGTTTGACAACTTTCCGAGAGCTGTAACTTTTGCGGCTTTAATATGTTCGGTAGTGTTTGTACAGTTCTGGCGGTTTGAGTATACAGACCGCTTTCTGGGGACATATATGTTTTACTTTGTATTTGGTATGTTTTTTGCAAAATACAGGATTTATGATAAAATTAAAAAGGTTTATCCGTTGTGCATTGTCGTGTATGTTGTTGTTGCAATCATACACGTCGGCTTGTTATACAAGCAGTCGGCAGGCGGTTTTTGGTATCGGTATGCAGAGATTGTAAATGTTGTATGTGTTTTACTTGCTATATTGGTAATTTATAGCACTTGTATGGTGCTGAGCCAAAGATGCAATAAAATCTGTCGGTGGGCACAGGTTATTAACAACACCTCCTTTAGCATATATTTATATCATATTATGGTGTTATCC
>JAZNVB010000147.1:0-2446 GCA_045592585.1 Clostridia bacterium
CGCCGTATCCGCCGCACTCGATGGCGGTGAAGACGGTACCGTATTCGCCCTCAAGAATATTAACGAGAACCGAGTCGTTGCCAGCGGTAATGGGCTCGATGCCGCACTCTGCCGCGATCTTCTTGATGAAGGTACGGTATGACTCCGCCTCATCAAGCTGAACGCCCATAAGTAAATTAAGATTACCACTGTAAGGTGTACCCTGCATACCAACCTTTTTGCCAAAGTCAGGGAAATCTGCAGTTTTAATAGTTACAGAAGGGTCTGGCTGACCGACTGGCATACCGTAACCCATTGGTTGCTGCATCGGCATTCCATAATATGGATTTTGCATATTAGGCATCATACCTTGTGGGTATTGATTCTGATACATAGCCTGTTGCTGTGCCATATATTGTTCCTGAGGATACATCGGTGGTTGACCATACATATTAGGAGCACCCTGGTTAATTGGTTGCTGACCCATTGGTGGTTGTTGAACCGGTGGTTCAGGAATTGGAGTCGGAGCTGGTGCTGGTGCTGGAGCAGGAGCTGGTGCCGGAGCAGGAGCTGGTGCTGGAGCAGGAGCTGGTGCTGGCTCTTCAATTAAAGTGTCTACAGGTTCTTGTTCACCTGAAATAGTTGAAACAATTTTCTTAGCCAAGTCAATAGACAAGTATGAAGTAAATACTGTATCAACTATTGCTTCGCCGCCCTCTTCTTCAATATTAAGATTGAATGAAACGGCTACAACGTTCTCTTCAGTATGACCATCTGCTTCAAAAGACTCAAGCACGTCTGTACGTGAAGTAATGAGCTTTGATTCAGGAGTTGAAATATTAACTGTCATACCTAAGATTTCTGAGAGTGCTGTTGCAGATGAACCCATCATCTGATTCATAACCTCACAAGCAGCACTAAGGCTCATATCGTCAAATTCAAATTCTTCTTCTGAGCCTTGAGTATAATCGTTACCCATAAGGATATCTAAGATTATTCTCATATCGTTTCTTCTGAGAATAATTACGTTAGCACCCTCAATACCCTCAACATAGTTAATTTTAACTAAGATTGCAGGTTCGAGTTTTGAATAGTCGATTGTGTCAAAAGTATTTAATTCAACATTAGGAGTTGTTATTAACACTCTCTTATCTAACATTGAAGATACCGCAGTAGCTGCCGCACCCATGCTAATGTTTAAGACTTCACCGATGGCATCAAGGTCATCTGATGATAAGAATTTTTCATTATCAGTCATCAACGTTCGCATCCTCCCTTTGTTCATCTTTTTTTGGGTCGCCTAATGACTTAACAAGCTTAATAGCTTTTTTATTATTTGATTCACCCATTCGAGCAGAATACCAAGGCATTCCTTCGATGTGAACCTCTATGTCATCGTCAATACGCTTATTTAACATTAAAACATCATTTACTCTTAAGTCAGTAACTTTTTCAAATGACATTGTGCATCTGTCAAGATAAGCTTCAATATTAAGGTCAGATTTCTTAAGGTAATCCATAAGAAGATCTTGCTTTTTCTGTTCCTTATCCTGATCTTGTTGCCTTGTGCCTTGTGAATATTTCTGACTAAGATTGTTAATGACTTCTTCGAATTTATCAGCAGGCATACATAAGTTTGCCGTACCTTCATAAAACTCTTCCTTAATATCGAAAGAAACTATAAGAACTATATCCTGTGGTGAAAATGCCTGAATCAATCTACCGTTTGTCTGAATTCCTTTAAAGTCAGTTTCGAGTGGGAAGTAAGTCTTCCAGGCGTCCTTCATTGTTTTTGTAACCTTTTGCATTACGTGCTCAAGAAGGGCTGTTTCTATTTCTGTAAAATCTCTCTGAAGTATTGTAGGTTCGCCGTTACCACCCATCAATCTGTCAATTAACATATAACCGAAGGAGGTAGGGAATTCAAGTAGCAACGTTGTTTCACCGAAGCTTGAATTTTCAGGTTCAAAACCTATAATACCAACCAAAGTACTATCTGGAATTGCATTGTTAAACTCAAAATATCTTTGTTCTTCTAATTGGCTGACGTTTACTTCACATATACTGTGAAGAGCGTTAGTAAAGTAAGAAGAAACAATTCTTGCAAATGTTTCAAGAAAGTTGTTTAACGATTTAAGCTGGTCCTTTGTAAACTTTTTAGGCGATGCGAAGTTATAGACTTTTATTCGTTCTTCGGGTTCACTTTCAACTGGTGCACCACTTTTCATACGCTGCAAAAGTTCATCAATCTGGCTTTGGGATAACGCTTCTGCCATTCAGCTACTCAACTCCTTTCTTGGAAATAATAGTATAAAAATCATTTTTTAGTATCTTTACCTGATAACTGTGGAAGTAATACATCATTTACATCGCCCTCTTTTGGATATTCATCGCTGTTATAAAGCTCTTCAAGGGCATCGTAAATATTTGTATTAACGTTACTGTTTTTACCGATAATAACAAGCTC
>JAZNVB010000148.1:0-15109 GCA_045592585.1 Clostridia bacterium
ACTCAAAAAGTTGTTTGAGATATTTGTTGATAGAGTAGATGTATTTGAGGGCTATGTCACCATAGCCCTCAATGTTTTTTATATTCTCGGTTTTACAGGCAAAGTACATTCCTTTGAAAATGAGAAAAGACCACCACTTGATTTTCATCAAATGGTGGTCTGGAATGGTGGAGGCGAGGGGAGTTGAACCCCTGTCCGAAAATCTATTCATATCCGGCGCTACGAGTGTAGTTTGTGGTCATATTTCCCGATTATTGCAGCCCACAAACAAACTGTAATAACCGGTAGCTTCATAAGTTCATGACCTGATCAAAGCTTTTCAGATTCACGTTCACCGCAAGCGTTGATACCCGGATTTCCCATCGCGGTAACAGGAAGCGGGCAGCGCCTATAACTTAGGCAGCGTAAGCTAAATTCTTATTAGCGTTTAATTTTAAGTTTGACATTGTTAACGCAGTTGCCACTGCGACTCGCTCCAAATACTTCAAAATCCCCGTCGAAACCATTACGCCCCCATATTTAATTTATCTGAGCTGTTCCTTTAAAGCACGGTCGATATTCCTTTTTGCATCACGTTCAGCAATTGCATCCCGTTTATCATAATTCTTTTTGCCCCGACACAGACCAAGAGCAACCTTAACATAAGAGCCCTTAAAATATATCTCCAAAGGAATAAGTGTGTACCCCTGCTGCTGAGTAAGACCGATAAGCTTGTTTATCTCCCGTCGATGAAGCAGCAATTTGCGCGGTCTTAAAGGATCCTTGTTGAAAATATTTCCTTTTTCATAGGGTGAGATATGCATTCCTATTAAGATAGCTTCGCCTGTTTTTACCGACACATAACTGTCTTTAAGGTTTACCTTTCCTTCGCGAACAGACTTTACCTCGGTGCCAAATAAAGAAATTCCGGTTTCATATGTCTCATCCACGAAATAATCATGAAAGGTTTTTTTGTTTTTGGAAACAGATTTAATTTTTGTTTTGTCGTTCGCCATAAGACATATGCGCCTCCTTTCTTTGACATCGGATAAATTAAGTATATCCCACAATCAGCAATTAGTCAATGACAAATGTTTTTATTTTTTGTGTTATTTTGTCAATAATTTATAACGCATTCATAGGCAGCTTAATTATTACACGAGTAAACTCACCGTGTTTACTTTCCATAGAAATTGTTCCTTTGTGATTTTCGATAATTTCTTTGGCGATTGCAAGACCCAATCCTGTGCCACCCTGTTCACGGGAACGCGCTTTATCCACACGATAAAACCGCTCAAAAATATGTTCAATGTCGCCTTCAGGAATACCAATGCCGTTGTCCTCTATCTTGATATAAATCTCGTTACCCACAAATCCTGCATAAACACCGATTGTGCCGTTTTCCGGTGTGTATTTCATTGAGTTTGATACAATATTTTTAACCGCACGTTCCAACTGAAATCTGTCTGCATATACCAAAGGAAGTGCATTTACCACATTGAAAAGAAGTTCCTGATTTTTATTTTCTGCCTCAATGCGAAAGGTTTCAACCACCTCTCTGAGCATATCGCCCAGATCAAAAGCTTCCATATTCATTTCAACACTCTGTGCATCAAATTTAGAAAGTGTGAGCAGATTTTTAACAAGATTTGTCATTTTAAAGGTTTCGTTTTGTATGGTCTTCAGGAACGAAATTTCCATTTCTTTGCCCACAGGGTAATTATCAAGAAGTGTTTCGGTATAGGTTCCGATTGTTGTGAGGGGAGTCTTTAACTCATGGGAAACCTCTGCAACGAATTTCTTTCGGGATCTGTCAAGGTTAAATTCCTCGGTAACATCATTAAAAACGCATACCACGCCGGCTACAAGATTTTCTTCCATCCTGAACGGCAGAAAATACGCCTTGATATGCTTGTTGTTTACCTCAATCTCTCGGCTTTCAGCTCTGAATTTTGTAAGGTACATAAACTCTGCCATACAAATGTTTGAGTTAAATCCTTCAAAGAATTTATCAAATCGTATATCTTCGGTTTCATCAATGTTCAACATATTTTTTGCAGCGCTGTTTATTGATATTATTTCCTGAGTTGTGCTGAATGCTATGATTCCGTTGTTTATGTTTTCCAGAATAACTTCCAGTTTGTGCTTTTCACTTGCAACGGCATTTATTGCGTTTTTCATTACTCCACCCATGTAGTTAAAGGTTTCAACCAGTGTTCCTATTTCGTCCTGAGAAAAAACTTCAAGGTTGGAGTCAAAATTTCCTTCGGCAAAATCCTCCGCCTTTTCGGTGAGAATTGAGATAGGGTTTGTGATGGTTTTTGAAAGGAAAAATCCCAAAAGAACAGATGCCAATGCGCCGAACAAAAGCGCCTGGATTATAATATAAAGCATGTTCTGAGTTAAAACATTTACGCCCTGCTTATTATCTTTTACATAGATAATGTAATCTTCTGTTCCTCCCTCTATGAAATACGCATAATCCATATATTCAGAAGTAAACTGCGAACTTTTACCAACCTGTCCGTTCATTGCCTGAAGGATGTTTGGTGTTTTTTCCAGAGCCTCTACTCCTGCACCCGTTGTTACAATTCTTGATGCATCAACCGCATTAAGAACAGCACACTGGCGCTGTTCGGAAAGCCCTAGTTGACCAGAATATGCCGAGATAACCGTATTTATCCGGTTTACCTTGTCTTGCCCCTGCAGATTGGATGTAAGTGTTTCTGTCATTACAGCGGTAAATTCTCCAGACATAACTTTATCCATCTGCTCATTAAAGGAATTTGTATACATTTTAACGATACTGTTAAACATATACGCTCCTACAACAAGCATAATAGCAAGAACCAATGCTACAAAAATCACAACTATTTTCCATTGCATTTTTTTGAACATAACTCTGTTTCTCCATTAACTATCTGCTTTTATTTTTTGTCAGATACTCATAATCACTTTGTCTTAATGACAAAACTTCATGAAACGCCTTCGCCATTGATGCATAGTAGATATGTGATGCACTGTCCAAAGGCTCGCCCTTTGCCGCTTTCTCGGCTTTTACTGCACGTTCACGAATATTTATGTCGTTCCAATCCTGTGGAGCATAAAGGTCACGGCGAAGACGGAACTGTGTCATTATTCCCGAATAAGCAGTTTTTTGAATATGTTCTATAGTAAATCTATCGGCATTTACACGGTGTTCTATAACTGAATCCGCATTAAGACCAACCTTCATATTTATTTGTTCCATCATAAAACAAACAAGTGTTTCTTCTCCTCCGGCATAATTATTTCCCACTCTGCCATAGTTACACCTGAATCCGCCAATCATACGCAAGCTCTCGCTTCTGGCAGCAAAATTTGCTCCATATGGGAACTCTCCATAATCCTTTGAATACCGGAAGCCTGAACCATCAATTTCAAAATTACTCCACAATCCGATGGTTTTATCGTTAACCAGATTCTTTGCACTTTCTGGAACGGTAAGCAATACCTGCCCACCGCATACACCAAGCTTTGGTCGTCCCTCGAATGATTTTATTGTTTCTCTCACTACAGACTTTTTTGCAATTGAATCATCATCCACATACAGAATAATTTCACCCTTTGCCGCCCATAAACCGCAGTTGCGGGCAAACGAAAGACCTTTTTGCGGAGCAGTTATATAGTTAATCGAAAGGAAAGGATATTTCTGACGTACGTCCTGCACATATTCCTTAAGCACCGTTTCGCGGATATTGTTATTTACAAAGATAATTTCAAAAGCCTCGGGATCCGCATTTTGGTTACACAGCGCCTCCATACAATCTTTTAGGGTGTCAGACATTTTGTGTGTACACAAAACAACAGATAATTTTTTTGTATATTCATTCTCTTGAATACGTCCTTCAAGAGCATACAGCATATCGTTTTTTGCTTTGGCGTCAACAAAAGAAAACATTGCTTCAATATCATCTGCCCTGTATCCTTCGTAGTTTACATCAACACAGTCGCTGAGAGCTATGTTAAAATCAAATCCTTCTTCATTGTATGAATTGACGGATACTTTTATCGCATCGTGCGGGAGAGTGACGTCGGGTTGGATTTCACCAAATGCTGCATATATCATGTTAGATGTACTTCCTCCGAAAAACAACTCCGAAAAATCCTCTTTAACAAGAATAATGTGTCCCGCTTTTTCTAGCTGCTTTTTAAAGCTTTCGGCAATTTCTCTGTTCTTCTCGTCAGACTTTATATACCAAATCAATGGGGTCAGATAGAAATCGCGTCTGAAATCATCATAAACCATCAGTTTATACCGGTTTGCGGTAATCCCTAATTCCTTATCCTTTGCCGTGAGGGACCCATCATGCCATCGATACGAATATATTGGTTGCATAAATGATGTATGACGAAGGGTAAGAAGAGAATTCATTCTCATCCAATAATCATAATCCTCCAGGGTGTGCTTGTAGCTTGAATAGCAGCCCAAGATTTCTGCAGCAGCTTTTCTATACATAAACGCCGCACCTATTGTATTGTTGGCATATGTGTTAAGCTCATACGCATTGTTAGGAAATATTACATTTCCGCTGCCAATAGGATACTCAAACCAGCCATGTTTTGAATACTTCTTGCCTTTTGCATTTATTAAACGCATATTTCCCCAGACCATTGCAGTCTGAGGATTTTCTTTAAGCTCCGCAACCATTTTTTCGAGAAAATTTTCGTCCATCACATTATCTGCACTTGTCCAGGTCAGGAATTCGCCCTTTGCTTCACGAAAGCCCCGTGACAATGTGCGTGGAATTTTTTTGTTTTCCTGGGTGAGAACACGAATTCGGTTGTCTTTTTTTGCAAAGCTTTCGGCTAACTCCAGTGTATTATCTTTTGATCCGTCGTTAATTATAATAAGTTCGAAATTCTTGTATGTCTGGCGAAGAACCGAAGCAATAGAATCGGCAAGAATATTTCCACCGTTGTATACAGGAAGAACCACCGAAATCAGGTCCTTTACCATAGGTACATGTATCTTGGCTAGGTTAAGGGGATATTTTTCATCCCGTTCTTCCTTATATCTCAAGAATTTATATTGGTAAAGATTGAGTGGCTTTTCTTCAGGTTTACCCACTCCAAACAGGAGTTTTTTTAAATAACTGAACATCGATGAAATCCTACCTTCCCAAATTTATTTCTTCCATGTATTCAAGAAGCCTTTCCCATGCATCGTGGTATGATTTTTTATAAAAAATGTCAAGGGGATCTGCTTTCTTCTTTGTAAGTATTTTTATTTCTTTTTCTGTTATTTTTTTCTGGCTTTTCACGTAACGCTTTGTCCACCCGATGTCCGTATGTAAGTCGCAGAAAAACCTGTATGTTGTAACTACGCCCGCTCGGATAGTCTTTTTAACATGCTCGTGGGTAAAACGTGAATGGTCAACCCGGTGAAGGACCTTTGCTCTGGGTTGAAGACCAATCCCATATCCTGTTTGCAGCATCTTAAACGCAAGAGCTGTTTCCTCACCACCGGCAAAATCGTTCCCAACTCTGCCATAACACATACGAAAGCCGCCTATCCTCCATATGGCCGATCTCCTTACTCCATAATCAGCACCATAAGGGAACTCAAACTGCTGGTTAACCTCACGAAAAGCGTTGCCTGATATTTTAAACTGACTCCACAAACTTTCCCAGCCCTTTCGCAAAACCTTTGGCGTTGGAAACGGCCTGTCAAGTATCACTTGTCCGCCCACAATTCCCACATGCGGATGATATTTAAACCCGGTATGAATTTCTTCAAGAAGATAATAATCTGCAAGAACATCATCATCCAAAAACAGAAGATACTCGCCCTTTGCATTCCACATTCCGCCGTTACGCGCGTAAGACAGTCCCTTTTGGGGAACAGCCATATATCTTATAAAACCATTAAATTCCTGATACTTTCGTTGAAATTCCTCTACTGCTTCCTGTATTCCCGATGTCAGCGGAGCATTATCTACAACAATAATTTCATACTCCTTTTTGCTCATTGACTGACGAATCACCGACCATATTGCATCTATCAGTTTTTCTCCACGCATATAGGTGCAAATTATTATAGAAATCTTTCTTTCGTATTCATCCGGCTCATCGATCTGCTTTTCAAGCCCATAAAGAATTTTATTTTTTATCTTTGTATCTGCAAGGTCGAATAATGTTTTTCCGTCGTTCACACGGAACCATCCGCAATAATCCGGAAGCTCTTCAAGCACGGCTTTATCGTCTGCAGTTGCCTGAATGTCAAAGCCCTCAGCCGAAACACCGTTATCCGACATCAGCACTGTTCCTGAAAGATTAACTTTAATTCCTGCAGTTGTTGCGTTCTCGCCTTTCCCGAAATAAGCATAGCAAACGCAGGAATATTTTTCAGGGAAAACTATAGAGTTTGCCTCTTCTCTGGTAAAAATCATATGCCCGGCATTTTTTATCGCCTCAACAAAATCAAGATAATACCGGTTACTCGCATCCTCGGTTTCCACAATCCATACAAGAACCGACATATAAAAGTCACGCCTGAAATCATCAAGAACCATCAGCTTGTAACGATTTTTGGTAATTCCCAGTTCCTTATCATGAGCCGTTAACGATTCTTTGTGAATTCTATACTTATAAATGGGCTTTTCTTCATCTATATGCTCTATTTTAAGCAGAGAATTCATTCTCATCCAATAATCGTAGTCCTCTAAATTTGTTTTATATTTCGAATAATCCCCAAGTATGTATGCAGCGCTTTTTCTGTACATAAATGCAGCACCTATTGTGTTATTTGCAAAGGTGTTAATGGCATCTGCTGTTTTTGGAAAACAGACATTCCCCGAAAAAAACGGTTTTTCGAACCAAAAATGCCCTCTTTTTATCCCACCTGTCTTGTTAATAAGCTTCATATTGCCGTAAACCATCGCAGTTTCAGGCTTGCGTTCCAGATTTTCAACAAGAATTTTCACACAGTCGGGCATCATTATATTGTCAGCACTTGTCCAGGTGAAGAACTCTCCTTTTGCGACACGGAATCCTACAGAAAGCGCCGTGGGAAGTTTTTTGTTATCCTGATCAATGATTTTTATACGATTATCATGCTCTGCAAAGTGTTTTGCAATCTCCAGGCTTTTATCTGTAGAACCGTCATTAACAATGATGAGTTCAATATTTTTATAGCTTTGGTTAAGTACCGAAGTAATTGATTTTTCAATAATATTTGCCCCGTTATACACCGGCAAAACAACTGACACAAGGCCCTTTTTACACGGAACTTCAATTCTTGTGGATAAATTTTCCGCCATTTTGTTGCGTTCGTTTTTGTATCTGTTGAACTTTGCCTTGCACAACTGCAATTTTCGGCGCTTGTTGTGGCTTACATTTTCTCTCAACAGCGCCTCGGTAATCCCCTTGCGAAGAGTTACCATCATCCCCATTCGTTTGTAATCAGAAAGAACAAGCAGCGATCTTATAAAGGAAATTCCCGTTTTTTGCAGAATTTTTTCTATTTTTAAACCAGTCCTCCAGACATAGGTTTCGTGAAGGTCAAGCTCCTCCTGCTTATGCTGATTTGCCTCAAACTGAATCTGCATAATGGCATTTCGGTCTGCCTCTATTCTCTCCTCCAACTGTCTTTTCTCTTTCTGAAGCTCCTCTATTCTACTATTTAAATCAACGTTTTGAGCATTGTTCAAATTATCCATTTTAATCTCCTATGGTGATTTCTGCCGGCACCTTTAAAACACCAAAATATTCCTTGTCACACATGATTTTTATATAGGCTGCCCCTTCAATGTAGTCATAATAGCTAATCGGCAACGTATGTCGCATTTCCAGACCAACTGTAAGAGTATATTCCCCCACGTTAAGATATCCCGGGAATGTAATACTGATAATGTTTTTTCCTGTTCTTTTAAATCTCATATCATAGTCATGAAGAGCCACAACCATAAGGTCCATGCCATTTTTATCCTTAAGTGAAATTGCCAGGCCCGTAGTTGAAAGGTCTGCATCTGCCGGTACATCTACAACTGTTTCCACAGTGATTGTATCTCCTGAGAAAAATACTTCTGTCTCTTTATCCCCTTTTGATACTCTTACATTTTTTATACAACCTACTTTTGAACCAAAACGATTTATTTCATTAAATTCCTTTTCCTGCTCCAGAAGCTCCTCGGTTTTTTTATTTAAACCTTTTACACACGCCTCGGCATCTGTTTCGTTGCTCGTTATAAATTCCATATATTTTGAAGTTACTTCGCATACCTCGCCGTCCATAATAAGCTTTCCGGAGTCAAGCCATATAGCTCGGTCACAGAAACGACGTACTGCATCAACATCATGGCTTACAAACAGAATTGTTTTGCCCTGTGCCTTAAGCTCCTCGAACTTATTGTAGCACTTCGCCTGAAATCTGTAGTCACCAACCGCCAATGCCTCGTCAACAATAAGAATATCGGGATCCGTGTTTATGGCAACAGCAAACGCAAGACGTACAAACATACCGCTGGAATAACTCTTTACCGGACGGTCTATAAATTCACCTATCTCTGCAAATTGGGCTATTTCATCCACCTTACTGTCAATTTCCTCTTTTTTCATTCCCATTATTGTTCCGTTAAGGTAAATGTTTTCAATGCCTGTATATTCAGGATTAAATCCTGTTCCCAGCTCCAAAAGTGCTGATACCGTTCCGTTAATGACTTTTTCGCCGGAGGTCTGGTTTGTAACCCCCGTAAGAATTTTTAAAAGAGTGGATTTTCCCGAGCCATTTTTTCCTATTATACCAACGGTTTCTCCTGTTTTGATTGAAAAATTTATGTCCGAAAGGGCGTAAAATTCTTTTATTTTATCCTTATATTTTTTAGGGAAAAGCGACTCCATAATCCGGTCGCCAACCTTATTGTATATTTTGTATATTTTTGTAAGGTTTTTTACGTTTATCATCTTAGCCCCTCACTTTTTGGACTTATTTCTTTTTTATATCATGCAAAAAGGGCATTTATGCCCTTTTATATTTCTTTTTTGTAAGTAACAAAGGTTATATATATTCCTTTTTCCGTTTTTAACATTTCTTCGCAAACAACTTTCCAATTATCCAATTCATCAAAATTTACTAAAAATCTGTCTGCATCATATTTGTTATCTATTTTGGTAATATATGCTGTATCAGCATAATCCACCGCAGCACGATATACCGACTCGCCGCCGATAAAAAATATTTTATCGTCAGCATACTCCTTTTGTGCTGTTTTTATGGCATCTTCCATACACGAACACACAACTATGCCCTCGCACCTGAAGTTTTTGTCACTTGTAAGAACTATGTTAAGGCGTTTTGGCAGCGGTTTTTGATTTGGAAAGGACAGAAATGTATTCTTCCCCATAATAACTGCCGAGCCTGTGGTCTTTTCTCTGAAAAACTTCATATCTTCGGTAATATGGTCAAGTAGATCGTTGTCTTTTCCTATTCCCCAGTTTAAATCTGCAGCTGCAATTATGTTCATAAGTTTCTCCAATCCCCTAAATAGCAACAGGAATATTCTTTACCTCTTCGCCATACTTATAGTCAACCAATTCAAAGTCGTCTACGGTAAAATCATAGAAATTTTTTATATCCTTGTTTATGATAAGCTTTGGCGCTTCAAACTGTTCTCTTTTAATAAGCTCTTTAATTACCGGTATATGTCTGTCATAAATGTGTGCATCCGCAATAACATGAACAAATTCACCCACCTGCAAACCGCTTACCTGAGCAAACATATGAACCAAAGCTGCATACTGCACTACATTCCAGTTGTTTGCCGCCAACACGTCCTGTGAACGCTGGTTAAGAACAGCATTCAATTTGTTTCCTGTTACATTAAAGGTCATACTGTATGCACAAGGGTATAAATTCATTTCATTTAAATCCTGGTGAACATAAATGTTTGTCATAATTCTGCGGCTGTATGGATTATTCTTTAAATCATAAAGAACTCTATCAACCTGGTCAAACTCACCTTCTGGATATTTGTGCTTAACACCCATCTGATATCCATATGCTTTGCCAATTGAGCCGTTTTCGTCTGCCCAGCTATCCCAAATATGGGGTTTTAAATCCTTTATATTATTGGATTTCTTCTGCCATATCCACAAAATTTCATGAAGAGCACTTTTAAGATAGGTACGACGAAGAGTTAAAATAGGAAATTCCTCTGCTAAATTATATCTGTTAACTACACAGAATTTTTTTGTAGTATGAGCCGGAGTTCCGTCTTCCCACCTGGGACGAACATCAACCTCCCCGTCTGACCAACCATTTTCAATTATATCCTTGCACATTTCCACAAAGATTTTATCTGCTTTGCTCATAATACTTTTCCCTTTTTATTTATTCTTTTTTTGTATTATTTCTACTATTTTGCTGACCAATTTATCTGCAAAAATAACTGGCAAGATAACTAATAGCACCATTTCTACTGTTTTACTTCTTATTTCAGAATATGTAAATCCATTTTCTATACTATATCCTTTGATATAAATGAAAATTATACATATTAAGGTTAAAACAATATAAAACAATCTTCTTAGGATATTCAACTAAAAATCACCTTTTTCTTTATCAAATATCCAAATTTACTACCGACCTTGAATGTTCTTCAATAAAGTCACGCCTTGGTTCAACTTTATCGCCCATAAGAATTGTAAATATTTCGTCGGCACGTCTTGCATCTTCAAGATCAACACGGAGCATAATTCTTTTTTCGGGATCCATTGTTGTTTCCCACAACTGCTCAGGGTTCATTTCACCAAGACCCTTGTATCTCTGAATAGATGCATCAGGAATTTGTTCAAGCGCTGCTTGCAGGTCCTCTTCATTATACGCATAAATTACTTTTTTACCTTTATAAACCTTATAAAGCGGAGGCTGCGCAATATAAACGTGTCCTTCCCTTATAAGAGGCTCCATATAACGGAAGAAGAACGTTAAAAGAAGAGTTCTGATATGAGCACCGTCTACGTCGGCATCGGCCATAATTACAACTTTGCCGTATCTTATTTTTGAAACATCAAAATCGGGACCAATTCCTGCACCTATTGCAGTAATTACAGGAAGAAGCTTTTCGTTGCTGAACACTTTATCAATACGCGATTTTTCAACGTTAAGCATTTTTCCCCAAAGAGGAAGAATCGCCTGAAAACGTCTGTCACGTCCCTGCTTTGCACTACCACCCGCAGAATCTCCTTCGACGATATATATTTCTGTAAATTCTGTATCTCTTGATGAACAGTCTGCCAGTTTACCCGGAAGTGTACTACTTTCAAGAGCTGACTTTCTTCTTGTATTATCTCTTGCTCTCTTTGCAGCTTCTCTTGCACGGGATGCTGTCATCGCCTTATCAACAACAATTTTTGCAACAGCAGGATTTTCTTCCAAAAACTCAGCAAGCTTTTCATTTACCATTTTTTCAACGATTGTTCTTATTTCGCTGTTGCCAAGTTTTGTTTTTGTCTGTCCTTCAAACTGTGCTTCGGTTACTTTTACCGATATTACGCAGGCTATACCTTCACGGGTATCTTCACCCTTGAGGTTTTCTTCATTATCCTTAAGTAGTTTATGGGCTCTGGCGTAATCATTTATAACTTTTGTTAAAGCAGCCTTAAAGCCTGTTTCATGTGTTCCGCCTTCGGTTGTATTTATATTATTGGCAAAACTCATTATATCTTCTGTATAGCTGTCATTGTACTGAATTGCAATTTCTGCTTCTGAATTTTCACGAATCGAATTTACATATATTACTCCCTCGTGAATTGCATTTTTATTTCTGTTAAGGTATTCAACATACTCTTTAATACCACCTTCATAGTGAAGGATATCTTTTCTTTCTACACCTTTTTCATTAGGTCTTTCATCAAGAAGAACAATTCTTACACCTGCATTAAGAAACGCTTGTTCACGAAGTCTTTTAAGAAGAATATCATAATCATAAACCAGTTCCTCAAATATTTCGTAATCAGGTTTAAAGTGAACAAATGTACCTGTTTTGTCGGTATCTCCTATAATTTTTAACTCGTTAAGTTTTGTTCCTCTTTCGTATTTTTGGTAGTAGATGTGTGAACCATCACAAATTTCTACTTCAAGATATTCAGAAAGGGCGTTAACAACAGATGCACCAACACCGTGAAGACCTCCTGATACCTTGTATCCTCCACCGCCAAACTTGCCGCCTGCGTGAAGAATAGTAAATACAACCTCAACAGCAGGAAGTCCGGTTTGAGCCTGAATACCAACAGGTATACCACGTCCGTCATCACGAACCGTTATGGAATTATCTTCTTTAATAGTTACCTGTATTTCCTTGCAGTAACCGGCAAGGGCCTCGTCAATAGAGTTATCAACAATTTCATATACAAGGTGATGAAGTCCTCTTGAGGTTGTTGATCCAATATACATACCGGGTCTTTTTCTTACAGCCTCAAGCCCTTCTAAAACCTGAATATTACTTTCGTCATAAGAATTTTCAACAGGTGTTTTTGTGATAATATCTTCCATAATCTTAAACCTTTACCTTTCTGTCTCAATTAAATTGAGTAGTTTTTTGGTATTTAAAAAACTAAAATCATTCTTCTCTGTATTTTTTTATTCTTCCTGCCAAAGCTTTTGTAGATATATTAGTTATATAAATAACCGACTGTCCATTTTCCTCACAAACAACAAAGGATTTTGGTATTTCTTCCGAAACATTTCTTACAAAACCTTCTTCTTCAACAATCTTCAAAAATTCTTTTGAATATTTCGATATTGAAGTACTTTCCAAATCAAGAATAGATATTATATTTTTCGTATTTACAACAGTATCGCTGCCTAAATGCAAGTACATTCTTTTATACTTCCTTTTTCAATTTTAAAAAACTTACCTGATTCCATATTTATAAATTTTTCTCTATCGGTGCAGGTAATAAAAATCTGCATATTTTGAAGCTTATTAATTACATAATCCTGACGAATGCTGTCAAGTTCACTCATTATATCATCAAGAAGAAGAACAGGATACTCCCCAATTTCTTCACAAAAAAGTTCTACCTCTGCTATTTTTTGGACAAGAACTGCAGTTTTTTGCTGCCCCTGAGAACCAAATAATTTTAGATCCTTGCCATTAATCATAAATTCTATATCATCTCTATGTGGACCTAATATACTCTCTCTGTATCTTAATTCCTTTTCAAAAACAACTTTTGATTTTTCTTTTAAAATATTTTTTATTTCACTTACTATTTTTTCATCAATGTTCATATTACACGAGATATAATTCATTTCAAGTTTTTCTTTATCATCAGATATATCCAGTTGTATTTTTTGAGCAATTTTCTCTATTTTCTTTATATATTCATACCTTATTTTGATTATATATGAAGATAAATCGATTATTTTTTCATTTAATACATCAAGAAAAACTTTATCTATCTTTTCTTCTTTTAAAAGATTGTTTTTTTGTTCTATCAATCTTTTAAAATCTGAAAGTGCTGCCACATAACCAACCCGTAGCTGACTTATCATAACATCGATATTTTTTCGGCGTTTTTTTGGGCCTTCTCGAATAAGACTTAAATATTCCGGTCCAAAAAATACAACATTAAATCTTCCTACAAGCTCGCTGTTTTTTGATACAGGTATTTCATTTATAAATATTTTTTTCTTTTTTAATTTTTGAATTTTTATTTCTCCGGAAGTTTCGTTTCCTTTAGATTTAAAATTCATAAGAATTTCAGCAAAATCTTCTCCAAATTTTATCATTTCAAAATCCTTTGAAGCTCTGTTTGATTTTCCTAAAGAAAACATATATATGCCTTCAAGAACATTTGTCTTTCCCTGAGCATTATTTCCATATATTATATTTAATTTATCATGAAATTCAAATTTTTCATTTTCATAATTTCTAAAATTTTTAAAATATATATCTTTTACAATCATTATTTAAGTTTTCTGGGCAAAAGAAGATATAAATATTTATCTCCTTCCAGCGGCCTTATAATCATAGGATTTATGTTCTTTTTAAAGCTTATCTTAACCGTTTCGTCATCGCAGGCTCTTAAAACATCAAGAAGAAATTCATTAAAAAATCCAATTTCAAGATTTGAATTACCTGTTTCGACGCTTATATTATCATCCACGTTTCCAATAATAGTTTCGCAGGAAACATTTATATTATTATCCATAATTTTAAGTTTTACAGGAGCATCATTTGAATTTCCGTTTATAATAAGAGAAGCACGGTAAACACTATCAAAAAATTCTCCTAAAGGACAAATCAGCTCAATTTCACCATCATTATAAACTGCACTTTCATATTTTAAATACTCACCCTCTATAAGTCTTGTAACTATTTTATAATTTTCAAAGGTAAATACCGCATTTTTTGAAGTACAGTTAATTTCAACTACATCTTCAACTTCTTTAATTATTTTATTTACTTCTCCCAATGTTTTAGCAGGAACAATAAATCTTTTACTTTCATAGCTGGAATCAAGATGATATGTTCTTATAGCAAGCTTAAAGCTGTCAGTTGCAACCATTTTTATAACATCATCTTTAATATCAACAAGACAACCCTTTAAAACAGGTTTATTGTCACTAAGAGATGTACAGAAAATTGTTTTTGAAATCATTTCCTTTAATGAACTGCTTTTAACCTTTATAGAATATTCCTTATCAACAAGAGGAAGTTCCGGAAAATCAGCAGGATTTAATCCCATTATTTCAAATTTTGCATTTCCACTTTTAATTGTGCAGAAGTTAATTTCATTTGTTTCAATATATACTTCTTCCGAAGGGAGGTTTTTTATAATATTTCCAAGCATTCTTGCATTAAGAACTGTTTGACCGTTTTTTATAACACGTCCTTCAATTTTTGCTTCAATTCCCATTTCCATATCATTTGAAACAAAGGTAATTATACCTTCAATGTCTGCCTTTATAAGAATTCCTTCAAGTATAGGAAAATTGGAATGTGTTGAAACTGCTTTAGATACAGAACTTATTGCATCATTTAATATATTTTTATTGCAAATAATATTCATTTTTTTAATTAAACCCCTTTCTTCGTTAAAATAATTATCATTTTCAGCCGATTATATTATAACATATGTGGGT
>JAZNVB010000149.1:0-2269 GCA_045592585.1 Clostridia bacterium
GATGCAACTCCTTGGCTCACAGAACGACATGGCTACGATCCGACTTTCTGACCATGAATGCCATCGGGGTAAATAGCTCTGATATCTTTGCTCTCTTTTTCGTGTCTGTATTCATTCCATACAGTTACTCTAATCATAAAAACACCCCTTATATGTCTGTGGTAATAGATTTACCTGTTTCTGCCGACTCAAAAGCAGCCTCCATAACCTTCATAACTCTCAAAGCCTGTTCGGCTGTGATTGTGAGTTCTGCTTTGCCTTCAATAGCATCAATTAACTGTGTATATACAACACTTAAACTGTCAAACACATCTTCAACATCATCTGCTGATAAAGTAATAGTTTCTGTTGACTGTTCACTTCTTGGAGCCATTGTTTTTGTAGGGCCTGCTTTTGTATAGACAATTTCTTCTGCCCATTCGCTTTCTTTATCGTTGCAACGAACAACCTTTCCTTCGCAGCTCCAGTCGTTAACCTGTAAAGTACCTTTATCACCTAAAACATACCATCTTGGGTGAGCAATAAAGTTGTTTGTGCCAACTTCAATCTGAACAACCAAACCGCTCTCAAAGGTCATAATAAGACGGAAGTTATCATCCACATCGGGATACTGCAAGCTGAACATCTGACAGAATACACTCACAACCTTTTCGTTGTACATATACATAATCTGGTCGATAAGATGAACACCCCAGTCAAGCATCATACCGCCGCCCAAGGCCTTGATAGTTCTCCAGCCTGTCGGCATACCTCTCGAGCCCTCAACTCTTGATTCAATAACATACGGCTTGCCGATAGCACCTTTTTCAACCTGACGACGCATCTGGATAAAGTCGTAGTTTGTTCTTCTGTTCTGATTGATTGTGAATAGCTTGCCTGTTTCTTTTGCAACAGCCATAATTTCTTCAAGTTCTTTTGTTGAAAGGGTAACAGGTTTTTCGCATATTACATTCTTTCCGGCTCTTAAGGCTTGGATAGATAATTCCTTATGTACTTCATTTGAGGTTGAAACCAAAATAATATCAATTTCGTCGTCTGCAAGCATTTCTTCAAATGAGTTATAAATTGCAAGTCCCTTTTTCTGTGCAAGCTCATATTTTTCGCTGTTTATATCATAAACTCCTTTATGAACTGCTCTTTCATAGTTTTCTTTAACTAAAGTATCAACGTGGTAATTGGCCATCCCACCGAAACCAATTATACCTATCTTATGTTTATCCATGATGTATTCCTCCTTGGGTTATACCCACCACATATCTCCAGCGTTTTCGTGAATTAAAACGTTCTTCAAAAATGCTATTGCCTTTTCAAGACCTTCTGTTGGTGACATCAATGCGTCTTCGTGTTCAATACTTATTGCACCGTCATAACCGCAAGTCTTCAGGGTGCTTATAATATCGTTCCATACTTCAGTTCCATGACCGTAGCCAACAGTTCTGAATAACCATGAACGGTTAACAATATCACCTAGAGATTTTGTGTCAAGAACACCGTTAACCTTTGTGTTGTATTCATCAATTTTTGTATCTTTTGCGTGGAAATGATAAATTGCACCCTTCAGAGCTTTAATAGCATATACAGGGTCAATTCCTTGCCAGAATAAATGGCTTGGGTCAAAGTTTGCACCGATTATATCGCCGACTGCTTCTCTCAATTTTAAAAGTGTTTCGGGGTTATAAACCACAAAGCCCGGATGCATTTCAAAAGCAATCTTCTTTATTCCGTGAGCCTTTGCAAATTCAGCCATATCCTTCCAGTAAGGGATAACCTTTTCTTCCCATTGCCACTTCAAAATATCGCCAAAGTCATTTGGCCATGCACAAGTAACCCAGTTTGGATTTTTTGACTCGTCGCAGTCACCGGGACAGCCGGAAAAACCGATTACAGTATCAACATCAAGTGCTTCAGCAACTAAAATTGCATTTTTGAACTGATTGTGAAAACCTTCTGCAATTTCCTTGTTTGGATGCAATGGATTTCCATGACAGCTTATTGCTGAAATTTCAAGGTTGTATTTTTTCAATAATGCTTTATATTCATCAATCTTTGCCTGATTGCCCAAAACTTCTTCGGGTTTTAAGTGTGCATCGCCCGGATAGCCGCCTGCACCGATTTCGATACATTCAACACCGAGATTTGAAAGATACTTTAATGCATCTTCAAAAGGCATATAATTGATAACGGGATTCATTACTCCTAATTTCATGATATATTCCTCCGATTAAAATTCGATTGTTTCGCCTGTTTCGGCACTCTTATAGATTGCTTC
>JAZNVB010000150.1:0-1935 GCA_045592585.1 Clostridia bacterium
ACTGACAAAGGTGACTTTTTATGTTATAATCCAATATATCAAACCACACTGCGAGGGATTATTATGAAAAACTATGATATTGCTGCATTTGTCTGGCCGTCTTATACAGGAGATGAGCCAAGAACCCGCATTTTCTGGCCCGATGGTATCGGTGAATGGCAGACGGTTAAGGCTATGACTAACAAGGGCTATGATGGTTGCCGTTGGCCACGAATACCCACTTGGGGCTATGTGAATGAAGCAGATAGTTCTGTTATGGAAATGCAGATAGATTGTGCTGTTTCCCACGGTGTAAATGTTTTCATTTATGACTGGTATTGGTATGATAACAGACCATTCCTTGAAAACTGCCTTAATGATGGTTTTTTGAAAGCTAAAAACAATAATAAAATGAAATTCTGCCTTATGTGGGCAAATCATAACGCTACTCATTTATGGGATAAGCGAAATTCCGATAATGACCTTGATACAGTTATATGGAGTGGTGTTGTTACCCCTGATATTTTTGACAATATCTGCGATAGAACTATCGAAAAATATTTTTTGAAAGAAAATTATTACTGCATTGATGGTTGCCCTGTTTATATGATTTTTGATATTGATAATTTCATCCGTTCTTTTGGTACAAGTGATGAATGTAAAAAAGCTATTGAAAAATTCCGTCAAAAGACTATTGATGCAGGATTTAAGGGTTTGCATCTGCAATTTGTTCATTGGAGAAACCGAGTTTTTAATTGGCTTGACGATACCGATTCTCAAAAGGGAGTTTCTTCTACAGAGATGTACGATTTTCTCGGTGCTGATTCGGTGACAAGCTATAATTGGGGTTGTTCAACGGATTTTGACGGAGATTATACCGATGTTACAGACAAATATATCGGTGCAATAACTGAAGAATCAAAAAAACTTAACATTCCCTTCTATCCCAATATTTCTGTAGGGTGGGACAACAATGTAAGATTCAATAA
The DNA here is from genome assembly GCA_045592585.1 of Clostridia bacterium. GTDB lineage: Bacteria > Bacillota > Clostridia > Monoglobales > Monoglobaceae > SIG440. Next base: position 969 of record JAZNVB010000150.1, read on the forward strand.
TTTTGTCCCCGGAGTTGTGGAAAACAATACCCCCGAAAACTTTAAACTCGCTTGTGAAAAAATCAAGGCCTTTGCAGATTCTTCTATTGCAAACGGCATTATGAAAGTTCCGTTCATTACCGTTAACAGCTGGAACGAATGGACCGAAACCAGTTATCTTCAACCTGATGACCTTTATGGTTATGCTTACCTTGAAGCAATTAAAAAAGTTTTCACCGAGGAATGATTATGGACAATTTTATAGTTTTGAAAGATATTCCATACGGAAGCCACGAAAGGCACAAGCTTGATATCTTTATTCCTGAAGCCCCCAAATGCACCTCTGGCGTTATACTTTTCATTCACGGTGGCGGTTGGGTTCAGGGTGATAAATCCGGGCACCACCACGACAACGACTTTTTCGTCAAATCGGGTTACATTACCGCCACGATGAACTATCGTTATGTTGATGAAAACACAACTGTTTTTGACGAGCTTGACGATATAACTGAGGCACTTAAAACCATAAAAACTGAATGCAAAAAACATGGTTTTAACATAGAAAAATCAATCCTTTCAGGCGGTTCTGCAGGTTCGCATCTTGCTCTTCTTTATGCTTATACAAAAGCAGAACAAGCACCTGTTACACCTGTTGCGGTCTGTGTTTATTGCCCGCCTGTTGATTGTGCCAAACCCGATTTCTTATTGGGTATTTCAGGTGAATTTGAGGAATGGAAATATGGTGTGCTTTCAAAATGTTGCGGTGTTAAAATCAACAGAGAAAATCTGACGAACACTCATCAGCAAGAAGCTTTGAAAAAGATATCTCCTCAAGAATATGTTTCAGAAAAATGCGTTCCAACCGCCATTTTTCACGGCAGAATTGATGAACTTATCCCCTTTTCACATATAGAAAATTTCATAAACACATTGACCGAAAAAGGCATAAAAAACGATTTGCTAATCTATGAAAATTCAGGTCATGCTC